>NZ_JBIWPA010000002.1:196792-535298 GCF_044768035.1 Kitasatospora sp. NPDC101176
GCCGCCCCCCCCTGTGCGGGGGCCCAACCGGGCCCCCGCGGGGCCGGCGGCGGGGCCCCCCCCCGCCGGGGGGGGGGGGGCCCCCCCCCCCCCCCCCCGGGGCGGGCCCCGCCCCCGTTCCGTCCCGGCGCCGCGCGCTGGGAGGATGTGAGTTCAGGAAGTTCAGCCGGCCAAACGGGGCCGGCCGGGGTCTCGGGGGACTACACCTTGTAGGCGCGCCCCGGGAGAAGGCAAGGGAGGAAGAACAGTCATGGTGGTCACGCTCGCCAAGGGCGGGAACGTCTCGCTCACCAAGGCCGCGCCGAACCTGACGCAGGTCCAGATCGGCCTCGGCTGGTCCGCCCGTTCGACCACGGGCGCACCGTTCGACCTCGACGCGAGCGCCCTGATCTGCGGCGGCGGCCGGGTGCTCGGTGACGAGTACTTCGTGTTCTACAACAACCTCAAGAGCCCCGAGGGCTCGGTCGAGCACACCGGCGACAACCTCACCGGCGGCGACGACACCGGCGACGACGAGGTGGTCCTGGTCAACCTGGACCTCGTCCCGGCCCAGGCGGACAGGGTCGTCTTCGCGGTGTCGATCTACGACGCCGAGGCCCGGCTGCAGAACTTCGGGCAGGTCCGCAACGCCTACATCCGGGTCGCCAACTCCCTGGACGGCCAGGAGATCGCGCGCTACGACCTGTCCGAGGACGCGTCCAGCGAGACCGCGATGATCTTCGGCGAGCTGTACCGCTACGCGGGCGAGTGGAAGTTCCGCGCGGTGGGCCAGGGGTACGCCTCCGGCCTGCGCGGCATCGCGCTCGATTTCGGAGTGAACGTACAGTAAGGGCGAAAATCAGAACGATCGCACCCAACCAACGATCATGAGAACAGAGGGCAGTGCGGGGGTGACCTGACCGGGCCGGGCCCGGTCAGGGCGTCTCGGGACGAGGCCGACCCCCGGCACGGCCCGAACCCGAAAGGTAACCAAGTCCCGTGTTCCTCCGCACTTTCGGCTGGTCGTTCGCGATCACCGTCATCGGCCTGATCGCGGCCGGACTGCTCTGGGGGGCCCAAGGATTCGGCATCGTGCTGATCCTCTCCATCCTGGAGATCTCCCTGTCGTTCGACAACGCGGTGGTCAACGCCACGGTGTTGAAGCGGATGAACCCGTACTGGCAGAAGATCTTCCTGACGGTGGGCGTGCTCATCGCCGTCTTCGGCATGCGCCTGGTCTTCCCGCTGCTGGTCGTCGGCCTCACCGCCCAGCTCAACCCCAGCACGGTCATCGACCTCGCGCTGCACTCCGACAAGACGTACGAGGGCCTCACCTACGGCCAGTACCTGGAGGCGGCCAACCCCGCCATCGCGGCCTTCGGCGGCGTGTTCCTGCTGATGATCTTCCTCGACTTCGTGTTCGAGGAGAAGGAGCACAACTGGCTGGCCTGGATCGAGCGCCCGCTCGAGAAGGTCGGCAAGCTGGACGCCTTCTCCGTGGTCGTCGCGCTGGTCACCCTGGTGCTGGCCTCCAACTTCTTCGCCGGGGAGCACGCGGAGACCGTTCTGCTCGCCGGTGTCCTCGGCATGATCACCTACCTCGTGGTCGGCGGGCTCTCCTCCGTCTTCGAGGCGGGCCTGGAGGAGGAGGCCGAGCGCGAGGAGGAGGCCGAGAAGAGCGGCAAGTCGATCGTCCAGGTCGGCGGCAAGGCCGCGTTCTTCCTCTTCCTCTACCTGGAGGTCCTGGACGCCTCGTTCTCCTTCGACGGCGTGGTCGGCGCGTTCGCCATCTCCAGCGACATCTTCCAGATCACCCTGGGCCTCGGCATCGGCGCGATGTACATCCGCTCGCTGACCGTCTTCCTGGTCCGCAAGGGCACCCTGGACGACTACGTCTACCTGGAGCACGGCGCGCACTACGCGATCGGCGCCCTGGCCGTGATCCTGATGGTCGGGATCAAGTACCACATCCCAGAGATCGTCACCGGCCTGATCGGCGTGGCGTTCATCGGGCTGGCGCTCGGCTCCTCGATCCTGCGCAACCGGCGCGAGGGGTCGGACGACGACCACGAACTGGTGAGCAGCGACCAGTAGTCGTTCGGCACACCGCACGCGCGAAGGCCGCCCCCGGGACTCCCGGGGGCGGCCTTCGCGCGTGCGGTGTGGTGCGCGGTCCTCAGCCGAGCTGCTGCTCGATGGCGCGCAGCTTGCGCTCCAGCGAGTCCAGCTTCGGCATCGAGAGGGTGTCGTCGTCCGCCGTCAGGTCGACGGTCGAGCCGCGCTGGGACGAGCCCTTCTCGGTGCCCGAGGAGTACGACGAGCCCGAGGAGTAGGAGCCCGAGTCGTAGGACGAACCCGACTCGTAGGACGAGGAGGACGAGTAGGACGACGACGAGGAGTAGGACGAGGAGGAATAGGACGAGCCGACGGCGGCACGCGGGCGGCGGCCGGCGTCCAGGGCGCCCGAGGGGGCCGACTCGAGCGCCGCGGAGGCGGACTGACGCGGGGAGGCGGTGTCCGACTCGGCCGCTAGGGCAGGCTCCGTAGCGGTCGGGCCGTCTCCGGCCGCCGTCAGCGCCGGCACCTGGCGGCCGCCGCGGGCCCGGGTCAGCATGCCGCCCTGGCGGGAGATGGCCTTGAGCTCGGCCCGCTCGCGACGGTCGGCGGTGCGGGCGCGGGCCTTGGCGTCCAGCTTCGCCTGACGCTCCTCGCGCACCTCCTCGACCGCCTCGTCCAGGCTGCGGACGTTCTCCAGCAGCATCAGCGACCAGGCCGCGTAGGTCTCGCGCGGGGCGCGCAGCCAGCGGACGATCCGGATCTGCGGCAGCGGGCGCGGCACGAGGCCCTGCTCGCGCAGCGCGGCCTTGCGGGTCTGCTTCAGCGCCCGGTCGAACAGGATGGCCGCCGAGATCGACATGCCGGAGAAGAACTGCGGGGCACCGTCGTGCGACACGCCGCGCGGGGCGTGCACCCAGTTGAACCAGGCCGAGGCGATCGCGAACACCCAGACCAGCAGGCGCGAACCGAGCGCGGCGTCACCGTGGCTGGCCTCGCGCACCGCGAGCACCGAGCAGAACATCGCGGCGCCGTCCAGGCCGAACGGGACGAGGTACTCCCAGCCGTTGGAGAGCCCCAGGTTCTCCTTGCCGAATCCGACCAGGCCGTGGAAGGAGAGCGCGGCCGCGACGCCGGCGCAGCAGAACAGCAGCGTGTAGGAGGAGATGCCGTAGATCATCTCCTTGCGCCGCCGCCGCTCCTCACTGCGCTCCCAGGAGTCGCCGGCCTCCTCCTTCTTCGTGTTCTTGAAACGCAGCGTCGCCACCAGCACGGCGACGAACAGCAGGGCTGCGCCTCCGACGACGGTCCAGACCAGCTGTATGGAGGTCAGGTTCATTGCGGGTCGGGCCTCGGGTTTCCGCAGGGGACGGGTTCACGGAGCGACACAGGCGGCCAGCTCCCTTGGTGCCTGGGCCGCCTGACGGATCGTTCGTCGCCGCACGGCGTGCCCACCGCGCCCGCGCAGGACGGGACGGGACACCTGTGCGGCTAGACGATATCGCGTCCGAGGGGGCCGCATGTTACGGGAGGGCGGCTTCCCCGGCCAATCGGCCCGAGGGTGAGCGCCGGGCGGCGCTTTGGGGTAGGGGAGAGGACGGTTCGGGTATCCGGCGGCCGGGCTGATGCCCGATCATGGAACGGCGCCCCGTCAGAACGCCTGACGGGGCGGGGGGAGAGGACGGGATGGTCTCGATCTGGGAGTACCTGCGCGGGGAGCGCAACTACACCTTCGACAACCCCGGCGGTCAACACAAGGTCATACTCACCAAGTCGACCCCGCAGCACGCGATCACCGGGTCCGCGGCCACCACCGGGTACCTCTACGTCAACCTGCACTGGACCACCCGCTCCGGAGCCGTCCGCCCGAGCGGCGGCGAGCGGATCAAACGCTTCTTCAGCCCGCGCATCCTCAGCCCGCTGGAGCCGGACACCGCCCAGAACGAGCAGGTCAACGTCGACCTCGATCTGGCCTGCATGTACGAACTGTCCGACGGCAGCAGCGGGGTGGTGCAGCCGCTCGGCGGCTACTTCGGCGACCTCCGGCAGCCGCCGTACATCAAGCTCAGCGGCGACGACCAGTACGGGGCGCCCTCCGGCGAGACGATGTACGTCAACCTGGAGAAGAAGGACAAGTTCAAGCGGCTGCTGATCTTCGTCTACATCTACGACGGGACGCCGGCCTTCGAGCAGTCGCACGCGGTGGTGACGATCGTGCCGCAGACCGGGCCGCGGATCGAGATCAAGCTGGACGAGCGGGCCCGGGCGGCGCGCTCCTGCGCGGTGGTGCTGATCGAGAACGCCGGGGACAACCAGCTGACGGTGCGCCGGGAGGTGCGGTACGTCAACGGCTTCCAGGCGGACATCGACCGGCTGTACGGGTTCGGGATGCAGTGGCAGCGCGGCTACAAGGGCGAGTCGGGCGGCGCGGAGTAGTTCGGCGGGCCGGGGCGGCCCGGCGGCGCCCCGCTGCCGAGCCCGGACCGGGGGGCGGACCGGGGGCCGGGGCCGGCCGGCGGATCCCGCCGGACGAGCCCCGTGCGGCCGTGTGGTCCGTGCGGCCGTGTGGTGAGTGAGGCGGTCCGGTCAGCGCGGCTGGAACTGCGGGCCCTGTGGCGGCAGGGCGAAGTCCTCGCCTCCGGCGGGCTGGCCCTGGCCCTGGCCCTGGCCCTGGGCCTGGGCCTGGGCCGGCGGCTGAGCCGGCGGCTGAGCCGGGGGCTGGGCGTGCTGTTGCTGGTGCGGGTACCCGTACCCCGTGCCCTGCTGCGGCGGGGCGGGCTGCTGCTGCGGGTATCCGTAGCCCGTGCCGGCCTGCGGCGGGTACTGCTGGGGGGTGGGCTGCGGATACCCGTAGCCGGTGCCCTGCGGGGGCGGGGCGGAGTGCTGCTGCGGATAGCCGTAGCCGGCGCCGGACGGGGCCTGCGGCGGCTGGGGGTAGCCGTAGCCGGTGCCGGGCTGGTGGCCCGGAGGCACGGGCGGAGGCGTCGGCGGTGCCGTCGGCATGGCCGGTGGCGCGGTCGGCGGCGGAGTCACGGTCGGCGGGGCGGTGGGCGGCGGCGGGGTCGGCGCCTGGCCCGCGGCGGCGGTGGTCTGCGGACGGCCCTGGGCCTGACCCTGGCCCTGGGGCGGGGTCGAGGGCTGCGGGACGGCCGGGGCCAGGGTGAAGGTGCCGGGCTCGGGCCGGGCGGCCGGACGCGGGTCGGGCAGCGGCGTGCTGCGCGGGTCGAGGGCGGCGGTGGGCGTGGCGGTCGAGGCGGGCGCGGCCGTGGGGGCCCCCGCGGGCGCCCCGGAGTCGGCGCCCTCCGCCTCGTCGTCCACCGTGATGCCGAAGTCGGTGGCCAGGCCGATCAGCCCGGAGGTGTAGCCCTGGCCGATCGCCCGGAACTTCCAGGCCCCGGCCCGGCGGTACAGTTCGCCTGCGACCAGGGCGGTGACGTTCTCCCCGTCGCTGATGTCGAACTGGGCGAGCGCCGTCCCGCCGTCACCGCTCGCGGCGTCGAAGAGCAGCAGGCGCAGCCCCGGCACCGCCCGGAACGGGCCGCCCTCGGAGGAGCCCGCCAGCACCACCCGGTCCACGTCGGCGGGCAGCTTGGCCAGCTCGACCTCGACCGTGTCGATGATCTCGGCGCCGCCGGAGGTCTGCTGCTTGGGCAGGTGGCGGACCAGGCCGGACGGGTGCCGGGGCTGGTTGTAGAAGACGAAGTCGGCATCCGAACGGACCTTGCCGTTGGCTCCGAGCAGCAGCGCGGACGCGTCCACGTCCGGCGCACCGGGCGTGGCGCTCCAGCGCAGCACGGCGCGGACCGCCGCCGCCGGCAGTGCGATGTTGGCGCCCTTGGCCATCACGTGCGTCATAGCGGACCATCCTGCCCGTTCGCCACCCCTTCGGACAACGTGACCGGGGTTGCCGGGCTCGCGTCGGACTTTGCCAAGACTTGCGCTTGCCGGGGGTTTGCCGGGACTTCACCCGCGATCGGTGAAGTGGACGGAGATGTTCCGAGAGTTCAGTGACCCGGAACCGCGGACGGCCGGATCCCGTCCGTACGATGGGCGGTCGAAGGGCCCCCGGGGGTCCGGCGGAGGGGGATCCGCCGGCGCGCACCCGGGAACCACGGCGCCCGGCGAGCCGGTCGACCCCCGTGCCGTCCGGCCCGAACCCGGTGCCGCGCCGCGCCGCCGCACGCCCCGGCAACGGGCCGGAGCCCGTCCATCCTGAGGAGAGCACCTTGCGCCATTTCGGCCACCTCGCCGACGACGTACGCGGCCGGCTCTTCCTGGAGGAACCCAGGCCGTTCACCGCCCGGAGCGAGCCCGCGGTCCTCGCGACCGCCCTCGGCGGCACCCTCTACTGCCCCGCCACCCGGCCCGCCCTGGCCGCGGACGTCCGCAAACAGGCTGCTCGGGGGGTGGTCTCGATGGTGCTCTGCCTGGAGGACGCCATCGCCGACCACGAGGTGGACGCCGGGGAGCGCAACCTCGTCGAGCAGTTGAACGATCTGGTCACGGACTTCACCGACTGCACACAGGGTCACCCCCTGCTCTTCATCAGAGTTCGAGCCGCCTCCCAGATCCCGGACCTCGCCCGACGGCTCGGGCCGGCCGTCGACCTGCTCAGCGGCTTCGTCCTGCCGAAGTTCACCACCGAGAGCGGCGGCGCCTACCTGACCGCCCTGGCCGAGGCCGAGGCCGCCACCGGGCGCAGGCTGTTCGCCATGCCCGTGCTCGAATCGCCCGAACTCGCCCACCTGGAGACCCGCCGCGGGCAGCTGTTCGGCATCGCGGAGCTGCTCGCCGCCCACCGGGAGCGGGTGCTCGCCGTCCGCCTGGGCGTGACCGACCTCTGCTCCGCCTACGGCCTGCGCCGCTCGCCCGACCTCACCGCGTACGACGTCGCGCTGGTCGCCGCCGTGATCGGCGACGTCGTCAACGTGCTCGGCCGGGCCGACGGCACGGGGTACACCGTCACCGGCCCGGTCTGGGAGTACTTCCCGGTCCAGGAGCGGATGTTCAAACCGCAACTGCGCCGCACGCCCTTCGCCGAGGCCTCCGGCACCGACCACGCCTCCGGCGAGGAGGTCCGGCGGCGGATCATCGAGCACGACCTGGACGGGCTGATCAGGGAGGTCGAACTCGATCGGGCCAACGGCCTGCTCGGCAAGACCTGCATCCACCCCAGCCACGTCCCCGCGGTGCACGCACTCTCCGTGGTCACGCACGAGGAGTACTGCGACGCCCGGGACATCCTCCGGCAGGAGCAGGACGGCGGCGGCGTACTGCGCTCGGCGTACACCAACAAGATGAACGAGGCCCGGCCGCACCGCGCCTGGGCGGAACGGGTACTGCTGCGGGCGGAGGTGTTCGGAGTGGCCCGGGAGGACGTGAGCTTCGCGGAACTGCTGTCGGCCTGCCTGTGCGGGGGCTGAGGCGGGCGGCGCCCCGCGGCCGTGGGCGTCCGCCCGCGGGGCGAGGGCCGCGGGGCGCTCGACCGCTGATCCGAATGACCCGTTCGCTCCGGACGGCCCGATTGGTCCGGACGGCCTGATTGGGCCGGACAGCCCGATTGACCCGGACGCCCTGATTGATCCGGATGAGCTGAGCTGTTCGATCCGTAGGACCTACCAGGTCCGCAAGGCCCGGCAGGTCCGAGTGGCCCACCAGGTCCGTACGACCCACAGATCCGCAACCGCACCACCGAAGGCAGGACCAGCAGTGACAGCACAGCAGACGTGGACCGGTCAGTGGGTCGCCGACCGGGCCGGCATCGGCCTGACCGGATCCGACCGCCTCCCCGAACTCGTGGGCCTCGCCCTGCGCGAGAACCGCAAGCGCGCCCACCTGCTGGTCTCCACCGTGCTCGGCAAGCACGTCCCGCAGCGGCCCTCGGTCGTCCACCGCTCCGGACTCGAACTCGGTGCCCGGGTCCGCGAACTGCTCGGCGCCGAGGCGGCCGCCCGAGCCGTCGTCCTCGGCTACGCGGAGACCGCCACCGGCCTCGGCCACAGCGTCGCCGACGGCCTCGACGCCCCCTACCTGCACTCCACCCGCCGCCCGGTACCCGGCACGGCGCCGCTCGGCGGCTTCGAGGAGGAGCACTCGCACGCCACCTCGCACCTGCTCCTCCCCGACGACCCCGGCCTGCTCGCGGGAGACGGCCCGCTGGTGCTGGTCGACGACGAGTTCTCCACCGGGCAGACCGTCCTCAACACGATCCGCGCCCTGCACGCCCGCCACCCGCGCGACCACTACGTCGTCGTCGCCCTGGTCGACCTCCGCTCGGCCGAGGACCGGCACCGGCTCGACGGCACCGCCGCCGAACTCGGCGCACGGCTCGACCTGGTGGCCACCGCCAGCGGCGCCGTCCGGCTCCCCGTCGACATCCTGGACCGCGCCGAGCGGCTGATCGCCGAGGTCGGCCCGGCCCCGGCCGCCCCGCCGGCACCCCGGCCGGCCCCGCTGGTCCGGGCCGCCCTGGACTGGCCCGCCGGACTCCCGGACGGCGGCCGGCACGGCTTCACCGCCCGGCACCGCGCCCGGCTCGACGCCGCCCTGCCCCGGTTGGCCGAGCAGCTGGCCGCGGCACTGCCCACGACGGCGGAGCGCGTCCTCGTCCTCGGCTTCGAGGAGCTGATGTACGCGCCGCTGCGCCTCGCCGACGCCCTCGCCGACCGGCTCGGCGGCGACCGCGTCCGCTACTCCACCACCACCCGCTCACCGGTCCTCGCGGTCGACGACCCCGGCTACGCCATCCGCACCCGGCTCGCCTTCCCCGCCCACGACGACCCGCAGGACGGGGCCTCGCAGGAGCGCTACGCCTACAACGTCGCCCCCGGCGCCGACCCGGCCCGCCGCTTCGACGCCGTCGTGCTGGTCGTCGACGACGTCGCCGACACGCCCGCGCTGCACGAGGGCGAGCACGCCCTGATCGGGCAGCTGCGGCAGGTCACCGACCGGGTGGTGCTCGCGGTGCTGCCCTCCCACCGGCCGTCCGGGGCGGGGCCGGCGCCCGTGCTGGCTGCGGCGTCCGGCCCGGCTGTCCCGTCCGCGCCGACTGCGGCGTCCGGCCCGGCTGCCCCGTCCGCGCCGACTGCGGCGTTCGGCCCGGCTGCCCCGTCCAGCCTGGCTGCCCCGCCGGTCCCGGCGTCGCCCGTGGTGCTGCCGACGCCGCTCCGCGGGCCGGCGTTCTCCTCCTACCGCCCCGACGAGGTCGCCTGGCTGCTCAAGGACCTCTCCGACGTGCCGCTCGAAGCCCCCACCGAGGAGCGGGAGGAGGCCGTCCAGAACGGCGGCGCCCACTACGCCGAGTCGCTGCCGGTCGAGTACCAGCCCAGCCCCGAGTACCAGGAGCTGTTCCACCAGGCGCTGCGCAGCTCCGCCCGCCGGATCGCGCTCGCCGTCGGCACCGTCGCCGAGACCCTGCTGCGCGAACGCGGCCCCGGCCTGGTGCTGGCCTCGCTGGCCCGGGCCGGCACGCCCGTCGGCATCCTGATCCGCCGCTGGCTCGCCTTCGCCCACGGCGTCGACACCCCGCACTACGCCGTCTCGATCGTCCGCGGCCGCGGCATCGACCCGGTCGCGCTGCGCTACCTCGACGCCCACCACCCGGCCGGCGACGTGGTGTTCGTCGACGGCTGGACCGGCAAGGGCGCGATCACCCGCGAACTCGCCGAGGCCCTCGCCGGGACCGGCTTCGACCCGGACCTCGCCGTCCTCGCCGACCCCGGCCGCTGCGTGCGCACCCACGGCACCCGGGACGACTTCCTGATCCCGTCCGCCTGCCTCAACTCCACCGTCTCCGGGCTGATCTCGCGCACCGTCCTGCGGCCCGGCCTGATCGGACCGGACGACTTCCACGGCGCCAAGCACTACGCCGAACTCGGCACCGCCGACGTCTCCGCCGCCTTCCTGGACACCGTGGCCGACCACTTCGCCGCCGTCCGCGCCGAAGCCGTCGCCGCGGCCGACCGGCTCGCCGTCGACCCCGACCGTGCACCCGACTGGGCCGGCTGGGCCGCCGTCGAGCGGATCAGCGGCGAGTACGGCATCGACAACGTCAACCTGGTGAAGCCCGGCGTCGGCGAGACCACCCGGGTCCTGCTGCGCCGCGTCCCCTGGCGCGTGCTCGCCCGGCGCGGTGCCGGCGCCGACCTCGACCACGTCCGGCTGCTCGCCGCCCAGCGCGGAGTCGAGGTCGAAGAGGTCGACGGCCTGCCCTACACCTGCGTTGGCCTCATCCACCCCCGCTACAGTCGAGGCGCGACCGGAGCCTCCGGTAGGGCCGTTCTGACGAAGGAGTCCTGATGCACACCGACGTCGCGACCGAGGTGCTGGTGGCCAGCGACCTCGACCGGACGCTGATCTACTCCAACCGGGCCCTCGCCCTGGACGTGCCCGACCGGCTCGCCCCGCGGCTGCTCTCCGTCGAGGTGCACGACGGCAAGGCGCTCTCCTTCATGACCGAGCAGGCCGCCGCGCTGCTCGTCGACCTCGCCCGCGAAGCCTGCCTCGTCCCCGCCACCACCCGCACCCTCACCCAGTACGAGCGGATCAACCTGCCCGGCCCGACGCCCGGTTGGGTCCCCGCCTACGCGATCTGCAGCAACGGCGGGCAGCTGCTCGTCGACGGCGTGCCCGACCAGGACTGGCGCGCCGAGATCACCGGACGCCTCGCCGCCGGCTCCGCCCCGCTCGACGAGGTCGTCCGCCACCTCGCGCTGACCGCGGCCCCGGAGTGGACCCACAAGCGCCGCGCCGCCGACGGGCTCTTCGCCTACCTGGTCGTCGAACGCGCCGAACTGCCCGCGGGCTGGGTCGACGAGCTGACCGGCTGGTGCGCCGAACGCGGCTGGACGGTCTCCCTCCAGGGGCGGAAGGTGTACGCCGTCCCGGCGCCGCTCACCAAGAGCGCCGCCCTCGCCGAAGCCGTCCGGCGCACCGGTGCGACCACCGTCCTCGCCGCCGGCGACTCACTGCTCGACGCGGACCTGCTGCTCGCCGCCGACGCAGCCTGGCGGCCCGGGCACGGCGAACTCGCCGACTCCGGCTGGACCGCCCCCGGCGTCACCGCCCTCGACGAGGTGGGGGTGGCGGCGGGGGAGGAGATCGTCCGGCGCTTCCTCACCCGGGTCCGCGGCGGCGTCCCGGTGGCGGGCTGAGGGCTCGGGGCCGGGAGATCGGGGGGCCGGGGGTGGTGGTGAACGGGAAGGTTTCGGGTCCTAGCCGCAGCACCCCCCGCCGCAGCAGCCCCCGCCACCACCGGAAGGGGCCTGCTGCGGGGCCCCGCCGGAAGCGGCACCCGTGACGGCGACGGTGGACAGCAGCTTCGCGGTGTCCTCGTGGCCCTGCGGGCAGACGGCGGGGTCGTTGGCCTGCGCCATCGGGCGACGGAGCTCGAAGGTGGCGCCGCAGGAGCGGCAGCGGAAGTCGTAGCGTGGCATACCCGCAGGGTACCCAGGGGCGGGCCCGTTGTCCGAGCCCTGCGCGGGAGCGGCCCGGCCGCTCCCCTTCCGCCCGGGTTCCCGCTCCGGGTTCGGCCCCTGCAGCCTCGCCGTGCCGTCCTGCCGTGCCGCCTTGTCGTGCTGCCTTGTCGTGCTGCCTTGCCGTACCACCTTGCCGTACCGCCTTGTCCTACCGGTGACCGCCGAGATCGCCGCGGATCAGGTCGATCACCCGGGCCGCCGTCTCCCGCACGCCCGCCAGCTCCGTCAGGAAGTGCCAGTAGTCGGGATGCCGGCCGGCCGCCTCCAGCACGGCCACCGCCCGGTCCAGCCGCGCCACCGCCTCGTCCAGCGGCGCCGCATGCCGCGGGTCCGGCGCGCTGCGGCCCGCCATCGCCAGCCGTTGCGCGTCACGCAGCGCGAAGCGGGCCCGCTCGACCTCGCGGCTCGGATCGTGCTGCACCTCGTTCAACTGGCGCAGCCGGTCGTTCACCGCGACCACCGAACCGTCCGCCGTGTCCAGCAGCGCGCGCACCGTACCGATCGCGCCCGTCGCGTCCGCCCAGCGCTGCTCGTCCCGCGCCCGCGAGGCCTCCGCCAGCTTGCGCTCCGCAGCCCGGCCGGTCTCCGCGACCTGGTCCGGCACCCGCTGCAGGTCCTGCCAGCAGGCCGTGCTGAACCGACGGCGCAACTCGCTCAGCGCCGGCTGGACCGTCTCCGCCTTCGTCTCCAGCGCCTGGATCCGGGTCCGCAGGCTGGCCACCCGCCGGTCGATCTCCCTGGCCCGCTCCGGCAACTGCCCGGCATCCGCCGCGATCGCCTCCGCGCGCTGCTTCACCCCGTCCGCGCGACGCAGCGTCTCCGCTACCCCGTGCCGGGCCGGGCCCTCGTTCAGCCGCCCCAACTCCGGGGCCAGTTCGGCCAGCCGGGCCGCCAGGTCGTCCGCCCGCAGGCCGGCCCCGCGCGCCGCGTCCAGCGCGTTGCTCGCCTCCAGCAGGGACCGCTTCGCCTGCTCGACCGCCGGGGCGACCCGCATCAACTGCTGCTCGGCCCGATCGACGGCCGGCTGCAGCCGCTGCAGGAAGTCGTTCAGCTCCGCCCGGGCGGACCCGAGCTGCCCCTTCACGTCCTCCAGCTGCCGCCGGGCCCGCGCCGCGGTACCGGCGTCCAGCGCCTCGTCGTCCAGGTTGTACGCGTCCAGGGCGCCCAGGTAGTTCACGGTGACCTGGTCCACCCGGCCGGAGATCGCCTCCAGGTCGGCCAGCGCCCGCCGGGTCGCCGCCTCGTCCTCACCCGCCCGGACCGTCTCCACCGCCAGCTGCACCTCGCGCTGCGTCGAGTCCAGCTCGTAGAACGCCTCCTGCGCGGCGTCCCGGGCCGCCTTGGCCTCCGCCCGCACACCGTCCCCACCGCGCCGGCCCCACCAGCCACCGCTCCCGGCCGAGGCCAACCCCACCGCACCCAGCGCACCCGCCAGCACCACCGGCAACACCAGCGCGTCGGCCAGCGCACTTCCCGCCCGACGCCACCCCCGCCCGCTCCCGCCGGCCACCGTCACTGCGCGCTCCCTGCTCCGACCCTCTGATCCACCCCCATTCTTCCCGATCGCCCCACCCCACCGGCACCCCCCACCACCCGTCCCACCCCCCGACCACCCCGCACCACACCACCCCCCGGAACCAGGTACCCTAGGCACTCGTCGTGCGCCCACCAGCCCACGACGGGGGGCGCGTAGCTCAGCGGTAGAGCGCTGCTCTTACAAAGCAGATGTCGGCGGTTCGAAACCGTCCGCGCCCACCAGCGCAAAAGGCCCGCAGCGATCATGCTGCGGGCCTTTTGACTGCACTGATTGACGGCAACCGCTGATGTCAGCCGGTCTTGCGGCGCCTCTTGAGCAAGCGGTCCATGTGCCCGAGCGCCTCGCGCCTCGTCTCCTCCGAGACGTGCGTGTAGACGTTCATGGTGACGGCGATCTGCGAGTGCCCGAGGATCTCCATCACCACCCGCGGGGCGACGCCGGCGGCGAACAGGATGGTCGCGCAGCCGTGCCGCGTGTCGTGCAGCCGGATGCGCGGCAGACCGGCGTCAGCGCCGATCCGCTCGAAGGACCGGCTGAGGTTCCGGGGCTCGATCGGCCGGCCGGTCCGTGTGGTGAACACGTACCCGGTGTCCTGCCACTCCTGGCCGGCGTCCTCCCGCTGCTTCGTCTGCTGGAACCGTCGCCACCGCAGCGGAGCGATGCACATCGCCGGCAGCGGGATCGCCCGCGTCCGGCGGTTCTTCGTGCTGTCGGCGTACAGCTCTTTCTGCACCCGCTGGAGCTGGGTGCGAACGGTCAGCTTGCGGCCGTCCAGGTCGATGTCGCTCCAGCGCAGGCCCAGGATCTCGCCGCGCCGGAGGCCCAGCGTGATGGCCAGGACGAACGCCGTGTACAGCGGGTCCGGGCGCGCGGCCTCCAGAAAGGTGATCGTCTCGTCCAGCGTCCACGTCTTCATCTCACGCACCTCCACACGCGGGGCCGGTACCAGGGTGGCCACGTTCCGGCTGATCAGTTCTTCGCGGCAGGCCGCCGTCAGGGCCGTGCGCAACACGCGGTGCGACTCCTTCGCCGTGGCGGCGGATGCCTCCCGCGCCACGGTGCCCACGAGGCGGCGCACGTCGGGGACACTCAGCGACTCCAGGCGCTTGGTCCCGATGTGCGGGATCAAGTAGCGCCTGACGTGGGTCTCGTACTTGGCGTACGTCGTCTTCTTCCGCTGCGGCCGGATGAACTCCTCCAGCCAGTAGGGGAGCCACTCGGACAGCTTCTGCGAGCGCGTCGGGGTCGGGACGCCGTCCCGGGCGCGCTTCACCAGCTCCTGGCGCTTGGCGTCGCACTCCTCCCAGGTGTCGCCGTAGACGGTCTTGCGCTTGCGGGTGCCGTCGGGCTGCGGGACGTACACGCGCCCCTCGTATCGGCCGTCTTTGCGCTGCCAGATGCTGCCGGCGCCGTTCGGGTTCTTTCGGGCCATCAGGGAAGGTTCTCCTCGGTCTTGGTGCGGATGTAGTCGGCGAGGCTGTCGACGGCGATCCGCCGGCAGCGGCCTTCGGTGAAGCTGATGAGCGTCTTGGCGCGGATGAGGTCGTAGACCTTGCTGCGGCTCATCCGGAGTGCGGCCATGACCTCGGGCACGGTCAGGGCTTCGGGGATGGCGGTGGCCACGGGCGTCCTTTCCGGAGCGCGGCGGGTGGTTGGGTGCACCAATTGGTGACTACTCACGGCAACGGACCCTGTGTGCGGACGGGGATTGGGGCCGGAAAGTGTCAGGGATGTCAGGGAAAATCGCTGACCTGCGGTTTTGGCTCCTGGCAGGGCGTCAGGGATTGTCAGGGATGTCAGGGAAAATCGGCTTTTCCCTGACATCCCTGACGTTCCCTGACGGGCGGTCAGGGCGTGTTTTGGCTGGTCAGGGATTTTCCCTGACATCCCTGACGGTTACGGGGTTTCCGCTCCGTCCACGGGGGCGGCGAGTGCGGGGTGGACACGGAACGTAGCGGCCGGTTGGCGCCCTCGGCGGCCGTCCGCGGGCGGCTGGTCGCTGCGGAGGTAGCCGTGCTGTTCGAGCAGGGTCAGGGCGGGTTCGACGTCGGCGACCTTCTTGAAGCGGCGGCTGCTGGCGACGGCGTCGTGGGCCTTGATGTGGGTGCGGTGGGTGCCGTCCTTCTTCGGCCGCTGGAGCCACTGGAGGAGAACGTGGGCGTCCTCGGTGGCGGGGTCGGCGGCGATGAGGTCGAAGACGGCGAGGGTGTGGGCGGTGTAGTAGTCGGCGATCTCGGCGGCCCGGTCGACGGTGGCGGCGTCGAGTTCGCCCCGCCAGGTGCCGGGGTCCTGGTCGGAGGCGATGTGGTCGGCGAGGTGGAGCAGGACGGCGATGCGGGCGATGTGGCCGACGAGCTTGCCGGCCCAGTCCTTGATGTGGGCGAGCGGCTGGTCGGGGCGGAGCTGCACCTCGACGCGTTCCTGAAGCTTCTCGACGGCGAGGTCGGCGGCCTGGTCCATGACGACGACCACGGGCTCGGCGAGGTCGGTCATGGCGCGGAGCAGGCGGGCCAGGTTGCGGTGGTAGGCGTTCGCGACCTTGTCGGGGATGGGGGTGGTGCGGATCTTGCGGTAGCCGAGGTTGGAGGGCGGCAGGGAGTAGAGGAAGCGGGCGAGCAGGCCGCGGTCGCGGGCGCCGGGGGCGGCGCCGAGTTCCTGGAGGACGGCGGGCTGCGGGGTGGCGCCGATGGTGAGGGCGGGCTTGTCGACGGTGGGCTGCTCGCGGGTGATGCGGTCGGCCTGGAGGCGCTCGCCCTTGTGGGCCTGGAGGAACACGCCCAGGTTCGGCTTGCTGCTGTACCGGCCGAGCATGCTGTCGAACAGGTCGCCCTCCGGAGAGAGCGCGGCCAGGCACCGGTGCACGGCGAGTTGGCTGGTGACGGTCTCCGGGGTGATGTCCCCGGACAGGGTCAGGCGCGGACTCGGCGGCACGGTGATCTGCTCGGCGAGCATCTTGGCGGCGGCGATCTCGGCGACGAGCTGGGCGCGGTCGGTGTCGGGGTTCTTGCGGGCCTTGGCCATCAGGGCCTCGACCTCGGCGAGCGCGGCGTCGCGGGCGGTCTCGGCCTCGATGATCGCCGCCCTGGCCTCGGACTGGAGCTCGGCCTCGACCTTGTAGACGGGGCCCATGGTGAACGCGAAGACGTCGGACTTGCGGCTGGCCGGGGGCATCGCGCACGTGAGGTAGAGGTTCGACTGCTCGCGCCAGCCGGGGCGGATCTCCACGTTCACCCGGCCGCCGGCGGCGGTCGACAGCGCGGCCAGGGCCATGGTGGCGGACGCGTCGGGCGGGGTCTGGGTGAACTCGGCGACGGCCTCCACGTAGGCGCCGACCCACCCGGGCAGGGCCTTCACGGGGAAGACGGGCAGAGCGGCGTGGGAGCCGAGGGGGACGGGGTCGAGCCAGGTGTCGCCCGCGGCGAGGTCCGCGAGGACGGACAGGGCGGCGATGCGGACGGCCTCCAGGTCGGTCTGCTCGTCGCCGGCCATGTGGGCGAGGCGGCTGGTGGTGGTGCCGATGCGGCGGCGCTCGGCGGCGACGCGCACGATCTCGGCGTAGTAGTCGCCGTTGGCGGCGGTGGGGGTGGCCTCGATGCACGCGTGGAGGTAGCCGGGTCCGCCGACGCGGCCGAGGTCGCCCTGGGCGCGCAGGACGCCGGTCAGCAGCAGCGGGTCGACCGGCCGTTCGCCGCCGGCCATGCGGGTGATGGCGCGCCAGATCGTCTCGTGCGCGGGGTGGTGGAAGACGCCGGGGTCGCCGAGCTGGGCGGCCAGCGCCGGGATCTGGGCGGGTTCGAGCAGGGCGGAGCCGATGACGGCCTGCTCGGCGGCCTTGACCTCGGCGGGCTCGGGCCGGAACGGGATCACGTTCGGCGCGTACTCGGTGCTCAACGCGGGCTCCTTTCGTGCGGGAGCAGGGCGGTCCGGGCCCGGGAAGACGTCGGGCGCGGACCGCCCGGTGGATGGGAGGTCAGAGGTCGAACAGGGAGTCCGGCTCGTCGGCCGGGGCGGCGGCGTGCCGGGCCTTGCTGGCGGCGCGGCGGGTGGCGTCGTGGCACTCCGGGCACCACGCGGCGAGCTCGCGCTTGGTCAGGGCGGCGGCCCGGTGGGCGGGGAGGAGCAGACCGTTCGGGTCGGCGGGGGCGGCGAGCAGGCGCACGGGGCCGGCGCCGTGGCGGCGGCCGTAGCGGCCGTGGACGGTCTTGCACCGGTCGCCGTCCTTCTCGTGGCTGGTGCCGCAGGTGCCTCGGCACTGGCAGCGGCCTCCGGCGGCGGCCAGCACGGCCTGCCACAGGCCTTCGGCGTCGCCGAGCGGCGGGATCCGGTTCACGCGGCCACCCCCGACCCGGCGTCGCCGGCCGTGGCGCGGTCGAGAAGCAGGCGGAGGGCGGCGGAGGCCTGGTCGGGCAGGACACCGTTGCCCAGGGCCTTGAGCTGGGCGGTGCGGGTCAGCCCGGGGACATCGGTGACGTGGCCAGCGGGCAGGCCCATCAGCCACTCGACCATGACGGGGTTCAGGCGCCCGGAATCGTCAGTTGGTCGGGGTGCGGGGCGGCCGAGGACGGTTTCCCACCGGTGGACGGCCGGGCCGTAGGAGCCCCAGTCCGTTCCGTCCCGGGTGTCGGTGTCACGGCGCTGGCCAGGGTCGGGTTGCCCCGGGTGAACGTCGCGCTCGTGCGGTCGCCGTCGGCGGCCGTCGGGGTCGGCAGCAGGGAGATCGTGTGCCGCAGGTTCATCCCGCCCCGGCCGGTGTGTCCGGTGCCGGTGGACTCCGACACGGTCGGGGTGGGCAGCAACTCCACGTTCGCCGGGCCAGGCGAGGAGGAAGACCCTGTTGCGCTGGTGGGCGGCGCCGACGTCGGACGCGCGCACGCTCGTCCATTCCGCATCGAACCCGAGGCCGGCCAGGTCTCCCAGAACGGCGCCGAGAGCGCGAAGAGCGAGGGGCCGTCCGGTCGCCGGGTCCAGATCCGGCGCTGCGGGTCCCACTCCAGCAGCGTCGCCGCGGTCGGCTTTCGCCGAGAGGAGGCCTTGGACATTCTCGATCACCACCAGGGAGGGCCGCAGTTCACGGACGGCGCGGGCGACCTCGACCCACAGGCCGGAGGTTGCGCCGGGGGCGATTCCGGCCCGCAGACCGGCCAGGCTGACGGACTGGCAGGGGAAACCGGCGGTCAGCACGTCCACCGGCTCGACGTCGCCCCAGGTGACGGCGGTGATGTCGCCGAGGTTCGGCACGTGCGGGTGGTGGTGGGCCAGGATCGCCGACGCACCCGGGTCGGGGTCGGCCACCCACGCCAGCTCCCCGCCGAGCACGGCGCGGGCGGCCATGTCCAGGCCGCCGTACCCGGTGCACAGGGACCCGATCCGCGGGCCGGTCACGACGCTTCTCCGAGCAGGGCGGCGAGGGCCGGGCCGGCGATCCGGTTGACGTGTTCGGCGAGCACGGCGACGGAGGCCTTGGCCTCGTGCGTCAGCATGGCGCCGGTCCGGTTGGTGGTCGGGGTGATCAGCACGTCGGTGGGGATGGGCAGGCAGAGGTAGGCGGAGAGGACCAGCGTGGGCCGGTGGTCGGGGATCGGCTCGACGGTGGGCGACCAGGGGCCGTGGTGGTGGCAGTCGCGTTCCCAGTCCAGCCATCGGCCCGGCCGGGGGCGGGTGGCGAGGGCGTGGTGGGGGACGGGGGCGGTGAGGCGCATGACCAGGCCGGTGGGGTCGTCCTCGGCCAGGTGGGCGGTGACGGCGAGCAGGTCCGGGCGCAGGTGGACGTAGCCGGGCGACATCACCGGGACGGTGGCGATGCCCCACGCGACGACGGCGAACTCGGCCGCGGTGTAGGGCGGTTCGCCGTCCTGGGGGAGGCCGGCGTGCCGGTCGAGGTAGGCGCCGAAGCGGGAGTGGCCGTCGGAGGCGTGGCGCCTGTCGTAGCCGTCATCGACGACGGCGAGCGTGAAGCGGTCGAACTCGGGCATGCTGGTTCCCGTCTCTGAGAAGGGGACGCAGGGCCCCGCACCAGCCGACTCTCTGCCAAGAAACGGCGGCTGGCGTGGGGCTTCGTGCTGCGTGGGCGCGGTCTGTCCGTCCCCCGCACCGCCCGGACCCCCGCCGCGGGCTGCGGCGGTGGTCCGGATGGCACGGCGGTCGGCACAGGCCGGATCAGTCCCGGTCGAACTCGCAGGTGGCGTCGCAGTCGTAGTAGCCGCAGCCGCCGCATTCGGGGCAGTGCTCGTAGTCGATGAGGACGACGTCGTGGATCTCGTCGTCCCAGTACTCGTCTTCGTAGCCGCCGCCGCTGCCGTGGCAGCCCTCGCACATCTCGGTGTGACCCGGCTGCGGACCGGCCGCCTGCTCCTCTTCGATGCGGCGCTGTTCGTCGGCGAAGTCGAGGGCGATCTCGGCGGCCTTCTCTTCCTCGCGGTTGGGCTGGTCGACGTAGTCGTGCTGGTCGAAGTCCTCGTCCATGGGTGGCCTTTCAGGCGTCGGGCGCGGCGGGCTTGGGCTGGTCGGTGAGGGCGTGGATGGCGTCGGCGATGGCGAGCAGGGCGAGTAGGTGGGCGTGGTCGGCGGGCGGGAGTTGGCCGTATCGGGCGTAGACCTGGGCGAGGTCGTAGTTCGAGGCGTTGAGCAGGCCGGCGGGGTCGAGCGGGTTGGTCAAGAGGGGTCCGTTCAGCGGTTGTGGTTGGAGACGGTGACGTTGACGTTCACGGCGCCCTGGGAGCCCCCGCCGCCGGTGGCGCCGCGGAGTTTGGCGACGCAGTAGGTGCCGGCGCCGATGGCGACGAGTCCGCCGAGGCTTCCGGCGGCGGCCGAGAGGGCCTGGGCGGCGTAGCCGATGCCGAGGCCGGCGGCGCCGAGCCCGATGCCTCCGGCGGCGAGACGGGCGGGCCACGGGTCGCGCGCCGGAGCGGGCGGCGCGGCTGGGGCGGGGGCCGGTATGACGACGGTGGGCTGGTGCGGGATCGGCGGGTGGGCGTAGAGGACCGGCTGCGGGGCGGCGGGCTGGTAGATGGCGGGCGGTGCGGTGAGCGGGGCGGCCGCGTAGTAGGGCTGGCCCTCGGCGGTGTAGAGCACCAGGGCGGGCTGCGGGTACGGGGTGTGGTCCACGGTGCTTCTCCCGTCGGGACGTTGAGCGGGGCGGGGGTCAGTGGCCGGAGACGATCCGGGTGACGGCGGAGAGGAAGTTGTTCACGGGGTCGGCCATGCCGGTGGAGGCGAGGGTGAAGCCGGACAGCCAGAGCACGACGGCGGTGGGCAGGGAGACGCGCCGGCCGCGGATGAGGACGGCGGAGAGGATCGCGAACAGGGCGGTGATGCTGAGCGAGACGATCACGGCGGTGCCTCTTCCAGTGGTCGGGAATCGGGTGTGGGAAGGCCCGCCCGGGCGGGTGCCGGGCGGGCCTCGGTGCTGTCGCCTGGTGCTGTCGTCCGTGCTGTCGTGTGAGCTGTCGCGCGACTGTCGTGACGACTGTCGCCTTGCAGGTCAGAGGGGGGTTTCAGGGCTCTGGAAGCCCGGACCCCCTCCTTACGCGGCGAGGCGACAGCTCGGGCGACAGCAGGCCGGTTCAGTCCCCGGACGGGGGGTTCTGGGCATGCCGCCGGTGGACGTAACGGGTCTTGTTTCCCTCGCCGACGCGGACGGCTTCGCCGCTCTCGGCCCACTCCTTGAGCCAGCCGTTGATGGTCTGGCGGGTGGTGCCGAACTCGGGCTTGAGGATCTTCTCCATGGCGCTGGCGCCGGTGCCCTCGGACCCGGCCTTGATCAGGAGCGCGAGCGCGGCGTCCTTCGCGCCGGGGGTCTCGGGGGTGGTGTCCTCGCGGCCGGTGGCCCAGGTGGATGGGTCGGCCCAGTCGGTGCCGGGCGGGGTGGTGCCGGGCTCGGCGGCGGAGGGCAGGCGCCAGATCGACTCCAGGTCGTCCGGGTCGGCAGGGGTGTCCCATCCGGCGGTCGCCTTCCAGTCCGGGACCGGGTTCTTGCCGCGGCGCATGGAGCCCATCAGGCCGTCCGATGCCGGACCCGCCGAAGTGCTCGGCGCCGCGACGGCGGTGACGGGCTCGGTGTTCTCCCAGAGGTGGCCGCAGCGTTCCAGGAGCCAGCGGTCGGTGTAGTCGGTGCCGGCCGCTTCGAGCGAGGGGGCGTCGAGGGCGGGGCGGCGGTGGGCGGTGAGCGCGCTGACTTCCTCGATCTGTTCGGGGGTGATGCGCCATTGGCGGGCCTTGGCGGGCTGCTTGCCCTCGGTGCCGACCAGCACCGACCCGGGCCCCGAGAAGCTGTCTTCGGCCCGGAGCGCGCGCCAGCCGAAGAGGTGGCCGAGCTCGCTGTCCTCGAACGCGCCGGTGGCGAGCCGGTTGCTCGCCATCTTGCGGACGAGGGGGTCGGGCATGACGTCCTGGGTGACGCGCAGGACGGAGACGACGGCGCGGATGGCCATGGCGCGGGCGATGCGGATGACCTCGGAGACTCCGGCGAGGACGGCGCGGGCCTCGCGGGTGGCGGCGACTTCGGCGCCCTCGTCCATGATGATGACGATCTCGGGGACGGTCGGGCCGACGGGCAGCTTGTCGTCGTTGGCGTCGCGCATCGCGTCCTGGTAGGCGGCCTTGCGGCGCTTGGCGATCCGCACCGCCGCGGCGAGCATGCGCTTGGCCTCCTCCGGGGTGGAGGCGACCCAGTCGACGCCCGGCGTGGGGATCTTCGCCTCCGCCCAACGCGAGCCGGTGCGGCCGAGCTGGGCGTCGCGCCAGGCGTTGAGCCAGGGCAGGCCGATCGACCCGGCGTTGAGGTCGATCACCCACACCAGCGTGTCGTTCGTCTGGTTCAGGAGCGCGATGAGGGTGTGCAGCCAGTTGGTCTTGCCACTGCCGGTGGGACCGGTGACGATCGTGGACGCCTGGCGCAGGTCCATCTCCGCCCGCGCCCCGTCGGACAGCAACGCGATCGGGATCGGGTTGTTGACGGTGGTGACCTCGTTCATCTCCTCCAGGGGGAAGTCGAGCGTGGTCGTGATGACCTTGGTGGTGACCTGGATGAGCACGCGCCTGCGGGAGATGCCGGGCATGACCTGGAGGCCGCAGCCGTCGGGCAGATCGAGATCCGAACCCAGAGCCTCGGTGCGGTCGGTGATGGCGCGTCGGGTGGTGCCGCCCTCGGGGAGTTCGATCTCCAGGGTGTAGCCGGCGCCGGAGGGCCAGTGCTCGACGCCAAGAACGGTGACCTCGACGTTGCAGACGCGGCGGATGCGGTCGGTCCAGTCGGCGGCGATCTGCCGGCGGGCGCCGATCAGCAGCAGGTGGGCGCGCTTGGCCTGCTCGACCTCCTCGTGGGCGGCGAACCCGGCGCCGAGGGTGCCGGCGGCGATCCCGGCGACGGCGAGGGTGCCGACCTCGGCCCACTGCCAGGGGCCGCCGTGGGCCAGGGCCCAGGACGACCAGCCGCCGGCGGCCATCCAGCACGTCCCGCGGAACGTGATCGTGGCGACGGTCAGCCGACGGCGCAGACCGGCGGCGAGGGTGCCGAGGGCTCCGGCGGCGCCGGCGGCCAGGGCCCAGGTGGCGGGCATGTCCGCGGCGTGGCCGAGCGCGGTGATCGAGAGGGCGCCGAGGGTGCCGTTCACGGTGCCGGACAGCAGGCCGTGACCGGCGCTCCAGTCGACCATCGGCGCGGTGTTCTTGGTGGTCTTGCTCATGGCGGTGGCGTCTCCAGCCGGATGCGGGCCGGGCCGTCCACAGCCTGTGGACGGCCCGGCAGGGGTGTGGGTGCTGGGGTGGGGTGCGGGGTGGGTCAGACGTTCCACTTCCGCTCGGCCTCCAGGCCGTTGCGCGGGTTCTCGTGGCGCTCCAGGTCCTCGGCGTGGGCCTGTCGGAAGGTCGGGGCGACCTCCTCCAGGGCGTGCACGACGCGGCCCATGGCCTGGTAGCCCTGGCTGATCTCCTCGACGACCGCGGGGTCGAGCGGCAGGCGCTCGGCGGCCAGCTCCGCCAGGACCCGGAGGACTTCCTGGATGGTGGCGTAGGCGATGGGCAGGTCGTCGGCGAACGCCCCGAACTCGATCATCGTCTCGGGGTCGAAGGTCGTCGCGGCCTGGAGCAGGACGTCCGCGGCGGAGGTGAGGTTGAACGTGGAGGCGGTGCCGTCCAGGGGCGTCGTCACGGTGGCGTTCTCCTTGGTGGTGGGCTTGCCGAGGGTGATCGGTTCGACGGTGCGGGTGCGGTCGGGGCGGCCGGGGCGGCCGAAGACTTCGTAGGGGCCGGCCGTGTCGGGACCGCCGGTGGCGGCCGGGGTCGGGGTGGGACGGCCGGGGATGTTGACGGTCTCGGCCGGGACCGGCACACCCGCCGCCCCGGCCGCGGTCCCGTAGGCGCTGGCGGCGGCCTGGTTGCCGAGGATCGCGGCGTTCCGGGCGTCGCGGACGGCGCGGGCGCGGGCGGCGAGCCGCTGCCAGACGCGCAGCATGTGGCCGGTGACCCGGCCCGGGTGGCGCCAGTTGAAGGCGAGGACGGAGGCGAGGCCGACCAGACCGGTGGCCACCCCGGCGCCGGCCATCCGGGCGCGGTGGCGCATCGCGGAGCGGCGCAGGGCCTTCGCCTGGACCGGCGACGGCCCGGACCCGGTCCGGGCGGCGGACCCGGCAGCGCGGGCGCCGGCGCCGGTGGCGGGGTCGATCCCGGCGGCCCGTTCGGCCTTGGCCTGGCCCTTGGCGACCCGGCGGGCGGTGCGCTCGGCGACCCGGGCGAGCCGCTGCTGATCCCGCGCGGCCCGCCGCTCGTCCCGCACCCCGCCCGTCCAGGCGTCGCCGCCGGGCAGGCGGGAGGCGGCCCTGGCCAGGGTGTGCGCGGCGGCGGTGGACCGGTGCCGCAACCCGCCCCCGCTGCCGCCCCGGCCGGCCGGGCGTTCGGCCCTGCTCTGGCCCGGGACCGTGTCGGCGGCCCAGGACGCGGCAGGCCCGCCGCCGCGGGTGGTGCGGGGGATGGTTCCGGCCGTTCGCGCCATGGCGCTCGGTCCCTTCGGGTCTGCGGTGCGCGGGGCATGGACGGCGGGCCCGGGGCGGTAACCGGGCGCCGGGGCCGGCGGGTGGGCGCCCGCGCTGCGGTGGCCGGCGGGGTGCCGGTGCTGCGCGGGCGGGTACGTGGTGGCGCCCGCGTGCCAGGTGGCCCCGCGGTGCGGGGCCGGGGCGAGGCCACCCGCGGCCGACCGGGTCGCGGCGGACTGGCGGGCCGCGAGGCGGGGGGTGGTGGTGCGGCGGTGGTTGCGGGCCCGGCGGACGAGGCCGCCGACCACGGCGACACCACCGGCCGCACCGGCGGCGACGAGCGGGGCGGGGCCGCCGAGCGAGAGGGCGCCGGCGCCGAGGCCACCGAGGGCGTTGACGACGGCCACCGCCAACGGCACCCCGGGCACCGCGCCCGGCGGCGGCGCGGGCGCGGACTTGGAGCCGTCGGCTGCGGGGGTGGGGGGTGGCTGATTCGCGGGGGCGGGGACGACCTCGACCAGCGTCGAGGCAGCGGGTTCGGTCATGATGAGCGCTCCGGTTCTCTGCGGAGGGCGGAAGGCCCGGAACCGCCGCCATGCTGGCGAGCTACCGGCGGTTCCGGGCCGTTAGGGCTGATCAGAGCCGGTACGGCTCCAGCGAGAAGAACAGGACGTTGGCGCCGGCCATGTCGGGGTCCTGCTCGTCGACCCACGTCCGCACCTTCCGGTACGCGATGGGGCGGGTGTCGCCGGGCTGGGCGCTGTAGGTGCCGTCCACGGTGACCGTCGCCAGGCCGTGGGCGAGCGGCTTCTGAAGGGTGATCACCCAGGCGTGGGTCGGCCCGGCGGCCGGGCCCGAGGTGGTGTCGGACATGGCGATGTCTCCAGTCATCAGGCGTGGGCGGGGGTGACGGCGCCGCCGGTGGCGGTGCGCTCGACGACCGGCTTGGGCAGGTCGCGGTGGGTGAGGTGGACCGGCACGCCGGTCTTGCCGAGGCGCTTGGCGAGGACGCGGGCCACCGTGGCCGCGCGGTGCCTACCGCCGGCGCACCCGACCGCGATCGTGAGCGGCGCGTCCTCGGGGCCGGCGTCGTAGGCGTCGACCACGGCCGCGGCGGCGGCGATGAGTTCCTGGATGCCGGGGGTGGCGAGGACGGCGGCGCGGACCGGCAGGTCCTCGGCGCTCAGGTAACGCAGGGCGGGGTTGACGTGCGGGTCCTTGAAGTGGAGGCGCAGGTCCAGCGTCAGGTGCGCGGGCGGCGGGGCGTCGTGCAGGAAGCCGAACGAGATCACGCGGATTTCGGTCACGGACATGACAGGGCTCTCCTTGCTCAGGTGGCGGTGGAGCAGGTCAGGGGGTGGGCTCAGGCCGCGAGGGCGGAGCCATCGGCGCAGGTCAGGCAGGTGCCGAGGTGCGCGGGGAGCACGTAGCCGACGTCCTGCCCGCAGTCGGGGCAGGTGCGGCGCGCCCGGTTGGCCTTGGCGAGGGCGGCGGCCTTCGCGGGGGTCATCGGCTGCACGGGCTTGGCCCGGTCGAGCCGGTAGAGGTAGGCCGGGCAGGTCCCGCCGAAGCGGGAGCGCCACATGACCTGCGCGGCAACGTCCTGCCCACCGGGGCGAAGACCGCGGGCGCGGAGCTGACGGCGGGTGAAGAGGCCACGCGGCGCCATCCGCCACGGGTAGGTGGGCGTGCCACCGTGGCGGGAGCCGTCGGGGTCCCAGTGGCGCGGGCGGCTCACTGGTCGTCGCCCGGGTCGAGCGTGAAGAAGCCGGACAGGGTGACCAGGGTGCTGGCGTGCATGCCGGTGACGGTCAGCCAGTGCGTCTGGCCGCGCTGCTTGAGGTCGACGGCGGCGGGGTCGAGGCCGAGGGCGGCCCGCCACTGCTCGAAGTGGTCGAGGCCGTCGTGCAGGGAGATGCTCAGCCCCCACGCGAAGTCGCAGGTGCCGGGCACGATCTGGAGTTCCACCTGCACGGCCGGGGCGCGCAGGTGGGCGTGGGCGGTGAGCAGGGACATCAGGGTGCCGGCCGCTTCGATCTGCTCGGCGGCGGTGTCGGGGGCCTCGGTGGTGGCGGTCACGAGAGCGTCCTTCCGGGGTTGTAGCCGGTGGCGATCAGTTCGGCGGCCTCGGTGCGGCGCCCGGAGGCGGTGGCGATGGACACGCCGAGGGCCTCCGAGATGGCCTTGAGGCTCACGGCCTCCGGGTCGCCGTTGGCGTCGGCGGCGAGGATCATCCGGGCCACCTTGCGGGTGGCGCGGGCGGCGGGGGTCAGACCGGCCTCGTCCTCCGCTTCAACCGCGCGCAGCTCCGCTTCAGCCGCACGGGCGCGGGCTTCAGCGGCACGCAGCCGGGCGGCCTCGGCGGCCTCTTCGGTGTCGGCCTGGGCGCGCTTGGCGGCGGCGGTGTCGCGCTCGGCTTCAGCCGCGCGGCGGCCCGCTTCAGCGGCAGCCTCCTGCGCTTCAGCCGCGGCCTTGGCCGCTTCGGCCGCACTCAGACGCGCGGCCTGGGCGGCCTGCTCGTCCTCGGCGCGGGCCCGCTCGACAGCAGCGGCCTCGTGCTCCGTTTCAGCCGCACGGCGCCGCGTTTCAGCGGCGGCCTGCTCCGTTTCAGCGGCGGCCCGGTCGGTCTCAGCGGCACGCTGGCGGGCCTCGGCGGCGTCCTGTTCGGCGGCGGCGGCCTTCAGCTCCTCCTCCGCCTGGTCGAGCCGCTCGGCGGCCTCGGCCTCGCGGCCGGCAGCGACGGTTCGGGCGTGGGCGTGGGCCTTGGCGGTGGCAGTCTCGGCACCGACCTCGTACCCGGCGGCCTCCACCCGGCCGGCCGTGCGCAGGCTGGAGATCCGGACCTCAGCGGCACGGGCCTCGGCCCGGACGGCTGCCTCGGCCTCGAACGCGGCCTCGCGCTCGGCTCGCAGCCGGGCCCGCTCGTCAGCCTCCATCGGCAAGGCCAGAGCCTCGTCCACGCTCAGCCCGAACCGCTCCATGGTGAGAGGAAGCAGCAGGTCAGAGGGGATGTGCTCCGGGTTCTTGCCGTGGTCGCGCTCCAGCATCACCCGGTAGACCAGGCGTTCACGCTCCAGCTCGACCGCCCGGTCGTAGGAGGCGATGCCGTTCAGGCGCATCCGCCGGTACATCTTGAAGGACGGCCACGGGGCGAGGATCCAGCGGTGCAGCGGCACCCCGTCGCGCTGGTGTCCGGCCTCGATCCGGGTGATCCGGATGACCAGGCGCCGGCCGGCCTCCACGACCGCCACGAACATCACCGGGATCGCCGCGTGCATCGCGGTGCCGGTCGGATCGGCCAGCAGCGGCCCGGCGCTGGCGGCGTTGAAATAGATCGTCCCGACGGTGAAACCGTGGGCCAGCAACCGCAGCCACGGGGCCGGGGCGCCCTTGCGGATCAGGTGCAGATCCATCGCCAGCAGGGCCACGATCCCGGCGTCCACACCGACCGGGAACGCGTAGCTGAAGATCCCGAAGTGGTGGTTGAAACCGAGGTCCCGCAGCGCGTTGTAGGAGCCGCTGAAGCCGATCCCGGCGAGGGCCGCACCACCGACCGCGGCGAGGATCGCCACGCCCAGCATGAGCTTGTCCGAGGCCGCCGCCCGCATGGCTGAAGCGGCGGGCCGCGAGGTTGAAGCAGCGGCGGCCGGGGTTGAAACGGCCGTCGGGGCGATCATCGTCGTCACGCGGCACCCCCGGCGGCGCGACGCTCGCGGGCGGCGATCTTCAGGCGGCGCTCGTGCAGCGCGGCGCGCTCGCGGGCGTTCAGCCCACCGAAGACGCCGTGCTTCTCGTGGCGCTCCAGCGCCAGCTCCAGGCACATCGTGCGCACCGGGCACCCGGCGCAGATCATCCGCGCACGGCGCTCGGCCCACTCTGCCTTCACGGCGATGTCCTCCGTGACCTCGGCGTCCTCGTCGGGCCCCGGGTAGAACAGGTCCGGGTCGGCGCCGGTGCAGGCGGCGCCGGACAGGTCTCCGTCCGCGGCCGGCCGGTACTCGGCGAGCCGGGTGGCCAGCGGGAGGGCGGGCCGGTGCGGGGCCCGGGTGCCCGTGAAGTACAGGGTGCGACGGAGGCTCATGCGGCGGCCCTCCAGGTGAGCACCCGGCGGCGCTCGGCCGTGCGCATCAAGCCGGACGCGAACCGGGCCGCCGGCCCGTCCAGGTCCCGCAGAACCTCCTGTGCGACGTCGAGCCGGGCCCGCCGCTCGTCGGCGGACTCGCCCTCGACGCCCGCGAACAGGTCGGCGTCGACACCGAAGCCGAAGGCGAGCTCAGCGAACTCGTCCGGCGTCGCGGCGTCCTGGCCTGCGACAATCAGTTTCATGGGTTCACCTCGTCCAATCGGGGGGTGAGCCCGCAGGGCCGCCGCGCAGACCTTGGCCGGGAGCGCGGCGGCCCGACTCATGCGGGCCCAGCTACTCGTGGTGCACGAGCAGCCATGGCCGCGGCCCAACCGCGAGCGGGAGGGCCGGACCAAAGTCACTCGTTCACAGAGCTCAGGCCTTGCCCCAGCGAGAGGAGCAAGGCCTGTTGTGCCGCCCTTTCGGGATCTGATCCCAGGCATTGGCGGCGCTGACCTTTCGGTCTCTAGCCATCCGGACTGACAAGGCGCCGGTTGCCTCGGCCCGATTTGTCCCGGGCCCCTTCGCCCTGGGCGCGGCTGTAGCCGGCCATTTGCGGGCGCATTTGTGCAGGTCATGCAGGAATAGCGAGGACAGAGAGAGCTTTGTCCTCTCTGTCGCACAGTTCAACTGTGGGGCAGAGGCGACATAGTTGGCAAGTCCACTGGCCGGGCGAGATGCGGAAGCATTGGTTCCGGCCGGAGGGTGCGGCACTATGAGGCAGAGACGCAGAGGGAGTGGAGAGTTGATGGTCGAGTGGACCGGGGAGAAGTCCGCCTATCGGCAGGTGGCGGACGACCTTTGCGCGCGAATCGCTGCTGGCGACTTCGCCTCCAGCGGGCGGATCCCGTCGCTGGCGGCACTCCAGGCGGAGTACGACGTGACGGTGACGGTCGCCCGTAGGGCTGTGGCGCACCTGAAGGAGGCCGGCCTGGTGGTGAGTCACCAGGGCAAGGCGGCGTTCCTGGCCGCGGATGCGGCGGTCAAGGTCACTGCGGCGGCCGGGGAGGCCGGGCAACTGCGGCGGGAACTGGCAGAGGTTCGAGGCGAACTCCGGGCGCTGGCCGCGCGGGTCGCGGAGCTTGAGGCCAAGTGATGGCCGGCCGGGGGGTTCAGGGGATCGCGGGTTCGCTGCGGTCCCCTCTCTGCATATCGGGGCGGTCGGCTTCGCATTGCTACCTCCTCGGTGGTGCGAACTGAGATCAGTTCACACCTGCCGCCCGGCAATCGGTATCACGGAGCCTTACCGGTATGCGGTTGCATGTCTTTACACGAGTACTATCACGACTTCTATCACGATTTTCAGGTGACTCAACGAGCCGCTACACTCGCGGCACGAGCAGTTTCCTAGGAGGGGAATATGGCTCGGCAGCACCCAGATTGGAACCCGGCAGTTCTCAAGCAGGTTAGGGAATCCCACACCCTGACTCTTGAGGAGGTCGGTGAGAAGTTGCGGAAAATCGGCGAGCGTCATAATTTCAGCCTTGCGGCCAACTTTCAGACGGTCTGGTCGCACGAAAAGGGTACGGCGTACCCGCGTGCTGACTATCGCCGGGCCTACTGCATTCTCTACCGCCTTAATGAGGCGGAGCTGGGATTTCGCCGAGCTCTCCCCGGAGAGGTCGCTACGGTGCCCAATCAGCGTTCAGCGGAGAGCGTTCCCGATCTAGCCGAGTCCATCCGGGAGGCTCTCGGCAGCCTTCGTGAGGGTGTGGACGGGGTCGACGTCGAGGCGTTCCGCAGTCGCATCGTGGAAGAGTGGAAGCGCCGGGCGGGTGGTGACGACGCCGGGCCGGTAGTTCTTCTGGTTGGCGGCTATGCCGGATCTGGAAAGTCTGAGTATGCCAAATTCATTGGCCGGCTCACGGGATGGCCGATTCTCGATAAGGATTCACTGACTCGACCGTTGGTCGATCAGCTTCTCCTGGCGCTCGATGGCGAGGCGAATGACAGGAGTTCCGACCTTTATCGCGAGAAGGTGCGGCCACTCGAATATCGTTGCCTCATGGAGGCAGCTTGGGACAATCTCAATTGCGGCACGTCCGTGATTCTGGATGCGCCGTTCCTGGCGGAGTTCTCGCGGGCGGACTGGATGCAGCGGTTCTATAACCGGTGTAAGGCAAAGCGGGTTGCCGTGGCTGCTATCTGGGTCGAATGCGATCCCGAGTCGATGAGGGAGTACATCGAGTTCCGGGGTGCTGCTCGCGACATGTGGAAGATGGAGGCGTGGGACGACTATCTGGCCACCATTGACCTGAAGCTACGGCCAGCGGGCCCGCACTTCGTCGTGGACAACCGCCTTGGCGCGGCCGTTGCTGCGGCCGACCAGGCCCGCGACGCGCTGAGTGGGGGCGAGCTGTGAGCGCTCGCGGCCTCATCCTCTACGGGCCGCCCGCCGCCGGGAAGGACACGGTGACGCGGGCGCTCCAAGAGATCGGGGACTACAGGCTTTTCTCCCGGCTCAAGATCGGAAGCGGTAAGGCCGAGGGGTACCGGATGGGCACTCCTGAGCAACTCGCCGAGCTTGAGTCGGCGGGTGACGTCATCTACCAGAACAGCCGCTACGGCAACACCTACGTCATCGACCGTCCCGGCACGGACAGGGCGTTCGAGGGCGGGATCCCGATCGTGCACCTGGGCCAGATCGAGGGTATCGATGCCCTGGTCACCGGCTACCCGGCGGACTGGGCGGTGGTGCTGCTCTGGTGCGGGCGCGAGGTGACCGCGGCGCGCTCAGCCAGCCGAGGGGACAAGGACACCGAGGCCCGGCTGAATGCCTGGGACGCCACACAGTCCGACATCGAAGCGCACCCTGATCAGGTGTGGGATCTGTCGGTGGACACGAGCGCTGTCGGTCCGGCGGAGGCCGCCCGGCTCATCGACGCGCTTCTCGCGGGAGGCGGTCGGCGCCCGTAGGAGCCCGCCCTCCTACGGGCGAGCGAGACGGTCAAGGGCCTCGTCAGGCGTCAGTCCGGCGAGGTCCTTGCTGTCGGCCCAGCGATCCAGAGTCCGGGCCACCGCCCGAAGGACCTCGTCCGGCAGTCCGGCAGCCGACAGCATGTCGGCTGCCTCATCCATCTCGGGGCCCCAACGCCAAGCGCGAGCTGCGGTCTTGGGGATGTAGCCGGTCTCCACCAGGTAGCTACCAGGCCGCTTTCCCGCGATGTCCAGCAGTGCTGCCTCCACACCGTGTGCTCGTGCCGCCCCGTATGCCTCGGCCGCCAGCACACGCGATGCCTTTTGGTACGCGGTGTAGGCCAGCTTCAGCGCCGACGCCTGGCCCACTTCGCTGCCCAGCACGGGCGTCTCCACCAGACTGTCGGCGAACAGGGCTTCCACCTGCGAGACGGCCTCCGGTTCACCAGCCAGGTACAGCCGGGTGCGCTTCCCGTGGACCGGCGGAGAGCCGACAACGGCGCCGTCGACCACTGCGCGAGCGGGGCCGTCCAGCACGGCAACGATGCGGGCCATCCGCTCTGGACTGATGGCGTTCGCCTCCACGTAGATGCCGGCGAACCCGCACTCGGCGACTGCGCGGGCCATCTCCTCGGCGGCGGCGGGTGGGCAGAGGCTGAGCACGATGTCGGCCTGCCTCAGCAGGTCATCGAGCTTCGCTACGGCCTCCAGCCCGTGGCTCTCTGCCCGCGCGGCGGTGGCGGCGCTACGGTCCGTCGGGCACCAGAGCACGCGCCGAGCCTTCGGTTTGGCGCAAGCGGCCACCGCAGCCCCCATGCTCCCCGGGTGGAGGATCCCGACGGTCGACTGACTGGCCATCATGCACTCTCCGAGAGTTCGAGCAGGTAGTCCGCCGCGTCGACCACGGTCACTGCAATGTGGTGCGGGGTCACGTCCGGGGTGCTCCACGCCGCACCCGCTGAGATCCAGATTGTCGACAGTCCAGCGGCGTTGGCGCCGGCGATGTCCGACACCGGGTCGTCCCCGATCATCCAGACGTCTCCCGGCGGCTCGAATCCGCAGTACGAGAGGGCGGCCCGAAACGCCTGCGGATCCGGCTTTCGGGCGCCGATCTCTTCCGAGATGCACACTGTGTCCACGTGGCCGAGGACGCCCGCGGCGGCCAGCTTTGCCCGCTGGATGTCCGAACCGCCGTTGGTGAGCACTCCCACCGACCACCCGGCGGTCCGGAGCAGGTCGAGACGGACCAGGGCCTCCGCGCTGCTGGCCACCTTCGAGGCGATCTCGGCGACATAGCCGCTCCACAACTCCGCCGCTGATTCGGCCAGGCCGAGCGTGTCGCGCAGTCCGGCAAAGGTCTCCGGCCGAGCACGCTCCCGGAGCGCCTCAGCCACTACCCGCGCGGCCTCCGGAGACAGCCGGTGGTTGGCGGTGAAGTCGGCCGCCCATGCGGTGACTGCACTACGCCGGTCGATCAGAGTGTCGTCGAGGTCGACGAGAACGAGCCTGCCCATGTCGGCGACCCTACCGACGGCGTGGCCGGGCGCGCGACGCCCAGTGGCGAGTATCGCGACCTGTGAGTGGCAAGGCAGAAGGCCAGGGAACTGGGGAGCGTCGCCCGTGCCACAGTCGTGCCAGGACGGGTGGGGAATCACGGGGAATTGCGGGCGGCGGCGGCAAGAACCTGGGGTGGAGCCCCATCACCGCTTCGGTGCAGGTCAGGGCGGTTAGCCGACAACTGTGCTCCTCAAGCCGCGATACAGCCCGCAGCGTGCATGCAAATCCTCTCTGCCGCCTCAAGGCTCGCACAGCGCGCCAGCGCGCGGCCTGGCCGCGCGCCGACGCTCCTGTCTTCGCCCCGCTCCGGCGGCGTCCCGGCCGCGCCGGCGAACGGCAGAAGAGGGCTGAGTTCAGAACCCCGCCGGGGCTGGGGGCGGGCGGCTCCACGGTTTTACCCACCTGTCAGGACCGGGACCCGCACCGAGCAAGACCGGGGGGCCACTCGGCCAAATTGCGGTCAGGCCCAACAGCCCTGACCGAGTCGCAGCAGATTACGCCCCCCCCGATCATGCTCGGACCCAACCCCGACAGGACACCGGCCAAAACCGCTCCACCGTCCGGGCGAATAGCCATCGCGTAGCCGCAAGCCAAAGTCGCCTTGTCATGCTCGCGGCATGCGATAGTGACTCGTCAATCGAAAAGCCCAGGCTGATCGACTTGAGCTTGAGGCTTTCGCTGCTTCTTCGGATCGAGGTCTTCAAGCGGTCCGACAATGCGAAGGACTGTCGCGTTGTAGAGCCAACTCAGGTTTCCTTCTTTTTCAAGCCTGCCGCTCACTTGAATCGCAAGGTCCTCTTCGTGTGCACGGATGGCTGCGTGATAGTCCTCCTCATCGGCGAGCCTCACGCGCACCTTTTTGGGAGAACCAGAACCGAGCGACTCGACTCCAAAAACCCCTGCGCTTCCGGCCTGCTTCTTGGCTAGCAGATGCACTCGCCCAAGCACTGTCACGAATTGTGGTCCGTCGTCCTGGGCGAGCTGCCGAGCAGCCTTATCAAGGACTTCCGCATCGGACCCCTGCAGCTCGAAATGGTGCGAAGTTGCACCACTGACAGGGACGGCAGCATCCCAGTCGATCGTGATGTCTGCCCCATCGGACATCGAAGCCATGCCCAGCAGTGCACTTGTCATCTCGTATGAGACGCCATTTTCAACGCCCGCTACAAAACCCGACAGCGCGCCAGTGGACTTATAGTGAGCAATCGCCTCTACTGTCGATTCGACTGCCCTGGCGAAGGCCTCACTGACAGAACGCGAAGAAACCGCTCCAAAGCCTGTAATGATTGGCTCTGGCTCGGCCTTAAGGGGAACGCTTGAGTCAGGCGGAACGAAGGCCGTGACAATGTAGCTACCTGGCTCAGTCTGTCCCATTAGAACCTGATCGAGGTAGCGACTCGCGAACCTTCCATGCCGGTTAACAAAGTGACGCTCCGGGCCAAGATAGTACTTGGCTCCAGCTAGCATCGCACGTCTTGCTGAATCAATCAGCCGCTCACCACTTCGCCAATCGATTAGCCCACTTGGAGCAGCCGATTCGCGGCGGAATTTGAACTCATCGGCACTATTCGTGACGATCTTCGGAAATACGACGCGAGTCCAAAAGTCATGATTCAACGAAATTTGATGAAGCGCGACGCTCATAACTTCGCGATAGTCAGGATCTTCCTGATCCAGCGGCAAGAGAAGGCTTGTTCGAGGCCACTCTGGACTGTCACCGGGTGGCGACAGTCGGAGGAAGATGCCCCGCCGGCCTCCGGCAAGCTTCCAGCCAGAGTCTTCGAGCAGGACGGCGAGCTTCGCTGGGTCAACACGCTCTACTAGGGCAGAGGAACTGGGCTCAGTCATGAAGCTTCTCCTCTCTATCGACCCGGTCCATGAGCTTGATCAGAGTCGGCGCGTCAAAGATGTCGCTGGTTGACAGTCTGACACTCGGCTTGTCCACCGTCGGGCTGACTTCCACGCCCTCAAGGTGTCTCCAATAGGATGCTCGTCGGATCAGCAGACCCTCGTGAGTAACCTCGGTCCACTCCGCCTGGTTCTGCGGCATGGTCATCACGATCAAGATCGACTTGTAGTTGCGGCGCGGCTTCGCCAGCTGCTCAAGGTATGCGCGCTTGGAGAACTGGTAGCTGAACCAGCCCTTCGCGGGGTCTGGGACCGTCTGGGTAGTGCTCTTGAGCTGGGCCAGGAGGTGCACCTCCTCCTCCAGCGGGGTCGTCGGCGGCCGGATGAACCTCACATCCATGCCGAACAGGTCCTTGCCCACCCGCTCAACCAAGCAACCCGCCGTCGCAGCCACGCTAGTGACTAGGCCGATCTGGAGCTCCTCCATCATGCTGGTGAGCGTGCGATCGTCTACGGCCTGGACGTGGCGCTGGCGCGGCTTGGAACCGCTGCTCGCCTCGCTCCCAGCCACCATGGGCACACCTCCAGGCGGCAGCGTAGATCACTGAGGATCGGCGGCGTGAGCGTTCCGTAGTTTTGGCCATGGTCGAACGGTAGTGCGAGGGACTGACGGAGGCCAGAGCCGCAGGGCGACCTGGGACAGCTGCGTGACTATCTGCACTACTACGGCCCCGCATGTCGGCGGACAACCACGGACGCCTGGAGCCTGTGCTTGCAGGTCAGCGACTATCTGAGCCCAGGTAGAGGGCATTCCCGGGTTGCTTCGGGACGAAGAGGCCGTGGGCTAATGATCCCGATCTCGTAGGTAGGGGCCCCGTCGGCGTTGACTGGTGGGGCCTCTGACGGGACGCACACCGCAGGGACTTGTGTCCTACCAACGTGCCAGGATCGCGAGCGGACCGTTCTGTTCGTTGAAGGGGGCGTTGTGGGGCGTTCATTGCGTGTGGGTGACGTGCTGCGGTACACGGCTTCTAAGGACACGGCGCCCGCGGCCATTGATGGGTTCGACAACTTCTACTTCGTCACGGACAGCCCTGGTCAGAAGCGGGCCCTGCTCGAAGCAGGGATCAACGCGATGGCCAAGGTCAAGATGGGCGGTGGGATGCGGCGGCCGGCTGTGATGATCCGGTCAAGTCCGTGGAAGGCGGGGTCGGACCAGACGCCATGGCACGACGTGTTCGACATTGACAACGGACACGTCCGCTACTTCGGCGACCACAAGCCGGAGATCGCGAAGCCGGTCGGGACCACCACGGGCAACTCTGCGTTGCTGGAGGCATTCGACAGCCATCAGGCGGCCACAGCTGAGGGCAGGGCTGCCGCGGCACCGCTGTTGCTGTTCCGGTCGGTGTCGAAAAACGGCAAGGTCAAGGGGCACGTCCAGTTCTGCGGCGTCGCTCTGATCGAGCGGGCGGAGCGGGTTGTCCAGTGGGGCGGGCCAGCGCGGACGACGTTCACCAACTACGTCTTCGACCTCGTGGTGATCGACCTCACCGCGGAAGACGACAAGCTGGATTGGGACTGGATCACCGCACGGCGAAACCCGGATCGGACGGACGCCGAGGTGTTGGAGATGGCGCCCGCGGCATGGCGGGAGTGGGTGAAGCACGGTCACTCGGTCCTGCCGAAGGTGCGCCGGCGGGTGGCACGCTCACAGGTCGTCAAGGTACGCGATCAGAGGCCGACTCAGGGCAGCTCGGTCGAGGCGGACCTCCAGGCGGTTTACAAGCGGTTCGACAACAACAAGCACGCGTTCGAGGTGCTTGCCGCGGTCGTTGCTGCGAAGGTGATGAGGGCGTCCGGGCACAGCTACAACGAGGGCTGGCTCACCCGTCGTTCGGGCGATGGTGGGGCGGACTTCGTCGGCCGGCTGGACCTCGGCAGTGGTCTGGCCGGTACCAGGCTGGTCGTTCTGGGGCAGGCGAAGTGCATCAAGCCGGACAGCCTGGTGTCGGCCGAGCAGATCGCCCGAGTGGTGGCCAGGCTAAGGCGCGGGTGGATCGGCGTGTACGTCACCACCGGGTCGTACTCAGAGCCAGCGCAGCTAGAGATGGTCGAGGACCAGTACCCAGTGATACTGATCAACGGGCAGGATCTGATCAAGGAGCTGTACGAGATCGCAGGCAAAGACCACCGCGGCGATCTGATGGGTTGTGTCGAGGATCTGTTGAGTAGCCGGTCGCTCGAAGTGCTCAACCGGCGGCCCGAGGAGATCCTTCTCGATTGAACTGCCGAGGGTGGCTTCTCGCGTGCCTCACGCGTGCCACAAGGGGCGGTACGTGGCGGTCAGTCGCGGATGCTGGCAGTGCGGCGGCCCGGGAACGGGCAGAGTAGGGGAGTCGCAGGTCAGGCAGGATGGCTTACAAAGCAGTCATCCGTCCCTGGGCCGTCTGGGGGCCGTCAGGGGCAGGCCAGCAGCCACTCCACGGCAGGCCTGCATCGACTGATCGAACCTGTCCTGGGGCGACACCAGTCCCTGCGCAACAAGCGCCGAGGTCATTCAAAATCTCACCCCTGGTGCGATTGCCTGGAGGGCTACTGACGGCAGATCCTGACGGCAACACTCACGGACATGAGGCAGCAGCGGAGGCTTCATACGCCCGCTCGACGGGAAACTCGTGTGGCTTCGCCGAGCGTGTCCGAAAGGTCGAACGAGCTTACAAAGCAGATGTCGGCGGTTCGAAACCGTCCGCGCCCACCAGCAGAACGAAGAAGCGCAGGCGGTGGCCTGGATCGGGAACGTGATCCCGATCCAGGCCACCGCCGTTTGCGCTGGTCTCCGGGTTCCTGGCGCGTCCGGATCTCCTGATTTCCTCCCAGATGATCACGGTGGGTGCGCAGGCCGGGGGCGATGGTGGGACCGACGGCGCGTGGACCGAACTCGGCATCGAACCGCTGGTGTTGACCAGTCCGTGGCCGGCGGCCGGGTGGGGGTGCCTGGCGGGTTTGGTGACGGGGTGCGGGGGTGGGACCGGGTGGGTCCGTTCGGGAGGCGGGGTGGTGCGGGCTGTGTTTGTGTGGCTGCAGACCGCTTGGGAGAGGTGAAGTGCCGTGACCATGCCCCCGTTCGGATCGAGCGATCCGTTCTCCGATCTGCTCAGCCGGTTCTTCGGGATGAGTCCGGTGGCCTCCCCGCCCGCCGTGCAGCGGGTGCCGATCGGGCGGCTGCTGAGCGAGTCCTCGCAGGAACTGCTGGCGCTGGCGGCGCAGCGGGCGGCGGAGGACGGGAGCAGCGACCTCGACACGGCGCACCTGGCCTGGGCGGCCACCCGGGCGGAGCCGTCTCGCCGGATGCTGGCGCGGGCGGGGATCGATCCGGACCGGTTGCGCGGTGACCTCGAGCAGTCGCTGCCGTCCGGGAACACGTCCGGGAACACGTCCGGTAACGGGTCGCGGGGGTTGCCCGGGGACGTGTCCGGGGCGGAGGGGCGGCCGGCGCTGACCCCGGCGGCGAAGCGGGCGCTGCTGGCCGCGCACGCCCGGTCGCAGGCGGCCGGGGCCTCGTACATCGGTCCGGAGCACATCCTGGGCGCGCTGCTGGACCAGGAGCGCTCCGGTGCGGGGACGGCGCTGCGCAACGCGGCGCCCTCGCAGGAGGCGCTGAAGACGGTGCTGGACGGGCGCGGGGTGGGTGGCGAGCGCAGCAGCACGGGCGCGCACCCGAGCGAGACCCCGACGCTGGACGAGTACGGCCGGGACCTCACCGAGGCGGCGCGCGCGGGGCGGCTGGACCCGGTGGTGGGGCGGGCCGAGGAGATCGAGCAGACCGTCGAGATCCTCTCCCGGCGGACCAAGAACAACCCGGTGCTGATCGGGGAGCCGGGGGTCGGCAAGACCGCGATCGTGGAGGGGCTGGCGCAGCGGATCGTCTCCGGGGACGTGCCGCAGAGCCTACGCGAGAAGCGGGTGGTCACTCTGGACCTGACCGCCCTGGTGGCCGGGTCCAAGTACCGGGGGGAGTTCGAGGAGCGGCTGAAGAGCGTGATCGACGAGGTCACGGCGGCGGAGAAGAGCGTGATCCTCTTCCTGGACGAGCTGCACACGGTGGTCGGTGCCGGGGGCGGTGGCGACGGCTCGATGGACGCCGGCAACATCCTCAAACCGGCCCTGGCGCGCGGTGAGTTGAGCGTGGTCGGGGCGACGACGCTGGACGAGTACCGCCGGTACGTGGAGAAGGACGCGGCGTTGGAGCGGCGGTTCCAGCCGGTGCTGGTGCCCGAGCCGAGCGTGGAGGAGACCGTCGAGATCCTGCAGGGGCTGCGGGACGCCTACGAGGCGCACCACCAGGTCCGGTTCACCGACGCGGCGCTGGACGCGGCGGCGTCGCTCTCCGACCGGTACGTCAGTGACCGCTTCCTGCCGGACAAGGCGATCGACCTGCTGGACCAGGCGGGTGCGCGGGTGCGGCTGCGCAGCCTGAGCGGGTCGACCGCGGCGACCGGGGTGCAGGACCGGATCACCAAGCTGAAGAGGGAACTGGAGGAGGCCGTCGCGGACGAGGAGTTCGTGCGGGCCGCCAACCTGAAGACGGAGCTGCGGCAGACCGAGGACGAGCTGGCGGCGCTCGGGGAGTCCCGCGAGGAGGTCGTGGAGGTCACCGCGGACGACATCGCCCAGGTGCTGTCGTCCCGGACCGGGATCCCGGTGGCGGAGCTGAACGCGACGGAGCGGGAGCGGCTGCTCAAACTGGAGGAGCACCTGCACGAGCGGGTGGTCGGCCAGCACGAGGCGGTCACGGCGGTGGCCCAGGCGGTGCGCCGCGGTCGGGCCGGGATGGGCGACCCGGAGCGGCCGACGGGCTCGTTCCTCTTCCTCGGGCCGACCGGCGTCGGCAAGACCGAGCTGGCGAAGGCCCTGGCGGCGCTGCTCTTCGGGGACCCGGACCGGATGATCCGCTTCGACATGAGCGAGTTCCAGGAGAAGCACACCGTCTCCCGGCTGGTGGGTTCCCCGCCCGGGTACGTCGGCTACGACGAGGCGGGGCAGCTGACCGAGGCCGTGCGCCGCAAGCCGTACAGCGTGCTGCTCTTCGACGAGGTGGAGAAGGCGCACCCGGACGTCTTCAACCTGCTGCTCCAGGTGCTGGACGACGGGCGGCTGACCGACTCCCAGGGGCGTACGGTCGACTTCCGGAACACCGTGGTGATCATGACCAGCAACATCGGGTCGCAGCGGATCCTCGAGCGCGCCGGCGCGGTGGACGCCCGGAGCGGGGCACCCGACCAGGCGCTGCGGGACGACCTGATGCGCGACCTGCGTCAGCAGTTCAGGCCGGAGTTCCTGAACCGGATCGACGAGGTGATCGTCTTCCACGCGCTCACCCGGAAGGACCTGCTGTCGGTGGTGGACCTGCTGCTGGAGCGCAGCCGGCGCCGGCTCAGGGCGCAGGACGTGCGGCTGGAGGTCACCGAGGCGGCCAAGGAGTGGCTGGTCAACCGTGGTTACCAGCCCGAGTTCGGGGCCCGGCCGCTGCGCCGGACGATCCAGTCGGAGCTGGACAACCGGGTGTCGAACCTGCTGCTGGACGGCACGGTGCGGGAGGGGGACACGTTGATCGCGGACGTGGGCGACGGCGAGCTGGTGGTCACCCTGGCGCGGCCGGAGGCGTCCGCGGACGTCGCGGTGGCGGAGCAGGGAGCGCAGGCGGCGGCCGCCGCGGCGACGGGCTGACCCGGGGGGCCGACGAGCGGGTCGGGCCGCGCGCGGTCAGGCAGGCGGGCCGCTAGGCAGACAAGGGCAGGCAGGCGGGCAGACCGGCAGGCCGGCGGTCCGCGGGCGGGTTCGGGCGTACTCCCGTGGGAGTACGCCCGAACGCCACTGGTGGAGGACGCGTGGGGAGGCGGCGCGGGTCTAGCCTTCCGGGCATGATGCCGCGCACGCCCCCGCCGTCGGAGGACCCCCCGGTCGGGCCGGGGGTACCGGAGCCGCCCGGGCCGCCGCAGTCGCCCGGATCGGCCGGGCCGCCGTCCGAGCCTCCCGGGCCGCCCGAGCCGTGGCGCCCGCCGTGGGTGCGGGCGGCCAAGGCGGGCTGGCCGCTCGGGCTGGCGGCCGCGGCCGCGCTGATCCAGGTGGTCGGGTCGACGTTCGCCGCCCGGAACCAGCCCGGCCGGGTCCCGCTGGACGGGCTGGGCTACTTCCTGCTGCTGGTCGGCCCGGCGCTGCTGGTGCTGCGCTGCCGCCGGCCGGTCGCGGCGGTGCTCGGCACCTCGGTGGTGACGGCGGTCTACCTGGGCGCCGGGTACCCGTACGGGCCGGTGTTCCTGAGCTGGCTGATCGCCTGCTGCGCGGCGATCGGCGCCGGGCACCGCCGGGCGGCCTGGGCGGGTCTGGCCGGTGTGTACCTGGTGCACGTGCTGGTCACCTTCGTGCTCCCGGAGGACTGGCAGCGCACGTCGTCGTCCGGTGTCTCCTGGCAGGAGGAACTCGGCCTGCTGGCCTGGCTGTTGCTGGTCGCGGTGGGCGCCGAGCTGGTCCGGTTCCGGCGGGAGCGGATCGCCGCGCACCAGGCCTACCGGCAGCAGTTGGAGCAGCGCCGGGCGAACGAGGAGCGGCTGAGGATGGCCCGGGAGCTGCACGACATCCTGGCGCACAGCCTGTCGCTGATCAACGTCCAGGCGGGGGTCGCGCTCGCGCTGCTGGACCGCCGGCCGGAGCAGGCCCGCACCGCGCTGGTCACCATCAAGTCGACCAGCAAGGAGGCGCTGGGGGAGGTCCGCCAGGTCCTCGCGACGCTGCGCGGGCCCGGTGCGGCGCCGCGCGGACCGGCGCCCGGGCTGGACCGGCTGGACGAACTCACCGACCAGGCCGACCGGGTGGGCCTGGCCGTCGAGGTGCACGAGGACGGTGACCGGCGGGCGCTGTCCGCCGCCGTCGACCTCACCGCCTTCCGGATCGTCCAGGAGGCGCTGACCAACGTGATCCGGCACTCGGTGGCCCGGCAGGCCGTCGTGGTCCTGGACTGGCGGGATCCGGCGGTGCTGGTGGTCCTGGTCGAGGACCCGGGCCCGGCCGTGCTGGGCGATGCGGGCGGTTCGGGCAGCGGACTGGCGGGGATGCGCGAACGGGCCGGCGCGTTCGGTGGCACCATCACGGCGGGGCCGCTGCCCGGCGGCGGCTTCCGGGTCAGGGCGGAGCTGCCGACACCGAAGGCGGAGAGTGAGTGATTCGGGTACTGCTGGCGGATGACCAACTGCTGGTCCGGGCCGGGTTCCGCGCCCTGCTCGACCTGGAGGACGACCTCACGGTGGTCGGCGAGGCGGACGACGGCGAGGCGGCGGTCCGGCTGGCCCGCGAACTCCTGCCGGACGTCGTGCTGATGGACGTCCGGATGCCGCGGATGGACGGCCTGGAGGCGACCCGGCGGATCGCCGGGGACGAGGCGCTGTCCTCCGTACGGGTGGTCGTGCTGACCACCTTCGAGCTGGACGAGTACGTCTTCGAGGCGCTGCGTTCGGGGGCGGCGGGCTTCCTCGTCAAGGACACCGACCCGGCCGAGCTGCTGCGGGCGATCCGGGTCGCGGTGGCGGGGGACGCGCTGCTGTCGCCGGGGGTGACGCGGCGGCTGATCGGCGAGTTCGCGGCCCGCTCGAAGGGGCCCGGGGCGGCGCCGGCGGGGCTCACGGACGTCTCCGCGCTGACCGAGCGGGAGCGGGAGGTGCTGGCGCTGGTCGGGATGGGGCTGTCCAACGACGAGATCGCCCGGCGGCTGGTGGTGAGCCCGTTGACGGCCAAGACGCACGTGAGCCGGACGATGCTGAAGCTCGGCGCCCGGGACCGGGCGCAACTGGTGGTGCTGGCCTACGAGTCGGGGCTGGTGCGGCCGGGCTGGCTGGGCTGAGCGGCGGCCGGGCCGAGTGGCGGTGGGTCCGAGCGGCGGTAGGGACGCGGGCAGCCGGGCCGATCGGCGGTGAGTCCGAGGGCCGGTGAGTCCGAGGGTCGGTGGGTCCGAGGGTCGGTGGGTCCGAGCGGTGGCAGGGATGAGTGGCGACCGGGCCGAGTGGCGGTGCGCAAGGGCCCGGTACTCCCGGCCCGGCGTGTCGGGAGCCGTCCGTACTCTCCCGGGAGTATCGCAACTGTCGCTGCTGGTAGGACGCGTGATGAGAGGGCTCCGCGGCACGCTCTAGTCACCTCGGGAACCGCCCGGGGTCCTGGAGGCAACCGCCGAGGAGATGAACCGCCATGTACACGCTGCTGGCCGACTGGGACGGTCACGGTCCCGGTCCCTGGATCCTGCTGGTCCCCCTGGTCTGGATCGCCGTGGTGGTCCTGGTGATCACGGTGCTGCGCCGGACGTTCTGGCGGCGCGGCTGCGGGCCCGGGGCCGGGGCGGACCACCCGATGGCCGTCCTGGGCCGCCGCTACGCCGAGGGCGACATCGACGCCGAGGAGTACCGGGCCAAGCGGGCCGTGCTCACCGAGTCGCCGCGCGACCAGTCCCGAGGGGGTGCCGGGAAGTGACGACCCTCGACCTCGTCCGGGGCACCGCCGCCCGGGTCGCCGACGCCGTCAAGGTCTACGGCGTCGGCGGCACCGAGGTCCGTGCGCTGGACCACGTGACGGTGGAGTTCCCGGCCGGGCGCTTCACCGCGATCATGGGGCCCTCCGGCTCGGGCAAGTCCACCCTGATGCACTGCGCGGCCGGGCTGGACACCCTCAGCTCGGGCCGCGCCTGGATCGGCGAGACCGAGCTCGGCCCCCTGAACGACCGGCGGCTCACCCTGCTGCGCCGCGAGCGGGTCGGCTTCGTCTTCCAGGCCTTCAACCTGGTGCCCACGCTCACCGTCCTGGAGAACGTCACCCTGCCGCTCGACCTCGCCGGGGCGGCCCCCGACGAGGACTGGCTGACGGCGCTGATCGACGTCGTCGGCCTCGGAGACCGGCTGCACCACCGGCCCGGCGAGCTCTCCGGCGGCCAGCAGCAGCGGGTCGCAGTGGCCCGGGCACTGGCCGGGCGGCCGCAGGTGGTCTTCGCCGACGAGCCCACCGGCAACCTCGACTCCCGCTCGGGCGGCGAGGTGCTCGGCCTGCTGCGCCGCGCGGTGGACGAGATGGGGCAGTCGGTGGTCATGGTCACCCACGACCCGACGGCCGCCGGCCACGCCGACGAGGCGCTCTTCCTCGCCGACGGGCGGCTGGTGGACCGGATGGAGCGCCCCAGCGCCGCGGCCGTGCTGGACCGGATGAAGGCCTTCGAACGGGGGCGGTCATGACGTCCGCGGTCACCTTCCGGCTCAGCCTGCGCTCACTGCGCGCCCACAAGCGGCGGCTGGCCGGTACCTTCCTGTCCATCCTGCTCGGGGTCAGCTTCCTGACCGGCACCATGGTGCTGGGGGACACCCTCCGGGCCAACTTCGACACCCTCTTCGCCGACGCCAACGCGGGCACCGACGTGGTGGTCCGCAGCGCCGACGTGCTGGACTCCCCGGGCACCGCCGGCGGGGTGCGGGCCCCGGTGGACGCCGCGCTCGCCGACGGGCTGCGCACCGTCCCCGGGGTGGCCGCCGCAGAGCCGTCCGTCCAGGGCGCGGGCCAACTGGTCGGCTCCGACGGCAAGCCGATCGGCGGTCAGGGGCCCCCGACCCTGGCGGGCAACTGGCTCACCGACGGGAGGCTCAACCCGTACCGGCTCGCCGAGGGCCGGGCGCCGGCGGCGCCGGGGGAGGTCGTGGTCAACCGGGGAGCGGCGCGGTCGGGCGGGCTGCACATCGGCTCGACCACCGTGCTGCGCACCCCCGACCCGGTCCCGGTCACCGTCGTCGGTATCGCCACCTTCGGGGCGAGCGCGGACGGCATGGGCCCGAGCACCTTCACCGCCATGACCTTCGCGGACGCCGAGCGCCACCTCACTCCGAAGGGCGCCGGGCAGGCCAGTTCGATCCAGGTCCGCGCGGCGGCCGGGGTCGGCCAGCGGGAGCTGGTCGACCGGATCACCCCGCGGCTCCCGGCGGGCGTCCAGGCCATCACGGGAACGGCGGCCACCCAGGAGAGCACCCAGCTGCTGTCCGGGCGGTTCCTGAGCATGTTCACCACCCTGCTGCTGGTCTTCGCCGGGATCGCGCTGCTGGTCGCCACGTTCACCATCCACAACACCTTCGCCATCGTGGTCGCCCAGCGCACCAGGGAGAACGCGCTGCTGCGGGCGCTCGGCGCGGTGCGCGGCCAGGTGCTCGGCGCGACGCTCGCCGAGGCCTCGGCGGTCGGCCTGCTGGCCTCGCTCGGCGGCCTGCTGGGCGGGATCGGCGTGGCCACCGGCCTCAAGGCACTGTTCTCCACCCTCGGCTTCGCCCTGCCGACCGGCGGCATGGTGATCGGTGCGGCGGCGATCGTGCTCCCGTTGCTGGTCGGGACGCTGGTCGCGGTGGGCTCGGCGTTGCTGCCCGCGGTCCGGGCCGGGCGGACGGCACCGCTGGCGGCGCTGCGGGAGACGGGCGTCGACCGGGCCGGACAGGGGCGTTCCGGCACCGTCCGGGTGCTGGCCGGCGGTCTGCTGCTGGCCGGCGGAGCGCCGGTCGCCGTCCTCGGCGCCACCGACGGCCCGTCGGTGGCCCTGACGGCGGGCGGGGCGCTGGCGGTGCTCGCGGGCGTGGTGGTGCTCGGCCCGGTCGCGGCGGCGTTCGCGGTCCGGACGCTGGGCGCGCCACTGCCCCGGCTGCGCGGGGTCTCCGGCCTGCTGGCCCGGCGCAACGCGGCGCGCAACCCGCGCCGGACGGCGGCGACGGCGAGCGCGCTGATGATCGGGGTCGCGGTGGTGACGCTGTTCACCGTCTTCGGCGCATCGATCAAGGCCACCCTGGACTCCACGGTGAGCAAGTCCTTCGCGGGAGATCTGGCCGTCACCAGCCCCTCGTTCGGGGCCGGCGGCAGCGGGATCAGCCCGAAGGTGGCGGACGCGCTGGCCGGGCTGCCCGAAGTCCGGCAGGCGGTCGGGCTCGGCCGGGGCGTCGCCCGGATCGACGGGCACGGGCGGGCGCTGGACGTCACCGATCCGGCCAGGCTGCCGGGGATCGTCGACCTCGGCCGGGTCGACGGCTCGCTGGACGGGCTCGGCACGGACGGCCTGGCGGTCTCCCGCAGCGAGGCGCGGCAGCACGGCTGGCAGCTCGGACAGCCCGTCACCGTGGGCTTCACCGACGGCAGCAGCGGGCCGTTCACGATCCGCGCACTCTACGAGGGCGGCGGGCTGGCCGGTGACTACCTGGTGACCCGCCAGGCCTGGGCCCCGCACCGGGGGCAGGACGCGGACACCATGGTCGCGGTCGGCCTGCGCGACGGCGTCTCCACCGCCACCGGCAAGGCGGCGGTGGAGAAGGCACTGGTCCCGTTCGGCAGTCCGCAGGTGCAGGACCGCGACGGCTACGCGAAGAGCGCGGCCTCCGGCGTCGACATGATGCTGTCGGTGGTCTACGCGCTGCTGGCGCTGGCGGTGCTGATCGCGCTGCTGGGAATCGCCAACACGCTGACGCTGGCGGTGCACGAGCGGACCAGGGAGCTCGGGTTGCTGCGGGCCGTCGGCCAGACCAGGGCGCAACTGCGCGGCATGGTGCGCTGGGAGTCGGTGCTGGTGGCCGCCTTCGGGACGGTCGGCGGGCTCGGGCTGGGGGCCTTCCTCGGCTGGGCGCTGGTCCGGGCCGCGGACCGCGCGGGGACGAGCTCCTTCGCGATACCGCCGGGGCAGCTCGCCGTGGTGCTGGCGGCCGGGCTGCTCGCCGGCGCGGTGGCCGGCCTCCGCCCGGCGGGGCGGGCGGCACGGCTGGACGTCCTCCGGGCGATCGCCACGGAGTGACGGCAGGGGCCCGGCGGAGAACGGTCGGCGGGCCGAACCAACGACGGAAGGAGGCGGAGGTCGTGAGCGGACGAGGAGAGGGAGCGTGCCCCGTGCCGCCGTACTCCCCGTGCCGCCGTACCCCCCCCCCGGGCCCGGTGCTCCCCGGGCCTACCGCGGGAACACCTCCCGCAGCAGCGGGTCCGGCAGTCCGCGGCGGCGCCACTCCCGCGGGTAGCCGAGCGAGACCTCCTCGAAGGGGACGCCGTCGTAGCTGGTCTTGCGGGGGATGTGCAGGTGGCCGTAGATCATCGCCGCGGTGTTGAAGCGGCGGTGCCAGTCGGCCGTCAGCTCGGTGCCGCACCACTGGGCGAACTCGGGGTACCAGAGGATCTCGGTGGGGTGGCGGACCAGCGGATAGTGGTTGACCAGGACGAGCGGTACGTCCGGGTCACAGGCGGCGAGCCGCTGCTCGGTCAGCCGGACCCGCTCGCGGCACCAGGAGTCGAGGTCGGGGAACGGGTCGGGGTGGAGCATCCGCTCGTCGGCGCAGACGATGCCGCTCTCGTAGGCGGCCGCGAGGGACTCCTCCTTGGTGGTCGTCCCCGGCGCACGGAAGGAGTAGTCGTACAGCAGGAAGAGCGGGGCGATCCGGACCGGGCCGCCCGCGCCCTGCCAGAGCGGGTACGGGTCCTCGGGAGTCACCACGCCGAGGTTCCGGCAGAGTTCGACGAGGTGCTCGTAGCGGGCGACACCGCGGAGCGTCACCGGGTCCTCGGGGTGGGTCCACAGTTCGTGGTTGCCGGGGGCCCAGATCACCCGGGCGAAGCGTTCGGCGAGCAGGCCGAGCGCCCACTCGATGCTGGTGGTCAGCTCGGCGACGTCTCCGGCGACGAGCAGCCAGTCGTCGGGGGAGGTGGGCTGGAGCTTCTCCACCAGGTCCCGGTTCTCCTGGTAGGAGATGTGGAGGTCGCTCACGGCGAGCAGCCGCCCGCCCGCTCCGGTCGGCTCCGTCGACGCGTCGCCGCGGTGTTCGGTCGTCACTCCTGCCCCCTGTGCTCACCCTGCCGATGTCGCCACAGTACGTGGCGGATGGGGGCCGTGGGGCGGGTTGGCGGGATCGCGCGTTCGAGCAGCCGGCATCGGCGGTTCAGCTGCCGAAGTCCATGAGCACACCGTGGGCGGAGACGGTGGTGACGGTCAGGATCGCCAGCGAGGCGATGCCGAGGGCCAGGCCGAGGAGGGCGCGGCCGCGGCGCCGGGTGCCGCGGACCAGGGCCAGCGTGGCGAGGACGATGGCGAGCGGCCCCAGGGCGATGTTGAAGATCAGCAGGCCGGGCAGGCCGAGGAGGAAGGAGGCGACGGCCAGGTTGTCGGCCTCGGCGCCGGCGCGGTCGGTGGCGGTGCCGCGGTGCTCGGTGGCGTGGTCGGTGCCGGCGCTGCGGGCGGCGATGCCGGCGCGGTCGGTGGGGGCGCCGAGGTGCTCGGTGGCGGTGCCGCGGTGTTCGGTGACGGTGCTCATGGCGGTGGCGGGTCCTCTCTGGTGAGTCGGAGCGGCCGGGTCAGCGCTGCCGGAGGCGGGCGATGCCCTCGCGGGCGCCGAAGGCGAGCAGCCAGGCGGCGATGGCGGCCGAGGCGGTGAGGAAGACGGGGAGCGAGGTGTGTGCGGCGGCGCCGATCAGGACGCCCATGGCGACCAGGGCAGAGAACAGGATCATGGCTGGCCCCTCCGGCCGGTGCGGTGTCATCCGAGTTTCGGTTGACAAGTGTTCACTGACTTCGGTGTCACTCTACGCCGACTGGCCAATTTCGGCAAACACTTGTTTACTGAATGGCGTGAGTCACACCGTTGGGGCCAGACAGGCCCAGAAGCAGCAGAGTCGGCGCGCGTTGCTGGACGCGGGTCTGCACCTGCTGGCCGATCAGAACCTCGCCAGCCTCGGCGTGCGCGAGGTCACCCGGGAGGCCGGACTGTCCCCGGCCGCCTTCTACCGGCACTTCCCGGACCTCGCCGCGCTCGGGGTGGCGCTGGTCGAGGAGTCGCTGGCGAGCCTGCACGTGATGATCAGGTCGGTGCTCGCCGAGGCGGGCGGCGCCGAGGAGCTGATCGACCGTGCGGTGGACGTCATCGAGCGGCACGTCATGGATCACCGGGCGCACGTCCGCTTCCTGGCGCGCGAGCGGCACGGCGGGGTCCGGCAGGTGCGCGAGGCGATCGATGCGGAACTCGGGCGGTTCGCCGCCGAGGTGGGGGAGGCGCTGGCGCTCCAGCCGGTCTCGCGCGGGTGGAGCGGGCAGGACCTGGGGATGCTCGCCGAGTTGTACGTGGATCACATGGTGTCGACGGCTTCGGCCCTGCTGGAGGCCGTGGAGGCCGATCCGGCCAGGGCGCAGCGGATCGCCGCCACCGCGCGCCTGCAGCTGCGCCTGATCAGCGTCGGTCGGCGGCACTGGCAGGGGAGTTGACGGCTCCTCTGTCGGGCTGAGGGCGGGAACTGGCCATTGCGGCCGGAGTGACCTCTTGGGGTGGTCTTGACTCTTGACAGTGAGTCATGTCCGCGACAGCTTTGGTGGACCCCCACACCGAGAGGTCTCTCATGAAGAAGCCGCTCATAGGCATGCTCGCCGCGCTCCTGGTCGCCGGGACGACCGCCCTCGCCGGAGCCCTCCCCGCCCAGGCCGCGACCCCGGAGGCCCCCGCCGCCGCCCCCGCCGCCGCCGCCCCCGCCGCCGCCGCCGCGTCCGGGGCGGACGCCGCCGCGGTGGACACCAAGGCCGCCCCCCTCGCCGCCGTGACCTTCGCCGGGACGGTGGCGCTCAGCAACTGCTCCGGCTCGCTGGTCCGGATGCCCGGCTCGGCCGCGAGTGACCCGGCCCTCGTCCTGTCCAACGGGCACTGCCTGGAGTCCGGGATGCCCGGCCCCGGCCAGGTGGTCCTCAACCAGTCCTCCAGTCGGACCTTCACCCTGCTCAGCTCCACCGGCGGCCGGCTCGCGACCCTGCGCGCGACCAAGGTGGTCTACGGGGCGATGACCGACACCGACGTGTCGATCTACCAGTTGAACACCAGCTACTCCTCGATCCAGTCCCGCTACGGGATCGCCCCGCTGACGATCTCGGCCGCCCACCCCACTCAGGGCGCCTCGATCAAGGTCGTCTCCGGGTACTGGAAGAAGATCTACTCCTGCTCGATCGACGGCTTCGCCTACCGGCTGCACGAGGCCGACTGGGTCTTCAAGGACTCGGTGCGCTACACCTCCGGGTGCAACGTGATCGGTGGTACCTCCGGCTCGCCGGTGGTCGACGCGAACACCGGCCAGGTGGTCGCCGTCAACAACACGATCAACGAGAGCGGCGAGTCCTGCACCCTGGACAACCCCTGCGAGGTCGACCAGAGCGGCCGGGTGACGGTGCACCAGGGCATCGGCTACGCCCAGGAGACCTACGGGATCCCCGCCTGCTTCGCCGCCGGCAACCGCTTCGACCTCACCCTGCCCGGCTGCACCCTGCCCCGCCCGTGACCGCCGCCCCGCCCGTGACTGCGACCCCGCCCGTGACCGCCGCCCCGCCCGTGACTGCGACCCCGCCCGTGACCGGTGCGCCGCCCGTCGGCGGAGCCCGGGGCGCGACGAGGACCCCGCCCGCGACCGGCGCTCCGGCGGCCGCGAGCACCCCGCCTGTCACGGGCCCGGGGCGACCCCACTGACCAGCATCCGTTCCCGATGGGCCACCCGCGATCGGCGGGTGGCCCATTCGGCCGTCTACCAGGCGGCCGTCGCACCACCCGCACCGCAGAGTTGTGCCGACAAGGCAGCAGTCATGTCCGTTGACCAGATGGAGAGTTGATGACCACCACAGTGCGAAGGCTGCTGGTTTCCGCCCTGCTGATACCGCTGCTCGCGTTCGGCGGCCTGTCCGCCCCGGCGATGGCCGCCGGTGCGCAGGGCGTCGGGGCGGCCGATGCCGCCGCCGGTCGGAGCCCCGCCGACGACCCGAACGCGGACATCAAGGACCGCCTCGCGGCGATCCCCGGGGTGACCATCACCGAGGAGAAGCCCACCACCACCGGCCACCGGTACTTCCTGGCCACCTACACCCAGCCGATCGACCACGCGCGGCCCTGGCTGGGCACCTTCCAGCAGCGCTTCAGCCTGCTGCACCGCGGGTACGACCGCCCGACCGTCTTCTACACCAACGGCTACACGCTGGGCACCACGCCGTCCCGCACCGAGCCGGCGCGACTGGTGGACGGCAACCAGGTGTCGATCGAGTACCGCTTCTTCACGCCCTCGCGCCCCGAGCCGGCGGACTGGACCAAGGCCGGCATCCGCCAGCAGGCCGCCGACTCGCACCGGCTGGTGACCGCGCTCAAGCGGATCTACCAGCAGGAGTGGATCTCCACCGGCGCCAGCAAGGGCGGCATGTCCTCCACCTACTACCGCCGTTTCTACCCGGACGACATGGCGGGCACGGTCGCGTACGTGGCGCCGAACAACACCGACGTCAACGACTACGCCGCCTACACCCAGTTCTTCCGCACGGTCGGCACCGCGGAGTGCCGGGCGGCGCTGAACGCGGCGCAGCGGGAGCTGCTGGTGCGCCGCGACCGCCTGGAGGCGCGCTACGTGGCGGACAACAAGACCGCGGGCTCGACCTTCAACACCCTGGGCACGCCGGACCGGGCCTACGAGGCGGGTGTCCTCGACGTGGTCTGGGCGTTCTGGCAGTACAGCACCGAGGCGGACTGCGCGAAGGTCCCGGCCGCCGCGACCGCGACCGACGACGAGCTGTACGCCTGGTTCGACGCGCAGTCCGGCATCACCGGCAACAGCGACCAGTCGCTGGCGAAGTACACCGCCTACTACTACCAGGCCGCCACCGAGCTGGGTGCGCCGTTCTTCGACGTCTCGTACCTGAAGGACCAGCTGCACTACGACTACAAGGAGCTCTACTCGGCTCGCTCCTACGTGCCGAAGGAGATCCCGACCACCTTCAACCCGTACGCGATGCGTGACATCGACCGCTGGGTGAAGCACGACGCCGAGCGGATCATGTTCGTCTACGGCGGCAACGACCCGTGGGGCGCCAAGCCGTTCAAGCTCGGCCGGGGCAGCGAGGACAGCTACGTCTACACCGTGCCGGGCGGCAACCACGGCTCCAACATCGGCAAGCTGCCGGCCGCGGAGTCGGCCGAGGCGACCGCCAAGGTGCTGGAGTGGGCCGGTCTGGCCGACCACGACTCGGCCCGCTCGCTCTCCAAGGCGCAGCAGATCCCGCCGTTCGGCCCGCTCGACGAGGAGGGCCAGAAGCTGGAGCGCCGCCCGCTGTAGTCGGGACCGCGCTACCAGGAGGCCACCCCCGCCGGGGTGGCCTCCGTGCGTTCCGGGGCTCCCCCGTGGTCCCGGGGCCGGTGTGTTCCCGGGACTTCCGTGCGTTCCGGAGCCTTCGTGCTTTCCTGGCTCCCGGCCGCGCGCCCCGGGCCGGGCCCGAGGGCGTCGCGCGACGCCGTCCGCCCCCCTTACCGAAGCAGTGAATCGGTGCTTCAATGCTTCCATGGCCTACCGACGCACGCCCGCCGTCCAAGCCCGGCTGGACGCCCAGCGTGAGACGGTGCTCCAGGCCGCCGTCCTGCTCCTCGCCGAGCGCGGGTACGGCGGTTGCACCATGGCCGCCGTGGCGGACCGCGCCGGGATCGCGACCGGGAGCCTCTACCAGCACTTCGCCAACAAGGCCGAGCTGTCGGTGGAGCTGTTCCGGCGGGTGGTGACCCGCGAGATGGACGCCGTCAACGCGGCCGTCGCCGCCCGGGAGACCCCGCAGGACCGGATCGCCGCCGTCGTCGAGACCTTCGCCTCCCGGGCGCTGCGCGCGCCCCGGTTGGCGTACGCACTGCTGGTCGAGCCGGCCGACGCGGTGGTCGACGGCGAGCGCCTGGTGTTCCGGCGGGCGTTCCGGGACGTGATCGCCACCGAGATCGCCACCGCCGTGGCCGACGGCGAACTCCCCGCACAGGACCCGGTGCTGACTGCTGCCGCCCTGGTCGGCGCGGTCGGCGAGGCGCTCGCAGGCCCGCTCTCGGCCGCACCCGGCCGGCGCGGCGCATCCGCCGGGCCCGTACCCGACACCGCCGCCCAGCCCGTACCCGCCGCCGCCGGAGCGCCCCCGGAGCCCGCACCTGCCCAGCTTGCACCCGCCACCGGCGCACCCACCGAGCCCGCACCCGCCACCGGCGCACCCACCGAGCCCGCACCCGCCACCGGCGCACCCACCGACCCCGCACCCGCACCCGGAGCCGCCACCGCGGTGGTTCCCGCCCTGGTCTCCTTCACCCTGCGTGCCCTGGGAGGACGCGATGACAGCGACGCATGAGGTCACCAACCAGGTGCCCCTGCCGTACGGCCACGACACCGCCGCCGACCCGACCCTGCTCGCCGCGCTGCACCGGGCCGGCGCCGGCTGGGCCGAGCCCGAGCTGCGGGAGCTCGGCCGGCTGGCCGGCTCCGAGCAGGCGGCCGAGTGGGGCCGGCTGGCCAACGAGAACCCGCCGGTGCTGCGCACCCACGACCGCTTCGGCCACCGGGTCGACGAGGTCGAGTTCCACCCGGCCTGGCACGAGCTGATGCGCACCGCCGTCTCCCACGGCCTGCACGCCGCGCCCTGGCGGGACGACCGGCTCGGCGCGCACGCGGCCCGCGCCGCGAAGTTCCTCGTCTGGAGCCAGGTCGAGGCCGGCCACACCTGCCCGATCTCGATGACCTACGCCGCCGTCCCGGCGCTGCGCGCGAACCCCGCCCTGGCGGCCGAGTTGGAGCCGCTGCTGGCCGCGACCGAGTACGACTTCGGGCTGCGCGAGCCGCGCACCAAGCGCGGGCTGATCGCCGGCATGTCGATGACGGAGAAGCAGGGCGGCTCGGACGTCCGCACCAACACCACCACCGCGACCCCGCAGGCGGACGGCACCTACCGGCTGACCGGCCACAAGTGGTTCACCTCCGCGCCGATGTCCGACCTCTTCCTGACGCTCGCCCAGGCGCCCGGCGGCCTGAGCTGTTTCGTGCTGCCGCGGGTGCTGCCGGACGGGATCCGCAACCGGCTCCAGCTGATGCGGCTCAAGGACAAGCTGGGCAACAAGTCCAACGCCTCGGCCGAGTTGGAGTACGACGGTGCCGTCGGCTGGCTGGTCGGCGAGGAGGGGCGCGGGGTGCCGACCATCATCGAGATGGTCAACATGACCCGCCTGGACTGCACCACCGGCGCCGCCGCCGGGATGCGCTACGGCGCCACCAGGGCCGTCCACCACGCCCTCCACCGGCGGGCGTTCGGCAAGGCCCTGGTGGACCAGCCGCTGATGCGCAACGTGCTCGCCGACCTGGTGGTGGAGTCCGAGGCGGCGACGGCCGTTGCGATGCGCCTCGCCGAGGCCACCGACCGGGCGCTGGCCGGGGACGGGACGGAATCGCTGGTCCGGCGGCTGGGCCTGGCGGTGGCCAAGTACTGGGTCTGCAAGCGCGGTCCGGCGCACGCCGCCGAGGCGCTGGAGTGCCTGGGCGGCAACGGCTACGTCGAGGAGTCCGGGATGCCGCGGCTGTACCGGGAGGCGCCGCTGGTGTCGATCTGGGAGGGCTCCGGGAACGTGGCCGCCCTGGACGCGCTGCGCGCGATGGCCAGGCGCCCGGAGACCGTGGAGGCCTTCCTGGGCGAGCTCGACGCCGCGGCCGGGGCGGACCGCCGGCTGGACGCCGCCGTCGCCGACCTGCGCAAGCAGTTGTCGGACCCCACCGACCTGGAGTTCCGGACCCGCCGGCTGGTCGAGTCGATGGCGCTGGCCCTGCAGGGCTCGCTGCTGGTGCGCCACGGCAGTGCGGCGGTGGCGGACGCGTTCTGCGCCAGTCGGCTCGGCGGTGACCACGGCGCAGCCTTCGGCACGCTTCCCTCCGGCGTCGACACCACCGCGATCATCGACCGGGCCCGCCCGGTGCCGGCGTGACCGGCACCGAGGCCGCGGACGTCCGGGCGTTCTGGCAGTCGCTGGGCCTGCCCGGGCTGATCGACGTGCACACCCACTTCATGCCGAAGAACGTCATGGACAAGGTGTGGGCGTACTTCGACGCCGCGGGCCCGCTCGTCGACCGCCCGTGGCCGATCACCTACCGGGTGGCCGAGTCCGAACGCGTCGACCGGCTGCGGGAGTTCGGCGTCCGCGCGTTCACGTCGATGCTCTACCCCCACAAGCCCGGCATGGCCGCCTGGCTGAACGCCTGGGCGGCGGACTTCGCCGCCCGCACCCCGGACTGTCTGCACACCGCGACCTTCTTCGCCGAGCCCGAGGCACCCGGCTACGTGGCGCGGGCGCTCGAGGACGGCGCCCGGGTGTTCAAGGCACACCTGCAGGTCGGCGGCTACGACCCGACGGACCGCCGGCTGGACGAGGTCTGGGGGATGCTCGCCGAGAGCGGGACGCCGGTGGTCTGCCACTGCGGATCCGGGCCGGTGGCCGGCAAGTTCACCGGCCCCGGTCCGATCGGGGAGGTGCTGGACCGGCATCCCGGACTGGTCCTGGTGGTCGCCCACCTCGGCATGTCCGAGTACCGCGACTTCCTCGACCTCGCCGAGCGGCACCCCTCCGTCCGGCTGGACACCACCATGGCGTTCACCGACTTCGTCGAGGCCGACGACCCGTTCCCGCGCACCGAACTGCCGCGCCTGCGGGCCCTCCGGGACCGCGTGCTGCTCGGCAGCGACTTCCCCAACATCCCGTACCGGTACGTCCACCAGCTGGAGGCGTTGGCCGGGTTGGGCCTGGGGGAGGAGTGGCTGCGGGCCGTCTGCCACGACAACGCCGCCGCGCTCTTCGGCCTCTGACGCGCCGGCCGGCCGCCCTACTCCGGCCGGCCGCACGTCACCAGACCGCACGTCACCAGACCGCGCGCCGCCCGGCCGTACGCTGCCCGGCCGTACGCCGCCCGGCCGTACGCCGAGTGACCCGCCCCCCCCCGGCCGGCCGCGCACCGCCGGCTCAACGCACCACCCGCAGCACCCCCAGCGCGTCCGCGTGCAGCCCGGGCGCGGCGGCGAGGAAGCTGTCGGACCCGGCCGTCCAGGCCGCACCGGTGGCGTCCGTCACCGTCGCCCCGGCCTCGCTCGCGATCAGTGCTCCGGGCAGCAGGTTGCCGGCGTCCCGGCCGTACTCCCAGAACAGCGCCAGGTGTCCGGAGCCGACCTGCGCCACCTGCAGCGCGGTGGGGCCGAGGTTGCGCACGGCGGGCACCGCGCCGGCCATCGCGGACAGCGACTCGCCCGCCCGGCGCAGCGCCACCGGGTCGGCCGCGACGAACGGCGGCTGGCTGGTGCCGGCGACGGTGGCCGCGAGCTCGCGCGGCAGCGGCGCGATCGCCCGCCCGTCCAGCCGGGCCCCGCCGCCCAGCACCGCCTGGTACGTCCACCCGGCGCCGGGGCCGGTGCCCAGCTCCGGCGCGTGCACCACGGCGAGCACCGCCGCGCCGTCCCGGATCAGCGTCGCCGTGACGGCCCAGTGCGGCTGCCCCAGCAGGTACTGCACCGCGCCGTCCGTCGCGTCGCAGAGCCACCACTCGCCCTCGGCGGGCATCGAGCCGTCCAGTTCCTCCGGCACCCACCCGGCGCGGGGGTGCAGTGCGCTCAGCCGCTCCCGGAGCTCGGCGGCGGCCGGGCCGTCGATCTCGGCGAACCGGGCGCCCGCTTCCTCCCCGGTCGCCGCCGGGGTCGGCGCGGCGGGCCGACGGGCCGCCAGCCCCGCACCGACCAGGCGCACGGCCGCCGTCACCTGCTCCGCCAGCGCCCACAGCTCCGCCGGTACGGTCTCCGCCGACACGGTCCCCATCGCCGCAGCCTCCATCGTCGTCGTCCCTTCCGCCGGGGGCCGGTCGCTCCGGCCTCCCGGGACAAGGAGTACCGTCAGGGCGCTGGAACAGGACGCTCGAACTGCCCCGGATGGCGGAGATCGGACACCATGGACCTTTCCACCGCTGATCCGGACACCGTGCTGGACCAGCTGGACCGCCGTCTGGTCTGCGCCCTGCAGGTCGACGGACGGGCCGAGCCCGGCCGCATCGCCGAGGTGCTCGGCGTCTCCGCCCGGACGGTCACCCGCCGACTGGGCCGGCTGCGGCAGACCGGGGTGCTGCGGGTGGTCCGGCTGCCCGACGTGGAGGACGCCGCGGTGGGCGCGCTGCTGCTGCGGGTCCGGGTGCTGAGCGGGGCGGTGGACGCGGTCGCCCGGGCGCTGGCCGACCGGCCCGACGTGCCCTTCGTCGACGTGATGCTCGGCGGCCAGGAGGTCGGCGCCGTCATGCTGACCGACGCCGGGGCCCGCGACCGCCTGCTGTACGGGCAGTTGCCCGCGACCAGCGCGGTCGTCGAGACCACCACGCACGCCGTGCTGCACGCCTTCGCGGACGCCGGGCAGTGGCGGGCCGGCCAGCTGACGGAGGCGGAGGTCGCCGCGCTCGCCCGGCCGGTCGTTCCGCGTCCGGCGGTGCCGCCGCCGACGGACGAGCTCGACCGTGCGCTGCTGGCCCGGCTGGGCGAGGAAGCCCGGCAGTCGCACGCGGCGCTGGCCGGAGCGGTCGGCGCCGCGGAGTCGACCGTCCGCCGCCGGCTGGGCAGGCTCGACGAGCTGGGGCTGCTGCGCACCCACGCCACCGTCGACCCGCGGCTGCTCGGGATGGCCGTGGACGCCAACCTCTGGCTGGACGTCCCGCCGGGCCGGCTCGCGGAGGTCGGCACCGCGCTCGCCGCTCATCCGCAGGTGCACGGGGTGTTCGCCACCAGTGGTCCGGCCAACCTGCTGGCCACCCTGTTCTGCGCGGACCACGGCGGCCTCTACCGGTTCCTCACCGAGACCCTGGGCCCGCTCGGGGTGGCCCGGGCCGAGACCACGATCACCGCCCGGGCGGTGAAACGGGCGGGTGTCGTGCTCCGCCGCCCCGGGGCCGATCCGCGGACCGGCGTACGCACCGACCCACGTTCCGGCGTACGCCCCGACCGACACCCCGACCGACACGCCGGCTGACGCCCCGGCCCCGCCCCGACCCGGCTCCGACCCGACCACGACCCGGGCCGTGACCCGGCGGGTACCGATCATGACCTGGCGGGTAATCGACGCCCCGCGGGTCGCCGGGCAGGCTGGAGGCGCCCGGTCGGCGCACGGCCACCGGCAACCAGGACCCGAACCCCCTCAGGAGGCTGATCCACCGTGTCCGCCCACACCCTGACGCCGCCCACGCGCCCCGCCGACTCCGTCCTCTCGCTGCGGACCGTGCGCGGGGTGCTCGCCCTGGACGCACTGGTCACCGGCGGCAACGGCCTGGCCTACCTGATCCTCGCCGGTCCGGTCGGCGAGCTGCTCGGCGTCGGCCGGTCCACCCTGGTCGAGCTCGGGGCCTTCCTCACCGTGTACGCGGTGGCGGTCGGCGCCCTGGCCGCCCGCAGGCGCCCGCCGCGGGCGGCCGTGTGGACGGTGACCGGCCTCAACGCGGTGTGGGTGGTGCTCAGTCTGGTCGCGCCGGAGGCCTGGTTGGAGCCGACCACCGCCGGGTCCGTCTGGATCGCCGCGCAGGCCGCGGTGGTGGCCCTGTTCGTGGCCCTGCAGTCCACCGCCCTGCGCCGCGCCGACCGCACCTGAGGTCCGGACCCCGTAGGGACGCCCCTCCGTCCGCCCGCCTGACCGCCCGCTCCTACCGCTCCGGCCCCACGGCGGACTGCAGGAACCGGACCGTCTCCGCGTCCGCCGGGAGGAAGGTCTCCATGGCCAGCTCGGAGACGGTCACGTCCAGCGGGGTGTTGAAGGTCGCGATGGTGGACAGGAAGGACAGCACCCGCCCCTGGTGCGCGATCCGCAGCGGCAGCGCGAACGGGAACGCCTCGGTGGTGTCCTCCTCCGCCGTGCCCGCGCCGGACGCCGGCTCGGGGTACCCGGAGACCTCCTCGTAGAGCCGGCGCAGCGGCTCGGAGCGGACCAGGTCGATCTGGTGCTCCATCCGCTCCAGCAGGTGCCGACGCCACTGGCGGAAGTTGACGATGCGCGGCGCCACGCCCTCGGGGTGCAGGGTGATCCGCATCGCGTTGGGCGGGTCCTGCAGCAGGTGCGGGGCGACGCCGTCGAGGAGCAGGCCGAGCGCGCGGTTGGCGGCCAGCACCCGGAAGGTGCCGTCGACGACCAGGGCGGGGTAGGGGTCGTGCGCGGCGAGCAGGCGCTCCAGGCCGCCCCGCAGCGCCGCCATCGAGGGGTCGTCCAGCGGCGTCTCGGGGTAGAGGGGGGCGTAGCCGGCGGCGAGCAGCAGCGTGTTGCGTGCGCGGACGGGGACGTCCAGGTGCTCGGCCAGCCGCAGCACCATCTCCTGGCTGGGCCGGGAGCGGCCGTTCTCGACGAAGCTGATGTGCCGGGCCGAGGAGTCGGCCAGTAGGGCCAGTTGCAGTTGGCTGAGCTGCCGTCTCTCCCGCCAGCCGCGCAGCAGTGCGCCGACGCCCGTCCCCACCCCGGTCCCCATGCCCGCCATGATCGTCATGGTCGACGACGGTACTGGACCGGGCCGGTCGGGCGGGAGAGGGCCGGGTGCCCGCTCGGGGAGGTCCGGACGCGGTCGGGGAGGTTCAGACGCCGGTGCTGGACCCGGGGCGGATCACCATCATCACCACGACCACGGCCCACAGCAGGTTGAACACCCCGGCCGTCATCGGCAGCAGTCGCAGGCCGCCGACGGCCTTGGCGTGCCGCTCGTCCGAGTCGTCGAGGCCGAGCGCGTCCACCGCGGCCTGCTGTCCGGGCAGCACGAAGAGCAGCAGCGAGAGCGCGGCGATCGCGGTGAGCACCATCGAGACGATCAGCCAGGACTGCCCGAGCACGTCCATCACCTGGGCCAGTCCGATCCCCAGCACGGGCACCGCGATCCCCAGCAGGGCGTAGACCTGGGTGATCCGGTGCAGGATGCGCAGCACGCCGGCGTCCGAGGCCTGGTCCGGTCCGCCGGCCAGCGCGGCCCTGGCCCGCCGCGGGAACATGCTGACGGCCACCGCGACCGGGCCTATGAACAGGACCGACGCGAGGACGTGCAGGCTCAGCAGGAACTTGGCCATGGCGGGGACACCCTTAATCCGGCGGTGGGCAGCTGGTGGGGCGGGCGCCCGGTGGACACCGGTGGACATCCGCCCGCGACCAGGCACGCTAACACCGCTTACGCACCGGGCCGCCGCGCGGGTCGTCGCCGCCGGGCCCGTCCGCCGGGCCCGTCCGCCGGGCCCGTCCGCCGGGCCCGTCCGCCGGGCCCGTCCGGCGGGCCCGTCCGGCGGGCCCGGACGCGCGCCGTCCGCCTGCTCGGCCCGCCCGCCCAGCCGTCCGCCGGCTCGGCCCGCCAGACCGCTCGGTCGTCCCGCCCGCTCAGCCCGCGGTCGTCAGCTCCACGACCTCCGGTGCGGCGGTGCTGACGGCTGCGACGGCGGCGTCGTGCTCCCGGTCGGTCCAGTCGAGCAGGTGCAGGTCCTGGTGCCGGCTGCGGAGCGGGGGGCCGGGCGGGACGTCCAGGGGGAGGACGGAGAGGTCGACGCCGGCCAGGGTGTCCAGGGTGGCCCGGCCGATCTTGATCAGTGACTCCTTGCGGACCCACTGGCGCAGGAAGGCCCGGTCCGGCTCCGGTGCCGCCTCGACCCGGGCCAGTTCGGCCGGGGTGAGGACCCGGCGGGCGACGGCGCGCAGCGATCCGCTGCGCCCGGCCAGTTCGACGTCGACGCCGACCGGGTGGCGGCCGGCCCCGGCCGCGACCACGCCGCGGGTGTGGGAGAGGCTCACGTGCACGTCGGGGTGGTCCGGCAGGAAGGGCTTGCCGTGGTCGGCCAGGCCGCAGTCCGGGCACTGCTGGGCGAGCGTGACGGAGGCCACCGGGACGTCGAGGAGCCGGGCGGCGCAGAGCCGGACGAGCAGGTGCCCGGCGGTGAAGTCGATCCGCCCGGACTCGTGCCGGAAGCGGGCGGCGCGCTCGCGCTCGACAGGGGTCAGCAGGTGCTCGCCCGCCTCGGGGTGGCGCAGCACGGCGTCGGCGGACGCGACGGCGACGAGCGGTGCGCTGTGGTCCTTGGCCTCGGTGGTCATGCCCCCAACCTAACGGCCCCGGCCGGAGTCCCGGGGCCGGGGCCGTCCTGGCGGAGCTGCTCCGCCGTTCGGCTGATCGTCGGATCGCATCCGAGGGTCTCCAGGGTGTCATTCGTCCCGTTTCGGGTTGGATGTCCCGGATTTGTGGGATTGGCAGCACATCACACGGAACGTGGCAGGTCATCCACCTGCCCTTTTCTATGCGCGGAGGAATGTGTCGATGGCTCAGGGCACCGGTACGCCGGATCACAGAACGACCGCCGCCAGGGGCGTGTCCACCACCGGTCGGCGCCGGGCGGCGCGGGTCGCCGTGGCCACCGCCGTCGCCGCGCTGCCGCTGGCCGCCGTGCTGACGGTCGGTTCGGCCGCGCCGCTGGCGCCGCCGCTCGGCGCCTGCACGGGGCCGGACTGCCCGGCCACCTGGCCGCCGCCGAACAACGGCGACTTCACCGGCCGGGACGCCACCATCAACGTCTTCGCCGGCGGCGACTACACCGTGACCGGCCGCGCGGCCGAGGCCGAGGGCAAGATCGTCGCGCTGGGGAACCTCACCGTCGACAAGAGCCAGGGCGGCGGCGCCTACAACATGGGCGTCGTCGGCGTCGGTTCGCGCATCGCACCGCCCAACGGCAGCGACTTCGTGACCGCCGGCGGCAACGTCGACGTCAAGACCGGCAACCGGATCCTGATCGGCGGCAGCGACTCCAAGGGCCAGGCCTTCGGCAACCTGCGCCACGCCGGGACGGTCACCGGCACGGTCAACATCGACCCCACCGGCCGGTCGATCGCGGACGCGGACGCCGCCGCGCCGTACCGGTCGGTGCTGACCCGGATCGAGGACGTCTCCGCCTGCGTGGGCCGGGCCGCCGCGACCGGGACGGTCGCCGTCACCAACAGCGAGGCGACCTTCACCGGTGACGGCACCAGCATGAAGCAGGTCTTCAACGTCACCCGGAACCTCGCCTCGTCGTCCGGCGGGCAGATCGGCCTGGTCTTCCGCGGCATCCCGGACGGCGCCACCGTCGTGGTCAACATGCTCGGCGACAGCCCGGTCATCAACACCTACACGGGCACCGGCCTGGCGGGGGACCAGACCACCGAGCTGCGGCCCAGGCTGATGTACAACTTCCCGACCGCGACCGACGCCCGGATCCTCGGCGGCGCCCAGTTCCAGGGGTCCGTCATGGCCGGCAACCCGGCCGGCACCACGACCATCGGCCAGGCCGGCACGAACGGCCGGGTCTACCTGGCGGGCAACCTGATCCACACCGGCACGGGCGGCTACGAGATCCACAGCTACCCGTTCGACGGGGACCTGCCGGACTGCCGGGTGACCCCGAGTCCGACACCGACCTCCTCGTCGCCCTCGCCCTCGCCCTCGCCGTCCCCGTCCCCTTCACCGACCCCGACCTCGCCGACCCCCACCTCGCCGACCCCCACCTCGCCGAAGCCGACGTCCCCCACGCCCACCTCGCCGCGGCCCACCTCCCCGAGGCCGACCTGGCCGTCGCCGACCTGGACGCCCACGTCCCCGACCGCGACCCCGACCTCCCCGTCCCCGACCGCGAGCAGCACCTCGCCCTCGGCGAGCTGGTCCAGTTCCGGCCCCGCGCCGACCAGCCACCACCCGTCCGGTCACCCGGGCAGCCACCACCCGGGTGGCGGCGGTGAGCTGCCCTCGACCGGTGCGGGCAACGCGCCGGTGGTCTTCGGGCTGGCCGGTGTCGGCCTGCTCGGTCTGGGCGGTCTCGCCGTCCTCGCCGCCCGCCGCCGCGGCCGGCACAGCTGAACGACCCCCACAGGGCGGGTGCGTGCGTGACGTCTGAGCGCACCCGGAACCCGAGGTGACGGCACAGGCCGCCCGGTCCGCATCCGATCGGGCGGCCTGTGCCGTGCCGTGCCGTGCCGTGCCGTGCCGTCCCTGTGCCGGCCGGACGTGCGGCCGCCCCCGGGTCCGGTCGCGGTCCCGGGGGAGAGGGCGCACGGGACGGGCGGCGGTCAGTGCCGCCGCGGGTAGTCGGCGAGCCCGGCGGCCAGCAGGCCGAAGGCCCGTTCCACCGCCTCCCGGGCGCGGGTGCGCACCGCCTCGACCGGTTCCCCGGCCACCACCGCCCGGCGGATCTCTCCGAGCACCGCGCCGTGGGCCCCGGCGACGGCGCCGGCCACGATCCGGGGGAGCGGGTCGGCCGGGGCGGCGGTCGACTCCTCGGCCAGCACCTCGGCCAGCGCGGCCTCGGAGCGCTCGCCGAGTTCCAGCAGCCGGGCGCGCAGGGCCGGGCTGTCCGCGACGATCCGCCAGAAGGCGGTCATGCCGGGGTCCAGTCCGACCGTCGGTTCGCCGGCCTCGACCGCGGCCAGCAGGTCGGCCCGGACGGCGTCGACCGCGGAGCTGCCCGGAGGCCGCCGCCGGACCACTCCGGCCAGGTGGGCGACCACCTCGTCCTGCCGGTCGAAGAAGAGGTCCTCCTTGGTCGGGAAGTAGTTGAACACGGTGTTGGGGGAGACCCCGGCCGCCCGGGCCACCTCGACCACCGTGACCCGGTCGAACCCGTGCTCGGCGAACAGGACCATGGCGGTGTCCGACAGGAGCTCCCGGGTCTGCTGCTTCTTGAGTTCGCGAAGTCCCATGGCGGCATCCTACGGGCAAATCATGGTGTCACAATAAATTTGCAGTGACACCAAAAATATCGGGTACGGTGACGGCATGACCTTCACCTTCGGCATCTATCCCGGCGGCCTGCTCGGCGACGAAACCTCGGTGATCGAGCCCGTCCGCCCCGACGACCCCGCCCTGATCGCCGCCGCCCTGCGCGAACTCCAGGGCGACGCACCCGAGTTCCTCGTCCGCGCCTACCGCTCGTACCCCACCGGGGAGCACACCCCGGAGCGGCCCGAGCAGTACGCCGGGCAGGGCCGGCGGCTCGACCTGGTCCTCCAGTACCGCGAGCGCAGCGGGGAGTCGGCAGGCTGGCTGGACTTCGTCCGGCACACCGTCCGGACCGACGGCGGGCGGATCGCCCTGCTGCAGATCTGCGAGGAGCCCAACGCCGACCTGCCCGTCCTGGACGGCAGCGTCCCGGGCGTGCGCCGGGCGCTGGCGGAGGGGGTGGTCGCCGCCAAGGAGGAGGCGCTGGCACACGGGTACGACCTGGCGGTCGGCTTCAACGCGGTGCCGGTCTTCGACCCGGCCGACACCTTCTGGCCGGAGCTCGGCAGCCTCGCCGACGAGCGCTTCCACCGCGCGCTGGACTACGTCGGCCTGGACTTCTTCCCGGACGTCTTCCGTCCGCTGCCGCCGGACCGGCTCGCCGACGGGGTGCGGGCCGTGCTCGCGGGCTTCCGGCGGGACACCGCCCGGGCCGGCATCGCGGCCTCGGTGCCGATGCGGATCTGCGAGCACGGCTGGCCCACCGGCCCGGGGCGCGACGAGGCGCGGCAGGCCGAGGTGGTCGAGGAGGTGGTCCGCACGGTGGCCGGCCTCGCCGCCGAACTCGCCGTCAGCGGTTACGCGTTCTTCGGCCTGCGGGACGCCGACAGTGCCGGCGCGGGGCTGTTCCACCACTTCGGGCTGCTGCGCGACGACTACTCCCGCAAGCCGGCCTTCGACGTCTACCGCCGGCTCGTGGCGGAGCTGACGGTGGCTCCCGCCGCCTCGAAGGCCTGAATCGCCGACGGGCCGGCGCCCGGCGTGGCGGGACGACGGGCCCGCGGCCGGCCGGGCTCAGCACGGGCAGGGCTCGGATCGGGCCCGGCGCGGAGCCGCCCCGGCTCAGAGCGAGCCGAAGAAGCGGTCCACCGTGCGGCGGTCGGCGGCGACGCCGTGCACCGGTTCGCCGGCCACCCGGCCGGCCAGCGCGACCGCGAGGTCGCCCACGTCCCTGCGCAGCCGGTTCGTCACCTCGGTCTGGTCGGCGGCGATCCGCGCGTGCGCGGCGGTGACCAGCCGGCTGCGTTCCCGGGTCGCCTCCTCGCGGGCCGCGGTGACGGCGGCCGCACCCCGTTCGGCGTACTCCTGGCGTATCCGCGCCGCCCGGAGCCGGGCCCGGGCCGGCTCGTGCCGGCCGGCGTCGCGGGCGGCCTCGGCCTCGGCCCGGACGGCCTCCGCCCGCAGGGTGCGGCCCTCGGTGGCCTCCCGGCGCTCCGCCGTGATCCGTTCGATGCGGGGGAACAGGCCGTGGCCGAGGATCCACAGGACCAGGAAGAACAGGGCCAGCCCGAGGGCCAGCATGAAAGGTTCGGGCTTGAGCGGTCCGAGTTCGAAGTTCACGCAAACCTCCCTTGGTGCTGACGGACGGTCAACCGGGAGGCTTCCCAAGGATGATGGGCGTCGAACTTTACCTGGACATGACGTGTGTCACTGTCCCATGACGTACCGGACGGTCGGGCCGGTGGTCCAGCCGCCGTCCACCGCGAGCTCGGCGCCGGTGACGTAGGAGGCGTCGTCGGAGAGCAGGTAGACCACGGCGGTGGCGATCTCGGGCGCCTCGCCGACCCGGGCCATCGGGGTGTTGGGGTAGTTGCCCTCGCCGCGCCGGATGCCGACCGCGGCCGTCATCGGGGTGTAGGTCATGCCCGGGTGCACCGAGTTGACCCGGATCCGCTCGGCGCCCAGCTCGACCGCACCGATCTTGCTGAGACCGCGGACGCCCCACTTGGAAGCGCCGTAGCCGGCGGTCAGCGCCAGGCCCATCAGGCCGGCGGCCGAGGAGATGTTGACGATCGAGCCGCCGCCGGCCGCGCGCATCGCCGGGACGACGGTCCGCATGCCGATGAACACGCCGGTGAGGTTGACCTCGACGACCCTGCGGAAGTGCTCGACGCTCTCCTCCGCCAGCAGGGAGCCGGTGGAGATCCCGGCGTTGTTGACCAGGCCGTGCACGGCGCCGAACTCCGTCACCGCGTGGTCCACCACGCGCTGCCAGTCCTCCTCCGAGGTCACGTCGTGCCGGACGAACCGCGCCCGCTCGCCGAGTTCGGCGGCGACGGCCCCGCCGTCCTCGGCCAGGACGTCGGTGATCACCACGTTGCCGCCGGCTGCGACCGCGAGCCGGGCGGCCTCGGCACCCAGGCCGCGGGCGCCCCCGGTGATGATGACGGTCCTGCCGGTCAGGTCGTTCACGTCGTGCTCCTCCGGGGGGTGGGGGCGGAGAGCATGGCGACGGACACCGTCACCAGGTCGGCGAGGAAGGTCTCCTCGTCGGTCAGGGGGGTGGCCCCGGCGGCGTACTGCCGCGCCCGGTCGGCCAGCGCCGCGCCGACCAGCGTCAGCGCCAGGTCGATCCGCTCCAGCCGGACGGGCTCCGGCAGGGTGCGGACCCGCTCCTCCACCAGTCCGATCAGCCGCCAGTAGCCGCCGCCGGCGAGGGTGGGGTGCGGGGTCCGGGTGCGGACCCCGCTGCTGCGGCTGACCTGGGCGGAGATCCGCAGGCAGTGCCGGCCCCGTTCGGTGCGCAGTTCGGTGGCCTCGGCCGCGACGAGGGCGCCGAGCAGTCCGGTCAGGTCCGCGTCCGCGAGTGCGGGCAGACGCGGCGCGAGGGCCTGCTCGGCGCGTTCCTGGCGGCCGGCCATGATCGCGTCGAGCAGGCCCTCGCGGGAGCCGAAGTGGTACTGCACGGCGGACGGGTTGCTCTGCCCCGCCAGTCGGGTGATGTCCCTGGTCAGTGCGGCTTCCACGCCGCGGGTGGCGAAGAGTTCCTCCGCCGCCCGCAGCAGCCTCTCGCGGGTCTCGTGGCCCGCCGACGTCCTTGCCATGCCCGCAACTTTAATGCTGGGCATTATTAACGGCAAGGAACGCCCTCCGCCCCCGGGCTCAGGTCACCTCGCCCCGGCGGGAGAACCGCTCCGCCCGCCACTCGCCGCTCTCCAGCACCTCGGCCAGCTGCCGGGCCGCGTCCCAGACGTCGGTGTACGAGAGGTAGAGCGGGGTGAAGCCGAAGCGCATCAGGTCCGGCGCGCGGAAGTCGCCGATCACGCCGCGCTCGATCAGCGCCTGCACCACCGGGTAGCCGTCGGCGTGCCGCAGCGCCACCTGGCTGCCCCGGCGGGCGTGCTCGCGCGGGGTGGCCACCTCGACCCCGTCCAGGCCCTCGACCAGACCGATGAACAGGTCGGTCAGCGCCAGGCTCTTGGTCCGCACGGCGGCGAGGTCGGCCCGCTCCCAGACGTCCAGGCTGGCCTCCAGGGCGGCCTGGCCGAGCAGCGAGGGCGAGCTGGTGAGGAACCGGCCGATGCCCGGCTTCGCCTCGTACCCGGGCTCGAAGGCGAACGGGCGGGCGTGGCCGAACCAGCCGCTCAGCGGCTGCAGCGGACCGGCCGCCAGGTGCCGCTCGGCGACGTAGAGGAAGGCCGGCGAGCCCGGGCCGCCGTTCAGGTACTTGTAGGTGCAGCCGACCGCGAAGTCCGCCCCGGCGGCGCCGAGTTCGACCGGCACCGCGCCGACCGAGTGGCAGACGTCCCAGATCATCAGCGCGCCCGCGGCCTGCACCCGGGCGGTGATCCCGGGCAGGTCCAGCAGCTCGCCGGTGCGGTAGTCCACGTGGGAGAGCACCACCGCGGCGACGTCGCCGTCCAGGTGCCGGTCCAGCTCCTCCGGCCTGATCAGCACGCTGCGCGCGCCCTCGACCAGCCCGGTGACGCCCTCGGCGATGTACAGGTCGGTCGGGAAGGCCTCGCCGTCGCCCAGCACCGTGCCCCGCCCGGGGCGCAGCCGCAGCGCGGCCGACAGCACCTTGAAGAGGTTGACCGAGGTGGTGTCGCAGACGACCACCTCCTGTGGCGCGGCCCCGACCAGCGGCGCGATCCGGCGCCCGAGCCGGTACGGCTGCTCGAACCAGCCGGCGTCGTTCCAGCTGCGGATCAGCTCCCGGCCCCACTCCTCCTCGACCACCTGGCGCACCCGCTCCGGGGTCCGCACCGGCAGCGCGCCGAGCGAGTTCCCGTCCAGGTAGACGACGCCATCCGGCAGGGCGAACTCCTTGCGGAACGCCGCCAGCGGGTCGACGCCGTCCAGCGCCGCGCACTCCTCGCGAGTGATCATGCCCATCCCCTCGTTCACAGCTCGTCCCGGATCGTCCACAGCTCCGGGAACACGTCCTGTTCGGCCGACTTGCGCAGCCAGGTCAGCCCGCTCGAGCCGCCCGAGCCGGGCTTGCCGCCCATCGTCCGCTTCACCGCGGACAGGTGGCGCTGGCGCCAGCGGGTGACCCGCTCGGCGACGTCCAGCAGCGCCTCGCCGAGCGGCTGCAGGGCCGCGTGCTCCGGGTCGGTGTAGACCAGGCGCCAGGCCGCCGCGACCTCCTCGGAGGGGCGGTAGCGCTGCGCGGAGGGCTCCGCGCGCAGCGGCAGCCCCCGGCGGGCCAGCAGGGCCAGCGCGTCGTCGTACAGGCTGGGCGCGCGCAGCGCCTCGTCCAGTTCGGCCCGGGTCTGCGGCATCCCGTCGTACATCGACAGCAGTGCGGGGTTCTTGTTGCCGAGCAGGAACTCCAGGTGCAGGAAGGCCGAGGACTGGAAGCCGGAGGCCTCGCCGAACGCCGGGCGGAAGGCGTTGAACTCCTGCGGGGTCATGGTGGCCAGCAGGTCCCAGGACTCCACCAGCACGTTCTGCGCGTGGGTGCCGCGCCGCAGGGCGGCCAGTGCGGCGGGCAGGTCGTCCTCGCGCAGCGCCTGCTGGGCGAGCGTCCACTCGTGCCGCACCAGGTCGAACAGCAGCTCCATCACCTGGGTGGTGACGATGAACGACAGCTCGGCCGGTATCTTGCTCTGCGGCTGCTGCAGGCTGTGCAGCTCCTCCAGGCGCACGTACCGGGAGTACGGTGTGCCGCGACCCGGTTCCCCACGCCGACCGAACGACAGGTTGGGTGTCTCCACCGTGTCGTGCCCCATCCCGATTCCTCCTGATCCACCCGGGCGCGTCGCCCGGACCGGCGACCAGGCGGACGGCCTGGTTCCGCCGGGGAGGCCATTGTGCGGCGGTGCCACCCCCGGCTTGAATGGTCGACGGACACCGCAACCGGTCTCGCGGCTGTCGTTTGCGAGGCGTTCGGCGGATTCGCTTTACGATCGCAAAACCACTCGTTTTCAGTCACTCAGGGAGCCGCCGTGGACGCCGTGGACCGCCGCCTGCTGGCCGAGCTGCAGACCGACGCCCGGCTCTCCTACAACGAACTCTCGCGCCGGGTGAGCCTGTCCGCACCCGCGGTGGCCGAACGGGTCCGCCGGCTGGAGGCGGACGGGGTGATCACCGGCTACCACGCCCACGTGGACCTCACCCGGGCCGGCCTGCCGATCACCGCGCTGGTCCAGATCCAGTGCTACGGCCCGCGCTGCGTGCTGCGCGACCCGCAGGTGGCCGCCTGGCCGGAGGTGCTCCAGCTCCACCGGGTCACCGGCGGGGCCTGCTGCGCCCTGCTGGTCGCGGTGCCCACGATGGCCGAATTCGAGGCCCTCTGCGACCGGCTCGGCGGCTACGGCCAGCCGTCCAGCTCGATGATCCTCTCCAGCCCGGTGCCCTGGCGCCCGGTGGTCGCGCCGTAGGGCGTCCGTCCGGCGGCCCGGGGCCGGGCGGGGCGCGGTAGGTTCCTCGGCATGTCGAACGAGCGTCACGTCCTGCTGCTGTCCGGGAGCCTGCGCGCCGGTTCCACCAACGAGACGGTGCTGCGCACCGCCGCCGCCGTGGCGGCCGCCACCCCGGGCGTGCGGGCCACGTACTTCGAAGGGCTGGCCGCGCTGCCGCACTTCAACCCCGACCACGACACCGACCCGCTGCCCGGACCGGTGGCCGACCTGCGCGCGGCCGTCGCGGCCGCCGACGCGCTGCTGATCTGCACCCCCGAGTACGCCGGCACGCTGCCCGGCTCCTTCAAGAACCTGCTGGACTGGACGGTCGGCGGCACGGAGATCTCGGACAAGCCCTCGGCCTGGATCAACGCGGCCGGCCCGGGCCGCGGCGGCGGCGCCGAGGCGACCCTGCGCACCGTCCTCGGCTACACCGGCGCGGCGGTCGTGGACGGGGCCTGCGCCAGGATCCCGCTGGACCGCCAGGCCGTCGGCCCGGACGGACTGGTCGCCGACCCGCTGGTGCGCGAGCGGATCGGCGAGGTGCTGGCCAGGCTGACCGCGGGCTGACGACGGGCCGGGTGGCGGGCCGACGACGGGCCGAGGGCGGGCGGCCGGGCTCAGTGCGCCTCGGGCAGGTGCACGCCGAGCCCGGACAGCCCGTTCAGGAACAGCTCCACGCCGACCGCCGCCAGCAGCAGCCCGAGCAGCCGGGAGAGCACCTCCAGCGAGGTGCGGTGGGTGCGCCGCATCAGCGGTGCGAGCAGGGCCACGCAGACGTAGTTGATCACCACGACCGCGACGTAGGCCCCGGCGACGGTGGCCTTCCAGCCCCAGTCGTCCTTGGCGAGCGAGGCGACCAGGACGGCGGTGACCGCGAGCGGGCTGGCGATGTACGGCAGCAGCAGTTCGCGGATGCCGTCCACCAGCGGGTTCCGCAGGTGCTCGGCGTCCTCGTCGTCGGCGCCGAGGTGGAGGCCGAAGACCAGCGCGACCGCGTAGATGAAGAAGATCGTCCCGCCCGCGAGCTGCAGCGACTGGTCGCTGATGTGGAACAGCGTGCTGACCTCGTCCGCGGTGAAGCCGAGCACCAGGCCGATCAGCGCCGAGATGACCGTGCTCCACGCCGCCAGCCGCCGCAGCTCCCGGGTGCTCCGGGTGGTGGCCAGCCGGGCGAAGGCCAGCAGGACCTTCGGCGGGCCGACCACGGCGAAGAAGGCGATGAAGGCGCTGCTCAGGTTGAAGACGAACATGCGCCAAGCATGACCGCGCCGGTCGGCGCGGCAGCTCCGCCACGCCCCGCGCCGGGCGCGGCGTGGCGCGGGCCCGCTCCTGACGCGGATCGGGCGGCCGCGGATCGGGCGGCCGGGGACCGGACGGCGCGGCCCGGACGGGCGCGGTCGGGAGCGGCGCGCGGAGGGCCGACGGGGGCGTGATCCGGCCGGTCCGCGGTTCATTCCGCGAACCGGCCGGATTCCCCCGGATGGCGGTCCCGGCTCGAACGGGTGCGCGCTCTCGGTTGCTATGGAGGCAGGCTGCGCCAACGGGCGGGCGGCCCCGCGCGGAAACGAGGATCCGAGATGTGTCTGAACCGTAGGGACCTGGGCCTGCTGGCCCTGCGCGGTGCGGTCGGCGGGGTGCTGATCGCGCACGGTACCCAGAAGCTGTTCGGCTGGTTCGGCGGTGGCGGTCTGGAGGGCACCACCGCGGCGATGGAGCACATGGGGTTCCATCCGGCCCGGCAGAGCGCGATCGCGGCGGGCGTCGGCGAGGCCGGCGGCGGCGCCCTGCTGGTGGCCGGACTGGCCACCCCGGCGGCCGGTGCGGTGGTGGCCGGGACGATGGCGGGCGCGGTGGCCGTGCACGCGCCGGCCGGCTTCTTCGTGACCTCCGGCGGCTACGAGTACCCGGCCTTCCTGGGCGCGACCGGGCTGGCGCTCGGCCTGGCGGGCCCGGGGCGGTACTCGCTGGACCACCTGAGCGGCCACGCCTTCGACCGGCCGTGGGTGGGCCTGCTGGCCTTCGTGGCGAGCGCCGCCGGGGCCTACGGCGTGGTGGCCCGGCGCCGGCACGTGGTGCGGCTGCGCGAGGAGCGGGCCGCGGTGGAGGCGGACGAGCAGGAGGGCTCGGGCCTGTCCTGACAGCGGCCCGGCGGCGGTGCCTCCCGGCGGGGCGGTGCCTCGCGGCGGCGGTGCCGGTGCCTCCCGGTGGCGGCGTCACCCGGAGGCACCAGCCCTGCTGGCGGGCCCCGTCCGGCGCTCCGAGGGTGGGCGCAGAGGTGTGCCGGGCAGCCCGGCGCCGGGCAGAATCGAGGAACCGCATGAACCGCCAGCCGCTCACCCGGGGCCCGTCCGGGCCGCGCACCGGCACGCAGCACAGGGTCACCGCACAGCGCCCGGACGCGCGCGCCGGCGGGCGGCCGCCGCACCGCCGGCAGCGGGCCGCGGCCGGGGTGCTGGCCGCCGTCGCGGCCGGCGCACTGGTGCTGGCCGGGTGCTCCTCCGGCAGCAGCCCGAGCAGCGTGGCCTCCTCGGCGGTCTCCGCGGTGGAGAAGGGCGCCTCGGCCGCGGCCTCCGCGGCCTCGGCGCTGGGCTCGGCGGCCGGCGGGGCCGGGTCGGCGCTCGCCTCGGCGGAGGCGCGGGTCTCCTCGGCGCTCGCCTCGGCCGGGTCGCAGGCCTCCTCGGCGGTGGCCTCGGCCTCCTCGGCGATCGCCGGGATCAAGGGCGGGCTGGACGCCGAGGGCGACGTGACGGTCGACGGGGTGACGAGCGTGTCGGGCGGCAAGGCGCAGGCGGCGCTGACCGTCACCAACCACGGGCAGCAGTCGTACCGGTACCTGATCCAGGTGAACTTCACCGACGACTCGGGCCAGGTGCAGGACGCGACCGTGGTGACGGTCCAGGACGTGGCGGCCGGTCAGACCGCCCAGGCCGTCGCCTCCAGCAACCGGGACCTGTCCGGGACGGTGAAGGCCGTGGTGGCCAACGCGGTGCGGTACTGACCCGCAGGTCGGCGGGGGTGGCCGGGGGCGACCGAACCTTAAGCGCGGCTCAAGCCCCAACATCACCCCTTGACGGGGGAGTTGGTCTAGTCCATTTTTAATGCCCAGGTGCAGGGAGCCCCTGAACCGGCGTCACCGGCCTCGTGCCGGGGGCGCCGGTTCGGCACATCCCGGTGTCCGCCAGGCCTGATCCCGCTGATCCCGCTCGATCCCCACCCCTGATCTGTCATGTCCCGGTCGTCCGGCCCCACCCCGGACGCTGCCCACCGGGCGACGGAACCCCCACAACCAGGAGTCACGCACCCATGCTGCGTTCACGCATTGAAAGGGCCGGGGCCCCGGCTCCGGAGGGCGGCCGTCGGCGCCGCCCGAAGAGCCTGGCCGCCATCGCGGCCGGCACCGCCGCCTCCGTGCTGCTCGGCGCGGGCCTCGCGCTGACCGGCGGCGGCGCGGCCAACGCCGCGACCACCAACAGCACCGGCGCGCCCGCCACCAGCGGCGGCATCAAGGTCGCCTACTTCGACCAGTGGTCGATCTACGCGAACGCGTACTACCCCAAGACCATCCAGGACACCGGCGTCGCCGGGAAGCTGGACTACATGATCTACTCGTTCGCCAACATCCACCCGACCGACCTCGGCTGTTTCGAGGCGACCAAGGCGGCGAGCACCGACGACAACAACCCCAACGCGGGTGACGGCGCCGGCGACGCGTTCGCCGACTACCAGAAGAGCTTCGGCCCGGACATCGCGGTCGACGGCGTCGGTGACGTCTGGGGCCAGCCGATCGCGGGCAACTTCAACCAGCTGAAGAAGCTGAAGGCGAAGAACCCCAACCTCAAGGTCCTGATCTCGCTGGGTGGTTGGACCTACTCCAAGTACTTCTCGGCGGCCGCCGCCACCGACGCCTCGCGCAAGCACCTGGTGTCCTCCTGCATCGACATGTTCATCAAGGGCAACCTCCCCTCGGACGCCGGCTACGGCGGCCCGGGCTCGGCGGCCGGTCTCTTCGACGGCGTCGACATCGACTGGGAGTACCCGGGCGGCGGCGGCCACACCGGCAACATCTCCAGCCCGGCCGACAAGCAGAACTTCACCCTGCTGCTGCAGGAGTTCCGCAACCAGCTGGACGCCCAGGGCAAGGCCAACAACAAGACCTACGCCCTGTCCGCCGCGGTCGGCGCCGGCCAGGACAAGATCATGAACGTCGAGACCGACAAGGTCGGCCAGTACCTCACCTTCCTCGACGTCATGACCTACGACATGCACGGCGGCTGGGACGCCCAGGGCCCGACGAACCACCAGGCCCCGCTCTACTCCGGCCCGAACGACCCGATGACCCCGGCCAAGCCGGGCCACGGCAAGTACTCGATCGACAACGCCATCAAGGCCTGGACGGCCGGCGACGCGGACTACGGCATCCCCGGCGGCTTCCCCGCCAAGAAGATCAACATGGGTGTCCCGTTCTACTACCGCGGCTGGACCGGCGTCGCCAACAACGGCAAGAACGGCCTCTTCCAGCCCGCCGCCAACCCGGCGGCCGGTGCGGCGATGTCCGGCAACGTCCCCGGCATCCAGATGTACAAGGAGCTCGGCGGCTTCGTCGACAACCCGTCCAAGACCTTCTGGGACGACGACGCGAAGGCCACCTACTTCTACGACGGCACCACGTTCTGGAGCGGTGAGGACGCCCGCTCGATCCAGGCCAAGGTCGACTACGCGCACTGCAACGGCCTCGGCGGCTCCTTCGCCTTCTCGCTGTACGACCTGGGCACCAAGACCGCGCTGTTCGACAAGATGGTCGACGCCACCAACGGCTCCGCCGCGTCCTGCCCGGCCGCGCCGAGCCCGACGCCGACCCCGACCGGCACGGCCACCCCGACGCCCACGGGCACGCCGACCAGCACCCCCACGTCGACCCCGACCGGCACCCCGACCGGCACCCCGACCTCGCCGGCCGGCTGCCCGGCCGCCCCGAGCTGGGACGCCGGCACCACCTACGCGGCCGGCGGCACCAAGGTCTCCTGGAAGGGTCACTACTACACCAACAAGTGGTGGACCAAGGGCGACGACCCGAGCCTGAGCGGCCAGTGGGGCGTCTGGACCGACAACGGTCCCTGCTGACCGACGCACCACGCGCCGGGGGTCCGACGGACCCCGACGGCACCTGAACGCGAGGAGTCCGGCCCGCCGGGGGAACACCCCCGGCGGGCCGGACTCCTCGCGTTCGGGCCGGACCCGGACTCAGGCCAGGTCGGCGGTGCGCCCGAGGGCGTCCGGCTGGCTCTCCTCGATCCGCCGCAGCATCCGGGCCAGGAGCCCGGACAGCACCGCCCGCTCCTCGCCGGTGATGTCCTGGAGCAGCTCCTCCTCGAAGACCGCCGCCATCCGCATCGACTCCAGCCACTTGTCGCGGCCGTTCTCGGTCAGCTCGATGATCACCCGGACCCGGTTGCTCTCGTCCCGCTCCCGGGTGACCAGGTCCTCGGCCACCATGCGGTCGATCCGGTGGGTCATCGCGGCCGGGGTGAGCCCGAGCCGCTTGGCGAGCTCGCCCGGTCCGAGCCGGTACGGGCTGCCCGAGACCACCAGGGCCTTGAGCACCTCCCACTCGGCGGCCGTGATCCCCAGCACAGTCAGCTGCCGGTCGTAGGCCACGCCCATCCGCCGGGCGACCCGGGAGAGGGTCTGCACGATGGTCTCCACCTGCGGGTCCACGGTGGGGAATTCCCGCTGGTAGACGGCCACCTGCTCGGCGATGCCGAGCTCCCGGTCGGTGGCCGGCGCGGGCTTGTCCGTAGTCATGCGGACCAGTGTCGCACGGGGGCGTGCATCTCTTAAGCCTTTGACTCCGCAGTCTTCCGGTGCTAAGACTTTATCTCGTCAAACTTTAGCTCTGAAATCTTCTGGACTTAAGAGTATCCAGTTGAAGCCAGGAAGGGATGTGCACGGTGATCGGCACGGTGAAGCAGCAGAGGCAGCAGCGACGTGGGGCGGGCAGCCCGCTGCGCCGCGTCCAGATCGGCAACGCGCTCAGCGCGTTCGGCAGCGGGTTCACGATGCCGTACATGTTCGTGTACGTGGACCAGGTGCGCGGGCTGGGCTCGCTGGCCGCCGGGATGGTGTTCACCGTCTTCGCGCTGGCCGCGCTCGCCGTGCTCCCGTTCACCGGCCGCGGCATCGACCGGTACGGCCCCCGCCCGGTCCTGCTGGCCGGCACGGCGCTCGCCGCCACCGGCGCGTTCGCCTTCGGCCACGCCACCGGCACCCCGGCGCTGCTGGTCGCGTCCTTCCTGTTCGGCGCGGGCGTCACCACCTGCCAGCCGGCGCTCGCCACGATGATCGTCCGCTGCTCGACGGCCGCGACCCGCTCGCACGCCTTCGCGCTGCAGTTCACCCTGGTCAACCTGGGCATGGGCATCGGCGCGCTGGTCGGCGGGCAGATCGTGGACGTCGCCGACCCGGCCAGCCTCACCCGGCTGTTCACCATCGAGGCGGCGACCTTCCTCGGCCTGGCCCTGGTCACCGGCACCGCCCGGATGCCGGCCGCCCCGCTGACCGTCCTGCACGGGAAGGCGGACGGCCCCACCGGCCTGCGCGCCCTGGTCGCCGACAAGGCGATGCTGCGGCTCTGCCTGCTCGCCGGGCTGATCTTCTTCACCTGCTACGGCCAGTTCGAGTCCGGTGTCGCGGCCTTCGCCACCGACACCGTCGGCACCGCGCCCTCCACCCTCGGCTTCGCGATCGGCGCCAACGCGCTGACCATCGTCGTCCTGCAGATGTTCGTGGTGCGGATCACCGCGCGCCGCCGCCGCACCACCGCGATGGCCGCGGCCGGCGTGGTCTGGCTCGGCGCCTGGACGATGGCCCTGGTCGCCGGCCTGATCCGGACCGAGACCATGGCCGCCACGGTCGCGATCGTCTCGATCTACGCGCTGTTCGGCGTCGGTGAGTCGCTGCTCGCGCCCACCATGGGTCCGATCGTCGCCGACCTCGCCCCGGCCCGGCTGCTCGGCACCTACAACGCCGGCTACGCCCTCGTGAAGCAGATCGCGATCGCGGTCGGCCCGGCCGTCGGCGTGCTGCTGGTCGGCTCCGGCACCTGGCCGCTCTACCTCGCGGCCATGGCGGGCTCCACGCTGCTGATCGTCGCCCTGGCGCTGCGGCTGCGCCCGCACCTCACGCCGGAGCAGGACAACGCCGCACCGGCCGTGGTCCGCGTCGCCCCGGTCCGGGAGCTGCAGACCGCCGCGTAGCAGAGCCGTTCGAACGGGCGCCGACCAGGTCACCTGGTCGGCGCCCGTCGCGCTTGGCTTCGCGACCACCGCCACATAGTGTCAGTGGCTGTTGGCCGCCCGGCCCCCGGCCGACGGGGCGGACCCGGGCACAGCAGACAGTCGGATCGGCGAGGCAATGACGCAAGCGGCGCTCACGCACCCCCCGGCGGCAGCGGCCCCCGCCGCCCCCGCACCGGCCCCGCGCCGGCTGCCCCCCTGGGTGGCCGACCACGCCGGCTGGCTCGGACCGATCGCCGTCGCGCTCTTCGCCGGCCTGCTGCGGTTCTGGAACCTCGGCTACCCCAACGCCTTCGTCTTCGACGAGACGTACTACCCCAAGGACGCCTGGTCGCTGCTCCGGCAGGGCTACGAGGGCAGCTGGCCGGACCACGCCAACACCGACATCCTGGCCGTCCCGCAGACCGTCCCGCTCACCCCCTCGCCCGAGTTCATCGCGCACCCGCCGCTCGGCAAGTGGGTGATGGCGATCGGCGAGCAGCTGTTCGGCCTGCACCCGTTCGGATGGCGGTTCATGACCGCGCTGCTCGGCACCGTCACCGTGCTGATGCTCGCCCGGATCGGCCGCCGGCTCTTCGGCTCCACCCTGATCGGCTGCACCGCCGCGCTGCTGATGGCCGTCGACGGCCTCCAGCTGGTGATGAGCCGGGTCGGCCTGCTCGACGGCATCCAGATGTTCTTCGTGCTGGCCTCCTTCGGGAGCCTGCTGATCGACCGCGACCACGTCCGCGCCCGGCTGGCCGGGGTCGCCGACGCCGACCGGGTCCGGCTGGGCCTGCGGCCCTGGCGGATCGCCGCCGGCGTCCTCGTCGGCGCGGCCTGCGCGGTCAAGTGGAACGGCGTGATGATCCTCGCCGCCTTCGGCCTGCTCACCGTCCTGTGGGACCAGTCCGGCCGCCGCGGCGCCGGTGCCCGCCGCCCGTGGCGCTCGATGCTGCGCCGGGACGCCGTCCCCGCCCTCCTCGCCATGGTCGGTTCCGCCCTGGTGGTCTACGTCGGCGCCTGGGGCGGCTGGCTCGCCAGCGGCGGCAACGGCGAGGGCGGCTACGACCGGCACTGGGCCGACGGGCGTGCCGGCCTGTCCCCGGACCGCTTCCTGGGCGTCCCGCTGCCGCAGGTGCCGATGAGCTGGGTGCCGGCGGCGCTGCGCAGCCTCTGGCACTACCACGCGCAGATGTACGACTTCAACACCGGACTGAGCACCCCGCACACCTACCAGTCCAACCCCTTCAGCTGGCTGGTGGTCGGGCGCCCGGTCTCCATGTACTGGGAGCAGGTCCCGAACGGTCAGCGCGGCTGCACCGACTCCGGCGGCTGCGCGGCGCAGATCCTCGGCCTCGGCACCCCGCTGCTCTGGTGGACGGCCTGCTTCGCCCTGGTCTACCTGCTCTGGCGCTGGTTCTTCCGCCGGGACTGGCGCTCCGGCGCCGTGCTGTGCGCGGTGGCCGGGATCTACCTGCCCTGGTTCCAGTACCAGGAGCGGACGGTCTTCTCCTTCTACATGGTCGTCCTGGTGCCGTTCCTGTGCCTGGCCGTCGCCCAGATGCTCGGCGCGATCCTGGGCCCGCCCGGGTGCAGCCCCGAGCGCCGCCGGATCGGCGCGGCCGGGGCCGGGCTGATCGTGCTCGCCATCGTCGGCTGCTTCGCCTTCTTCTACCCGCTGTACACGGCGGAGGTGATCCCGATGTCGTCCTGGCAGGACCGGATGTGGTTCACCAGCTGGATCTGACGCCGGTGGCGCTGGCCGCCCAGGGGGGCCAGCTGCTGCCCGTCACCCCGGCGCTCGGGGCGGTCACCGCCGTCCTGCTGCTGGCCGCCGTCGGGGTGGCCGGGTGGGGGCTGCTCGGGCACGGGCACGCGGTGCTGCGGGCCGGGCTGCGGGCGGTCGTGCAGCTGGCCGCCGTCGCCGCGGTGATCACCTGGGTGGTCGGCTCGCTCTGGTGGTCGGCGCTCTTCGTGCTGCTGATGTTCACGGTCGCGGTGCGCACCGCCGGGCGGCGGATGACGCCGGGCCCCGGCTGGGTCTGGGCGGCCGCCCCGATCGGCGCCGGGGTGCTGCCCGTCCTGGGCCTGCTGCTGGCCGTCGGGCTGCTGCCGCCGAAGGGCCTGTCGGTCATCCCGGTCGCGGGCATCCTGATCGGCGGCGGGCTCACCGCCACCTCGCTGGCCGGGCGGCGGGCCCTGGACGAGCTGCGGCAGCGCCGCGGCGAGGTGGAGGCCGCGCTGGCGCTCGGCTTCGAGGACCGCGACGCCCGGCTGGAGATCTGCCGCACCGCCGCCGCGACCTCGCTGGTGCCCGCGCTCGACCAGACCCGCACGGTGGGCCTGGTCACGTTGCCGGGGGCCTTCGTCGGGATGCTGCTCGGCGGCGCCTCGCCCGTCCAGGCGGGGGCGGTGCAGCTGTTCGTGCTGGTCGGGTTGCTGGCGGTGGAGTCGGTGGCGATCGTGGTGGTGCTGGAACTGGTGGGCCGCGGACTGGTGGCCGCCGGGGCACCGGGCGACGTCGGGTACCCTTGACGACGTTGAAGGGGAGTAGCCCTCCACCGGACCGTCGACACACTGGCCCCCCGGGGCCCGGCGCCCGGGGCATCCGTACCTCCGGGTCGGTGCCGGCGAGACCTTCGGCCGCAGTGCTGTGACCATGACCAGTGCTGTCGGGCCGAGGCGTCCCCTGACGGAGCTGCGGAGGCCGGGCAGCCCGACCGAGGGAATCCCCCTGATGAGCCTGACCGTTGCCGCGTTGACCTTCGGCATCATCTTCCTGGCCGAACTGCCGGACAAGACCGCCCTGGCCAGCCTGGTGCTCGGTACCAAGTACCGCGCGAGCTACGTGTTCGCGGGCATCGCCGCCGCCTTCGCCCTGCAGGTGGGCCTCGCGCTCGCCGCCGGGCACCTGCTCTCGCTGCTGCCGCAGCGCTGGGTCGAGGGCGTCACCGGCGTGCTGTTCCTGGCCGGCGCGGCGATGCTGCTGTTCCACGGCGGGGGCGAGGACGAGGACGGCCACGCCGCCAAGGAGCCCTCCTCGAACAGCTTCTGGAAGGTGGCCGGGGCGAGCTTCGTGGTCGTCGCGGTGGCCGAGTTCGGCGACCTGACCCAGATCATGACCGCCAACCTGGCGGCCAAGTACGCCGACCCGCTGGCCGTCGGCCTGGGCTCCTGGCTGGCGCTGTGCGCGGTCGGCGGAGTCGCCATCGTGGGCGGGCAGAAGCTGCTGAAGCACGTGCCGATGAAGCTGATCATCCGGGTCGCGGCGTCGATCATGGTGGTGCTGGCGGGCGTCAGCATCGTCAAGGCGATCACCGGCTGACACCCGGTCGGCCACTCTCCGGCGACGGGCCGGGCGGTCGCCCTCCGGCGGACGGCCCGGCTGGTCGCCCTCCGGCTGACGGCCGCCCGGGTTCCGGGGGCGCCGGCCGGTCAGCAGCCCGGGTCGGCCTCCAGGGCGGCCCGGGTCTTCGGCCCGTAGACGTTCTTCTCGCCCTTGATCCGGTTGTAGTTCTGGTAGTCCGTCAGCACCGACTGGGTCCAGTAGTCGAAGGTGCCGGTCACGATCGACTTGTCGACGAATCCGCATTCGGCGGCCCACAGGCGCTGCTGCATGTCCTTCACGTCCGGGCCCGACATCCCGAGCTGCAGCACCCGGGTGGTCGCGGTCGGCGTCGGGGTGGCGGTCGGCGACGGGGTGGTCGTCGGCGTCGGGGTCGGGGTGGGCGTGGGGGTCGGCGTGGCGGCCGGGGCCGGGGGGGCGGCCGGCGGGGCCTGACTGGTCGCCACCGGGGACGGCGTCCTCGTCGGACTCGGCCGGCTCGTCCTGGTCGGCGTCGGGCTCGGCGCCTCGCTGGTCGACGGCTGCGCGCTCGGGGTCGGCACCGCCGGGGTGGTCGGATCCACCGGGGCGGGCGCCAGGGTGGTGGTGGGCAGCGGCTGCGCCTGCCGGTGGCCCGCCCCGGGCGAGGGCGTCACCGCGTAGGCGATGCCGACGGTCAGCGCCAGCAGTCCCGCACCGGCCCCGGCCAGCACCAGCTTGTGCCGGGCGAGCGGGTTCTGCGCGGACTGCTCGGCCGCCCGGCGCGCGGCCCGGCCGCCGGCCCGGTCGGGGTCCTCCGCCGCCGGCGCCGCGTACTCGAACGGGAAGACGCCGAGGTCGCCGCCGGGCGGGGCCTGCGGCGGCGCCGCCGCGGCGTAGGCGCCCGGCCCGGAGGCGGGCACCGGCGGCAGCACGGTGGTGGCGTAGGCGTCGGCGTCCGGCCCGAGCGGCGGGGCCACCGGCGCGGCGGGCCCGGCCGGGGGCGCGACCGGCGGGAGCAGTGCGGTGGCGAAGGCGTCCGCCGCGGGGAATCCCGCGGCGGCCCCGTCAGTGGGCCGGCCGGCCGCCTGCGCCACGTAGGGGCGGACCAGCGGCGGGCCCTCCAGGTGCGGGAGGACGGCCGTCTCGGTGAGGCTCGGATCCGGGAGGCAGCCGCACCCGGTGGAGCGTGCGGTGCCGCACGTCGGGCAGTGCTGGTCCGGCATCGGCCGGCCCTCCTCGGTACTCGGGTGGTCTCCGGGGCGGTCCCGGGCTCACGATCGCGGTGCCCCCCGGCCCACGATCGCGCCTGATTATGCAGGACGTCCCGGAGGGTGGACAGGGGCGTCCGACCCCGGGTGGGGGTGTTGTGCCGGTTGGTGGTGGTTGGCTCCTGATGAACGGTCGGGGAGGAGCGGATGTCCCCCGTGCTGACGTTCGGCTCAACCACGACGCGCAAACCAGGGCATTTCTGACAGCATGGTGAGCTGGGAGTGATCATCCGCCCGGACCGCCGCGTCGGCCGGCCCGCGACCCTACGGAGACGCCATGACGGACCCGCTCGCCGCGTCCGACCGGGGCCCGGCGCCCGCGCCCGGGCCGCCGGAGGTCACCGTCCCCAACCTGTGGCTGCCGATCGGCGCCCTGCTGCTGGCGATGCTGCTCGCCGCCCTCGACCAGACCATCGTCTCCACCGCGCTGCCCACGATCGTCAGCGACCTCGGCGGCCTGGAACACCTCTCCTGGGTGGTCACCGCCTACCTGCTGGCCTCCACCGCCGCCACCCCGCTCTGGGGCAAGCTCGGCGACATGTACGGCCGGAAGCGCTTCTTCCAGGCCTCCATCGTGATCTTCCTGCTGGGCTCCGCCCTCTGCGGAGCGGCGCAGGACATGGGGGAGCTGATCGTCTTCCGCGCCCTGCAGGGCCTCGGAGGCGGCGGTCTGATGGTGCTCTCCCAGGCCATCGTCGGCGACCTCGTCTCACCCCGGGACCGCGGCAAGTACCAGGGCCTGTTCGGTGCCGTCTTCGGCGTCACCAGCGTCCTCGGCCCGCTGCTCGGCGGGCTGTTCGTCGACCACCTCAGCTGGCGCTGGGTCTTCTACGTCAACCTGCCGATCGGCGCCGTCGCCCTGGTGGTCATCGCGGTGGTGCTGCACGGACGGGAGGTCAGGCGCCGGCACCGGATCGACTACCTCGGCACCGCGCTGATCGCCGCCGTCGCCACCTGCCTGGTGCTCATGACCTCGCTGGGCGGCACCACCTGGGCCTGGAGCTCCTGGCAGGTCGTCGGCCTCGGGGTGCTCGGGCTGGTGCTGCTGCTGGCCTTCGTCGAGGTCGAGCGGACGGCCGAGGAGCCCGTGCTGCCGCTGCGGCTGTTCCGCTCCCGGACGTTCAGCCTGGTCGCGGTGATCTCCTTCGTGGTCGGCTTCGCGATGTTCGGCGCGCTCACCTACCTGCCGACCTTCCTCCAGGTCGTCATGGGGGTCTCGCCCACCCTGTCCGGCATCCACATGCTGCCGATGGTGCTCGGCATGCTGGTCACCTCGATCGGCTCCGGCCAGGTCGTCGCCCGCACCGGCCACTACCGGGCCTTCCCGATCGCCGGTACGGCCGTCACCACCGTCGGCCTGCTGCTGCTCTCCCGGCTCGACGAGCACAGCAGCAATGCCGAGATGAGCCTCTACTTCCTGGTCTTCGGCCTGGGGCTGGGGCTGGTGATGCAGGTGCTGGTGCTGATCGTGCAGAACGCCGTCGGCTACCAGGACCTCGGCGTGGCCACCGCGGGGGCCACCTTCTTCCGCTCCATCGGGGCCTCCTTCGGCGTCTCCGTCTTCGGGACGGTCTTCGCCGGCGGACTGCGCGACCGGCTCGCCGACGCCCTGGCCGGTGTGCCGCTGCCGCCCGGCTTCGACCCCGGCGCCATCACCTCCGACCCGCGGGTGATCACCGCCCTGCCGGCCGCCGTCCAGGAGAGCGTCCACCACGCGTACGCCGAGTCGATCACCCGGGTGTTCCTCTACGCGGTGCCCGTCACGGCGGTCGCCTTCGTGCTCTCGCTGTTCCTGCGCGAGCAGCCGCTGCGCTCCACCGTCACCGCCCCCGACCTGAGCGAGTCCATCGGCCTCAACCCGGTCGAACGCTCCTCGCTGGACGAGATCGCCCGGGCCCTCTCGGTGCTGAACACCCGCGAGGCCCGGCGCGACCTCTTCCGGCGGATCACCGCCACCGCCGGGCTCGACCTGCTCCCGGCCTCCAGCTGGCTGCTGCTGCAGATCCACCACCACGGCTCGGTCGAGCCGGCGGAGCTCGCCGAGCACCGGGTCGTCCCGTTCGCCGTCGTGGAGGCGGCGGTCCGGGAGGTCGAGGGCCGCGGCCTGGCGGCCCGCTCCGGCGGCCTGCCGCTGCGGCTCACCGAGGCCGGGGAGGAGGCCGCGCTGAAGCTGGTCGCCGCCCGGCGCGCCCAGCTCTCCGAACTGCTCGGCGACTGGGACGAGCAGCAGTACGCCGACCTCGCCGACCTGCTCACCCGGCTCAGCTCCGCGCTCTGCGCCGACCGGCGCGACCGCCCCGACCGGGTCGAGCCCGAGCCGCCGAACTTCGCGGAGGGCCGGACGCTCTAGGCGTGGTCGTTCCGGAGGCGCAGGGCCCGGGCCGGTGGGCGTCCGTCAGGGGCCCCCGAACCACCGGGCGGTGTCGAGGCGGAACGGGTCGCCGGGGGCGAGCAGCCGCAGGCCGGCCTCCAGCTCGCGCAGCCGCTCCTCGCCGAGGGCGGCGGACCACTCGGCGCGCAGCTCGTCGAAGATCCGGGCCGAGCGGACCAGGCAGTCGACGCCCCGGGCGGTGAGGCGGACCACCTTGCGGCGGGCGTCGGCCGGGTCCGCGGCGCGTTCGACGTAGCCGAGCTGCTCCAGGTGCTCGACGGTCTTGCCGGCGGCCTGCTTGGAGACGCCGAGGCGGCGGCCGAGCTCGACGGCGGTGGTGCCGTCCGGGCCGATCGCCTGGAAGACGAAGCCGTGCGTCGGGCGCAGGGCGGGGTGGCCCTCGCGGGCGATGCGTTCGTGCAGCTCGTCGATGATCGTGCGGAACGCGGACAGCAGGCGCAGCGGCAGCTCGAAGCCGGGCGGGACGGGTTCACTTGACACGATAGACAACCTCATTGACCATATAGACAACGCCATTGACCATCTTAGGGGGATTCCTCAGCCATGCCCGTCATCCGTCACGCCGAAGCCCGCCGCACCGAGACCCCCAACGCCGTCATGACCACCTACGCCTCGCCCACCCAGGGCTCGACCGGCCTCGCCCTGTGGCGCGTCGACATGCGCGCCGGCGGCACCGGCCCGCTGCACGCCATGGACGTCGAGCAGGTCTGGACCCTCCTCACCGGCTCCGCCACCGTCGACCTCGCCGAGGGCCCGGTCACCGTCGCGGCCGGCGACACCCTGGTCCTCCCGGCCGACACCGCACGGCAGTTCACCACCGCCGACGGCTTCGCCGCCGTCGTCGCCGGCCCCTCCCCGGCCCATGCCTACAACCCCGACGCCGTCACCCCCGAGGGCGCCTGCGCGATGGCCCCGCGCGACGCCGAGCGGGTCCTCCCGGCCTGGATCGCCTGAGTCTCCGCCCGGGCGGTGCGCCTCCGGGCCGCCGACCGCTTCGGGGCACCGCTCCGTTCCGTGCGCTGTTCGGTGGGGCAGGATGGAGCCATGAGCGTAGTCAAGATCAACGTACTGACCGTTCCCGCCGAGCAGCGCGAGGTGCTGGAGAAGCGCTTCGCCTCCCGCGCCGGTTCGGTCGAGGGCTCCGACGGCTTCGAGTGGTTCGAGCTGCTCCGCCCGGTCGAGGGCACCGACAGCTACCTCGTCTACACCCGCTGGCGTGACGAGGAGTCCTTCCAGGCCTGGATGGAGGGCCCGATGAAGTCGGCCCACCAGAACGGCGGCGAGGGCGAGGCGCCCAAGCGCCCCGCGGCCTCCGGCTCCACCCTCTGGTCCTTCGACGTCGTCCAGTCGGCGGGCCCGAAGGGCTGATCCGACGGCGGTGGCGGCGCGTCCCGGGGTTCCGGGGCGCGCCGTCGTGTGCGGCGGGACGCCCCGTCGGGCGCCGTCACGCGGCGGCGGGGCGGAGGGCCTCGCGCAGGCCGGGGACGGGCTCGCGGTCGGCGCGCCAGACCAGCCGCAGCCGGAGCCCCGGCACCTCCAGGGGGAGCCGGACCAGGGTGCCCGAGGCGAGCTGCTCCCGGACCGCGAAGTCGGGGAGCAGGGCGATCCCGAGGCCCTGTTCCGCGCAGGCGCGGGTGACGGCGACACCGCCGGTGCGGACGCGCTCGACGTCGTTGCCGAGCAGGCGCTCCCCGGCGAGCCGGAAGGAGCAGGCGGGGGAGTCCACCAGCAGGTGCCGGCCGCGCAGGTCCTCGCGGTGGAGGCCGCCGGCGCGGCCGAGGGGGTGGGCCGGCGCGGCGACCAGCGAGAGCGGGACGTCGCACAGGTCCAGGTGGTCGAGCGGGGCGGGCGGCAGGTAGAAGCCGAGTTCGCCGAGCGGGCCCGCGGTGTCCAGGACGAGCGCCGCCTCCAGGGCCCCGGCGGCGACGCCGCCCAGCAGGCCGTCCCGGGCGGTGCCGGTGTGCAGTGAGACCGCCAGGTCGGGCCGGCGCTCGGCGAGGCGGGCCAGCACGGCGGGCACGTGGGTCGCCGCGACGGTCTCCAGGGCGCCGAGCCGCAGCCGGGGGCGGGCGGTGGCCACCTCCCGGCGCGCCCGGTCGGCCTGGTCGAGCAGGCGGCGGGACCAGGGCAGCAGCCGTTCGCCGGCGGCGGTGAGGGCCATTCCGTGCGGGGCCCGGTCGAACAGCTCGGTGCCCAGGCTCCGTTCCAGCGTCCGGATCTGCTCGGACACCGAGGAGGGCGCGAGGCCGAGCGCCACGGCCGCGCCGGTGACGGTCCGGTGGGCCACGACGGCCTCGAAGACGCGCAAGTGACGGAATTCCACCCGGCACCCCTCGAACGTCCTTGCTGCTCGTTCCGCGGGACAGCGTACGGGTGGGACGCGCGGTTGCGTACGGGTACGACGGATCGTCACCACCGCACCGCCCCGGGCCCGGCGCGGGGGCCGGGTCCGGGGCGGTGCGGGGCGGCTCAGGAGGGCAGGATCCAGCGCTGGTTGGCCCCGCCGTGGCAGTCCCAGATCTGCAGCCGGGTCCAGTCGGCGCTGCTGCCGTCGCGGGCGTCCAGACAGCGGCCGGAGAGCGGGTTGACGAGGGTGCCGTCCGGGCGCGGCTGCCAGTGCTGGGCTCCGGTGCCGTTGCACTCGTACAGCTGGACTGGTGTCCCGGCCGCGGTCCAGCCGTTGGTGACGTCCAGGCACTTGCCGAAGGCGTGCAGCGAGCCGTCCTGCTGGACGGTCCAGTCCTGGGCGCCGGTGGAGTTGCAGTGGTAGAGCTGGACGGTGGTGCCGTTGACGGTCGCGGCGCGGATGACGTCCATGCACTGGCCGGCGATGCCGGTCACCGGGCCGCTCGGCCGGGGGGTGTTCCAGCGCTGGTCGGCGGCTCCCGAGCAGTCCCGCAGGAGCAGCCGGCCGTCGGCGGCGGCCAGGCAGCGGCCGGAGGCGGGCTGGAACAGCGAGGCGTCCGGGCGGAGCCGCCACTCCTGGCCGGCACCGCCGGTGCAGTCCCGCAGGCGCACCGCGGAGCCGTCGGCGGTGCCGGCCGGGGCGAGGCAGCCGCCCGGGAACGCGATGCCGCCGTCGGAGCCGACGGTGGCGTCCTGGGCCGCGGTGCCCGCGCAACCGACCGACCGCACCGCCTCGTCCGGGTCCGCCGCGGCGACCTCGGCGTCCAGGCAGGACCCGTCGGCGCCGGTGATCCGGCCGGACCAGGTGGAGACGGCCGGGGAGCCCGGCACCTCGACCGCGCCCTGCAGCCGCGGGGCCCGGGAGGAGGACCCGACGGTGAGGCCGTACCGGCCGCCGGGCACCTGCCAGCCGTGCACCCCGGAGTCCCAGACCGAGAAGTCCGGGCGCTCCAGCCGCAGCTCCACGTGGGTCGAACGGCCGGGCGCCAGGGTGACCTTGTCGAAGCCCTTGAGCTGCTGCGGCGGCTCCCCGGCGGCGGACGGGAAGGCGACGTACAGCTGCGGGACCTCGGTGCCGGTCCGGGTGCCCCGGTTGGTGACGTCGAAGCCGACCCGGACCCGGCCGGCGGAGTCCGGGCCCGTCACGGTGAGCCCGGAGTAGCCGAAGGAGGTGTAGGACAGGCCGTACCCGAAGGGGAACAGCGGCGGGGTGCCGGAGGCGTCGTACCAGCGGTAGCCGACGTCGAGCCCCTCGGTGTAGTGGTAGGCGCCGTCGGTGCCGGGGTACTGCGACGCGTCGCGGATCGGCGTGGCCGCGGCCGAGGTGGGGAAGGTGACGGGCAGCCGGCCGCCGGGGTCGACGTCGCCGAACAGCACGTCGGCGAGCGCGGTGCCGCTCTGTTCGCCCGGGTACCAGGCCTCGACGACCGCGGCGACGGAGTCCAGCCAGGGCATGGTGACGGGGCCGCCGGTGTCGAGCACCACCACCGTCCGGGGGTTGGCCTTGGCGACGGCCCGGATCAGGGCGTCGTCCGCCGGCGCGAGGTCCAGCGAACCGCGGTCGGCGCCCTCGGTCTCCTCGTCCCCGACCACGACCACCGCGACGTCCGCCCCGGCGGCCACCGAGGCGGCGGCGCCGGCGTCGTCACCCTTGTGGTAGCGCACCTGGACCCCGGCGCCGGCCCTGGCGGCGATCCCCTGGCGGGGCGTCACCGTGTAGCCGTCGTAGGGGGTGACGTGCGAGGAGCCGTAGCCGCCGGTGTAGCTGCGGTCGGCCCACGGCCCGATGACCGCGATCGAGTGCAGCCGGGAGGCGTCCAGGGGCAGTGCCGCGCCCTGGTTGCGCAGCAGGACCGTGCCGGCGGCGGCGGCCGTCCGGGCGTCGCGGGCCCCGGCGGCCGGATCGGCGGCGGGTGCCTGGCCGCCGTCCAGGGCCCCGGTGCGGACCATCAGCCGCAGCACCCGGCGCACCTGGTCGTCCAGGACGGCCGGGGCGAGCCGGCCGTCGGCCACGGCGGCGGGCAGGTCGGTGAACCAGGTGGAGCCGCCGAACTCCTGGTCCAGTCCGGCCGCAGCGGCGTTCACCGAGGAGTGGGTGGCGGGGTAGTCGGAGCCGACGACCCCGTCGAAGCCCCAGCGGCCCTTCAGCACGTCCCGCAGCAGCGGGAAGTTCTCGCAGGCCCAGACGCCCTCGACCGGGTTGTAGCCGCACATCGCCGACCAGGCGCGGCCGTCGCGGACGGCCGCCCGGAAGGCCGGCAGCTCGATCTCGGTCAGCGTCCGCTCGTCGACCTCGGAGCTGTACGACTGCCGGTTGTCCTCCTGGTTGTTCGCCGCGTAGTGCTTGACCTGCGCCGCGACGCCCTGGGACTGGATGCCGCGCACCTCGGCGGCCGCGACCCGGGAGGCCAGGAACGGGTCCTCGCCGAGCGTCTCGAAGTTCCGGCCGCCCTGCGGGACGCGCACGATGTTCACCATCGGGGCGTAGAGCACCTGGTAGCCGCGGGCTCGTGCCTCGCGGCCCAGGACGGTGCCGTAGGTGGTGGCCAGGGCGGGGTCGAAGGCGGCGGCCAGGGCGACCGGCGCGGGCAGCGCGGTCGCCGGCAGGCCGTCCCGGACGCCGGCTGGGCCGTCGGAGAGCAGCAGCGGGGGGATCCCGAGCCGGGGCACGCCCTCGACGTAGCCCACCGAGTGGGCGTCGTCCGGCGCGGTGACGCCCAGCAGCAGCCGGGCCTTCTCGTCGGTGGTCAGTTGGGCGAGCAGGGCCTCGACCCGTTGTTCCGGGGAGGCCGCGGTGGCGGTCCTGGGGGTGGTGGGGGGTGTGGTGGGGGCGGGGGCGGCGACCGCGGTGGTGGTTCCGGAGGCGGTGGTCACCGTGAGGAGACAGCCACCGAGGCCGAGGCGGAGGGTTCGCGTCCAGGAGGAGGTTCGACGCATGGCGACACCGATCGATGAACTGCGGCCGTGTGGGGCGGCCGAGAAAGTGTGACTGTCTGTCAAACTTACCCATAGTGAACACCTGGTTACACGTCGTGCGGGGGCGTGTCGTGCAGGTCGGCGGGAGCGGAGGGCTGCCGCGGCGGGCGCCCTTCGTGTGCCCCCCGTCCGCCGAGGGCGGGGGCGATCGGGTTTCGGGACGCCCGGCGGGGCGTCAACCCGACTGCGGCGCGCGACGTTCGGCGGCGGGACCGCGGTGGCGGAACTCCGTCGGGGTGCATCCGTGGTGCGCGCGGAACCGGCGGGTCAGGTGCGGGTGGTCGGTGAACCCGGCGGCGGCCGCGATCTCGGCCAGCGGGAGCCGGGTGCGGCGGATCAGATGGCCCGCCACGTCCAGGCGCACGGCCGCGAGCTCCGCCTGGAAGCTGGTGCCCGCCCGGGCGAAGGCCCGTTGCAGCGAGCGCGGCGCCACCGCGAGCTCGCCGGCCAGCGCGGCGACGCGCCAGGCCGCGGCCGGCTTCCGGGCGAACCGGGCGCGGGCCGCGTCCACCAGGGCCCGTCCGGCCCGTGGCCCGGGGGTGGGCGCGGCGGTGGGGGCGGGCCGGTCCGACCACTCCAGTCGCCACCCGTGGATCTCCGGGGCCCCGCCGGGCCGCCAGGGGGCGTCCGCCGGAAGGGCCGTCGAGGCCGCCCCGAGCAGGGTGACGCGCACCGGGCCGTCGACCACCGCCCCCACCCCGGCGGCGTGCAGGGCGCAGACGAAGACCGTCTCGGCCACGGCCGGGCGACGCCCGAGGTAGGGCAGGTGCTCGACGGTCAGGCGGCCGGGTCGCAGCAGGGTGCTCGTCCGGTGGCCGGCGTGCAGCCACGGTTCGGCCAGGCTCGCCCGGGCGAGCAGGTCGGCGACGTCGGCGGCGCAGAGCAGCGTCCGCAGCCGGGCGTCCCGGGGGCGCTCGAACAGCCGGCGCGCGGCGTCGAGCACGGCGGCCGGCCCGCAGGAGTACAGGGCGCCGAGCAGCTCGCGGTGCAGGCCCTCGGGCACCGGTGCGCCCTCGGCGAGCAGCGCCCGGACGGTGCCGGCGGAGGGCGCGAGCGGGCCCCGGCCGTGCCGGAGCACCCCGTGCAGGGCGGCGGCGGCCAGCTCGGGGCTGACGGTGCGGGTCACCGGTCGGGCCCCGCCGGGCGGAGCGGCCAGGCGTGCGGCATGGCGCGATGGTACAAGTGCGGACCGGCCGGGGAGGCCATCGTGGGGGCATGAACGTGAACGGAAGACGCGTCCTGGTCACCGGCGGCACCAGCGGGGTCGGACTGGCCCTGGCGGCGGAACTGACGGCGGCGGGTGCACGGGTGGCGGTCTGCGGCCGCCGGGTCGTCGAGGGCGGCGCGCCGCCGGCGGAGGGGGTGACGGCCCTCGCCGCCGACCTCGGGCGCCGCGGCGAGGCCGCCCGGGTGGTGGACCGGGCGGCGGCCGCGCTCGGCGGGCTCGACGTGGTCGTCGCCAACGCGGGCGTGCAGCACCTCGTCGACCTCACCGGCGGCCCGAGCGCCGCCGTCCTCGACCGGACCGCCGAGGAGATCGAGGTCAACCTCCGCTCGGTGGTGGAACTGGCCGCCGCGGCCTGGCCCCACCTGGCCGCCGGCGGTGGCGCCGAGCCCGCGGCCTTCGTCGCCGTCACCTCCGGACTGGCCTACGCCCCCAAGCGCTCCGCCCCCGTCTACTGCGCCACCAAGGCCGCCGTGCACACCCTGCTGCGGTCGCTGCGCTATCAGGCCGAGGAGTCCACCCCGTGGATCCGGGTCCAGGAGGCGGTCCTGCCGCTGGTCGACACGCCCATGACGGCCGGCCGGGACGGCGCCGTCCGCAAGATCCCGGCCGCAACGGCGGCCGCCGCCCTGCTGGAGGGCATCCGCCGCGGCCGCCCGACCATCCCGATCGGTGCCGCCCGCACGCTGCTGGCCTTGCTCCGGCTGCACCCCCCGACGGCGTACCGGCTGCTGCGCGACACCTGACGGCGCCGGCGGCGTGCGTACGGGCTGGTGGCCGGCGGGCCCGCCCCGGGTGCGGCCTCACCCGCCCGGCGGGCGGAAGGACACCGGGGCGTCGAAGGCGGCGCGGCGGGTGGCGCGGCGCAGGGCGCGCAGCACGGGTGTGCCGAGGGTGAGGCACAGCACGACGGTGAGGGCCGCCCTGGGGAGGTCCCACCCGAGGGAGGTGGTGAGGCAGTAGGCCGCGAAGCGGACCAGGTTGGCGGAGACCGGGTCGCCGGGGACGAACGAGATGGAGCCGGACAGCCCCGCGATGTAGGGCCAGCCCTGGAGGTTCATGACGGTGCCGTACAGGACGGCGGCGAGGGCGCCGTAGACCGCGAGCAGCCAGAGTTCGCGCCGGCCGCGCAGGGTGGCCGGGCCGGGCAGCAGGCCCGCACCGAGACAGACCCAGCCCATGGCGAGCATCTGGAACGGCAGCCACGGCCCGACGCCGCCGGTCAGCAGCGCGGACGCGAACATCGACAGCGCGCCGAGGACGAAGCCGAAGCCCGGCCCGAGCACCCGGCCGGAGAGCACCATCAGGAAGAACATCGGCTCCAGGCCCGCCGTGCCCGCGCCGAGCGGGCGCAGGGCCGCGCCGGTCGCGGCCAGGACGCCCAGCAGCGCCACGGACTTGGCGTCCAGTCCGGGGGCCCCGCCGCCGGCCGTGCGGCCCTCGGAGATCTGGGCGACGACGACGGCGAGCAGCAGCGGCAGCAGCAGTGCGAACAGCCAGGGGGCGTCGGCGGAGTGCCCGACCAGGGCGGAGTCGGTGGCGGCGAGCAGCGGCCAGCCGAAGCCGGCGACGCCGACCGCGGAGACCAGCAGCAGGGTCGTGACGGAGCGGCGGCCGAGCGGGACGGGCCGGGCGAGCGAGCGGGGGCGGGCCGCCGCGGGCTGCCCCGGCTCCGGGCGCACGGGTGCCGGGGGTCGGGGCTCCGGGCGGTGGGCTTCCGGGCGGTTCGGGCGGGGCGGGCCCGGTTCGGGGCGGCTCATGAGCTCAGCGCCTCCGCGACCTGCCGCACGGTGAGCCACGGGCCGGGCGCCAGCACCTTGGCGACCTGCGGGGCGAAGGCGGGGGAGGAGACCACGACCTCCGCGGTCGGCCCGTCCGCGACGACCTCGCCCTCGGCCAGGATCACCGTGCGGTGGGCGAGTTCGGCGGCGAGCTCGACGTCGTGGGTGGCCAGCAGGACGGCGTGGCCGTCAGCGGCGAGGTCGCGCAGGATCTCCACCAGCCGGGCCTTGGCGGCGTAGTCGAGGCCGCGGGTCGGCTCGTCGAGGAGCAGCAGCGGGGGCCGGGCGGTGAGCACCACGGCCAGGGCCAGGGTGAGTCGCTGGCCCTCGGAGAGGTCGCGCGGGTGGGCGGTGTCGGGGATCCCCGGGAGCAGGCGCTCGACCAGGGCGCGGCAGGTGCCGGGGTCGGCACCCGCGTCGCCGTCGGCCGCGGCGCACTCGGCGGCGACGCTCTCGCCGTACAGCAGGTCGCGAGGGTCCTGGGGGACGAGGCCGACCTCGCGGACCAGCTCGGCGGGCCGGGTGCGGTGCGGGGTGCGGCCGCCGACCCGGACGCTGCCGGAGGCGGGCGCGTGCAGGCCGACCAGGCCGCCCAGCAGGGTGGACTTGCCGGCGCCGTTGCGGCCCATCAGGGCGGTGATCTCGGCGGGGCGCAGCGTGAGGTCGACCCCGCGCAGGGCCTGGACGGGGCCGCGTCGCACGGCGAGGCGCTCGACGGTGGCGACCGGGGTGCCGGTCGGGGTTCCGGCGGTGGCCGGGTGGCGGCCGTCGAGGCGTTCGCGCAGCGGGCCGGCCTTGCGGCGGGCGTCGCGGACGGACAGCGGCAGCGGCCGCCAGCCCGCGAGCCGGCCGAGGCCGACCACCGGCGGGTGCACCGGCGAGTGCGCCATCACCTCCGCCGGTCCGCCGAGGACGGGCGGGGAGCCCGGGGTCAGCAGCAGCACCTGGTCGGCGTACTGGGCGACCCGTTCCAGCCGGTGTTCGGCCATCAGCACGGTGGTGCCCAGGTCGTGCACCAGCCGTTGCAGGACGGCGAGCACCTCCTCGGCCGCACCCGGGTCGAGCGCCGAGGTGGGTTCGTCGAGGACCAGGACGCGGGGGTGCACGGTGAGCACCGAGCCGATCGCGACGCGCTGCTGCTGGCCGCCGGAGAGCGAGGCGAGGGCGCGGTCGCGCAGGTCGGCGAGGCCGAGCAGGTCGAGGGTCTCCTCGACCCGGCGCCGCATCACGTCGGCGGGCAGGCCCAGCGACTCCATGCCGTAGGCGAGTTCGTCCTCGACGGTGTCGGTGACGAAGTGCGCCAGCGGGTCCTGCCCGACGGTGCCGACCAGGTCGGCGAGGTCGCGCGGCCGGTGTTCGCGGGTGTCCCGGCCGCCGACGGTGACCCGGCCGTGCAGGACGCCGCCGGTGAAGTGCGGGACGAGGCCGCTGACCGCCCCCAGCAGGGTGGACTTGCCGGAGCCCGACGGGCCGACCAGCAGGCACAGTTCGCCCTCGGGCACGCTCAGGTCGACGCCGCTCAGGGCCGGCTCGGCGGCGTCCGCGTACTGGACGGAGACCTGCTCGAAGGTGATCACGAGGCCCTCCGGGGCGGGGTCGGGGTGGCGAACGCCGGTACCAGGCCCAGGAGTACGGCCAGGACGGCGGCCAGCGGCAGCGCGGGGACGGTCGGCGGGACGACGGTGGGGGCGAAGGCGGCGGGATCGACGGAGGAGAGGTGGACGGTGAGCGCGGCGACGGCGGCGCCGGAGCCTGCGGTCAGCCACTCGGGCAGCGCCCAGGGGTCGGGCCGGTAGCGGGTCCTGACGGACCGTCGGCCTCCCAGCAGCAGCCCGGTGAAGGCGGCGGCCAGACCGAGCAGCAGGACCGGCAGCGCCCAGCCGGCGCCCCCGGCGGTGAGCAGCCCGTACGCGGCCAGGCAGACCCCGAGCAGGCCGGCCAGGGTGAGTGCGGCCGTCACCCGGGCGAGGCGGCGCGGGACGTCGGCGGTGCGGCCGAAGCCGCGGGTGTCCATCGCGGCGGCCAGCTCCACCGAGCGCTCCAGCGCGCCCTCCAGGACGGGCAGTCCGACCCTGAGCACGGCGGCGATGCCCTTGTCACTGCGGCCGCGCAGCCGGCGGGCGGCGCGCAGCCGGCGCACGTCCGCGACCAGGTTGGGCGCGAAGGTCATCGCCACCACGACCGCGACACCCGCCTCGTACAGCGCCCCGGGCAGGGTGCGCAGCAGTCGCGCCGGGCTGGCCAGGGCGTTGGCGGCGCCGACGCAGACCAGCAGGGTGGCCAGCCGCAGGCCGTCGTACAGCGCCGCGAGCAGCCCCTCGACGGTCACCCGGCCGCCGATCCGCACCCCCTGCGCCCAGGCCGGGAGCGGTACCTCGGGCAGGGTGAACAGGACGTGCGTCCCGGGGACGGGCGAGCCGAGGAGGATCGCGAACACCAGCCGGATGCCCAGCACCAGCAGGCCCAGGCGCAGGAACGCGCCGTACGAACGGGACCAGGGCGCGTCGCCGCGCCGGGCCGCCACCACGTACCCGGCGACGGCGGCGAGCAGCAGCAGGATCGCCGGGTTGGTGGTGCGGGTCGCCGCGGCGCCCAGCCCGAGCGCCCACAGCCACCAGGCCCCCGGGTGCAGTTGACGGGGGCCGGTGGGGGGTCGGGTGCTGCGGGCTGGGCGCACGGATCAGTCCAGGTCGGGATCGGGGCGGGCGGGCCGGTTCGGTTCGCTGCGGTTGGGTTCGGTTCGCTGCGGTTCGGTTCGGGGGATCAGGAGGAGTGGCGGCGGCGGGTCTGCCAGACGGCGCCGCCGGCCAGGACGGCGACCAGCGCTCCGCCGGCGATCAGGCCGAGGTCCGGCCCGCCGTGGCCCCCGCCGTCGGCGGGGCCGCCCGCCGTGGCCGCGCCGCCGAGCTGCTCGCCGCACCCGGCCCTCGGGTAGCCGGCGATGGCGCAGAGCAGGCCGTTGGTGTCGTACCGCAGCGGCGGGGCGACGGCGGCCAGCACCTCGGCCGAGGTGGCGTTCGGGGCGACGGCGGCACACGCCGTGCGCTGCTCGGGCGGCGCCTCGGTGGAGCCGGCGTCGGCGGCGGTGCCGAAGTCCAGCACCACGGCGACCCGCTTGCGGCCCTCCTGGGCGGGGGTGTCCGCGCAGACGGCGGCGAAGCCCGTGGCCGCACGCGGCCGGGCGGCGTCGCGGCCGCCGTCCGGGCTGACGGCGAAGCGCCAGCCGTCCACCGCTCCGTCCGGGGGGACCGACACCGCCGGCCCCTGCTGCTGGTAGGCCCAGCCGGTGTCGGTGGCGCGCCAGAACGACCAGTACCGGTACCCGGCGGCCTCGGCGGGCGCGGCGGTGGCGACCAGCAGCAGCGCGCCCAGCAGCGGGGCGAGCAGCAGCGGGGCGAGCGGCAGGGCGGTGCGGGGCCGCCGGCCCGGACGGGCCCCGGGGCCCGTCCGGGGGGAGCCCGCCGGGCCGCCCCGGGCGGGGCCGGTGGTGCGGGGGGTCACGGCCTGGCGCCGCGCTTGCGCTGGAGGCTGAGCACCAGGCCGCCGCCGACGCCGATCAGCAGGCCGACGACGATCAGCCAGTACTGGCCGAAGCCGTCGCTCTTCTTCGCCGGCTGGGTGGCGGCGGCCGCCGGGCTCGCGGTGGCCGCGGGGGCCGGGCCGAGGGCGGTGAGCTGGGCGGTCAGCGCGGCGGTGTCGCGCTGGGCGGCCTGGGTGACCAGCAGGAGCGTGGCGGTGGCGCCGGCGTCGGTGCCGCCCTTCGTCCAGGTGGCGCCCTCCTTGCCGAGCCAGTCGACGGCGCCGGTGGCCTGCTGCGGGTGGCCGCTCTGGATCAGGCCGAGGGCGGCCCAGGCGGTGGCGGTGTAGTCGGGGGTGGCCGGGGCACCGGGGGTGGTGAGCGAGAGGTGGTCGCCGCCGGCGGTGAGCTGGGCGCTCAGGTACGCGGCGGCGGCCTCGCCCGAGTCGGCGTGGGCGACGGGCGCGGCGGGGGCGCCGTCGGGGCAGCCGAGGGCCTTGGGCGTGGCGTCGGCGCGGGCGGTGGTGGCGACCGGGAGGTGGCCGCCGGCGGCGGCGAGCGAGGCCTGGCCGCTGGCGAGGGCATTGGGCGCGAGGGCGCCGGTCGCCGGGTCGGGCTGGTAGGCGAAGGCGCCGCGCTGGTCGGCGGGCGCGGCGCAGCCGAGCTGGTAGAGGGCGAGCCCGTCGAAGGCGTTCCGGCCGGCCTTGGCGACGGCCGCCGGGTCGGCCTTGGCGGCGAACAGGGCGTTGACGGCGAGGCCGGTGGAGTTGGCGTCGCCGGGGCTGCCCGGGTTGTAGGCCCAGCTGCCGTCCGCGTTCTGGTTGGCCTTGAGCCACTGGACGCCCTTGTCGACGGCGTCCTGGTGCCCGCCGAGCGCGACCAGGGCCTGGACGGCGACGGCGGTGGCGTTGCTGTCCTCGGTCTTGGCGTCGCAGGCCGCGCCGGCGGCCCGGTAGGAGGGCCAGCCGCCGTCCTCGCACTGCTGCCCGGTGAGCCAGCCGACCGCGGACGCCGCCGGGGTGACCTTGGCCGCCGCGAGGGCGGTGAGCGCGAGCGACTGCCGCCACACGCCGTCGTACGTCGGGTCGCCCTTTCCGTACAGGCCGTCGGGGACGGCCGCGGTGGTCGGCGCGGGGCTGTCGGCGAGGGCCGGTGCGGCGGCGGCGCCGGTGAGCAGCGCGGCGGACAGGGCGGCGGCGCCCAGGCGGGCGGCGGTGAGCATGGTGGAGTGGTGCCTTTCAGTGAGCGGTGGTGGCCCCGGGGGCCGTTCCGTAGTCCTCGACGGTGCCGGGCGGTGCGCGGTGGCGGGCCCGGACTGGCCGCTCGCCCCTCCGCGGGCGGTCCGACTCGCCGGGGCCGCGGCGGCTCCGGACTCACGGTTGCGGGGTCAGCGCCGGATTCGCACCGGCTTCCCCCGCGGGAGGGGCGGGATGGAGTTGTGCTGCCCGTCGACTCTAAGCCCTGGGGTCCGCCGCCGGGCTCAGGGCCCGTCCGGGCAGCCCGCCGGGTGCCGCCCGGGGAGGAACAGGTTCCAGTCGGGGCCCGGTTCAGGGCAGGGTGAGCAGCCGGGCCGCGGTCTGCAGGTCGGCGCGGACCTCGGCGATCGAGGCGCGGCCGGAGAGCCAGGCGACCAGGGCCGAGTGCCAGGTGTGCTCGATCACCCGGACGGCCGCGCGCTGGCTGTCGCTGGGTGGCCCGGACTGGCCGATGGCGTCCAGGATGAGCTGTCCGGTGGCGGAGCTGACCTGGTCCACCTCGGCCCCGACGGAGCGGTCCGCGAAGGACAGCGCCCGGACCATCGCCTCGGCGAGCAGGGGCTCGCGCTGCAGGGCGTGGAAGGCCCGGGTGAGCGTGTCGGCGACCCGGGGGGCCGGTTCGAGGTCGGTCGGCGGGTGCCGCCGGATGTGTTCCTGGAGGCCCTGCAGCTGCTCCAGCATGACGGCGACCAGCAGGTGGACCTTGGACGGGAAGTACCGGTAGAGCGTGCCGAGGGCGACCTGGGCGCTCTCCGCGACCTCCCGCATCTGTACGGCCTCGTACCCGCCCCGGGCGGCCAGGGCGGTGGCGGCCCGCAGGATCCGCCGGCGGCGCTCGGCCTGGCGCGCGGTCAGCGACGGCTCACCGGGCGGTGCGGGCGGCGGTGCGGCGGGGCTCGTGGAGGTGGTCGGAGGCGGCAAGGAGTGCTCCCGGGGCGCGTGGGTGGCGGTGTGCTCCACAAGGTCGGCATGGTCCGGCGTGGCGGGAATCACCAGCCCTGGCTCCTGAGGGAAAGCTACGGGCCGGTATCTTCGAGGTCTCTCATTGTTCACATGGTCGATGACGAGTTCCACACCCACTGAAACCTGATCTACTTTAGCGACCAGCAGCACAGATAGCAGCTAGAGATGAGGGCCCGAGGATGACCGCGCAGCCGCTGCGGATTGCCCTGCTGTCGTACCGCGGGGACCCCTTCTGTGGCGGTCAGGGCGTGTACGTCCGGCACCTGTCGCGCGAGCTGGCCAGGCTCGGCCACCACGTGGACGTGATCGGGGCCCAGCCCTTCCCGGTGCTGGACGAGGTCGAGGGCCCCGGTTCGGTGCGCCTGGTCGAACTCCCCAGCCTGGACCTCTACCGCGCCGACGACCCGTTCCGCACGCCGGCCCGCGGGGAGTTCCGCGGCCCGGTGGACGTCCTGGAGTTCGCCACCATGCGCACCGGCGGCTTCCCCGAGCCGCTGACCTTCTCGCTGCGCGCCCGGCAGTACCTGGCCCGGCACAAGGGCCGCTACGACGTGGTGCACGACAACCAGACCCTCGGCTACGGCCTGCTCGGCCTGGCCCGGTACGGCTTCCCGCTGGTCACCACGATCCACCACCCGATCACCGTGGACCGGCAGTTGGAGCTGGACGCGGCCGACACCCGGCTGCGCAGGCTGTCGCTGCGCCGCTGGTACGCCTTCACCCGGATGCAGCGCCGGGTCGCCGCCCGCCTGGACCACGTGATCACCGTCTCCGGCAGCTCGCAGCGCGAGATCGCCGAGCACCTGGGCGTCGCGCCCGGTGCGATCTCGGTGGTGCCGATCGGCGCCGACACCCGGCTGTGGTCGCCCTCGGACGCCGTCGAGCGGGTGCCGGGCCGGATCGTCACCACCTCCAGTGCCGACGTCCCGCTGAAGGGGCTGGTGTTCCTGGTCGAGGCGCTCGCCAAGGTGCGCACCGAGCGCCCCGCGCACCTGGTGGTGGTCGGCAAGCCGCAGAAGGACGACGGCCCGGTGGCCGAGGCGGTGCGCCGCTTCGGACTGGCCGAGCACATCGAGTTCCGCAGCGGCCTCACCGACCGGGAGCTGGTGGACCTCTACCGCTCGGCCGAGGTGGCCTGCGTGCCGTCGCTGTACGAGGGCTTCTCGCTGCCCGCCGCCGAGGCGATGGCCACCGGGACCCCGCTGGTGGCCACCACCGGCGGCGCGATCCCGGAGGTGGCCGGGCCGGACGGACGCACCTGCCTGGCCGTGCCGCCGGGCGAGGCGGACGGGCTGGCGGCGGCGCTCGGACGGCTGCTGGACGACCCGGAGCTGCGCGGGCGGCTCGGGGGCGCCGGCCGCGAGCGGGTGCTGGCCCGGTTCACCTGGGAGCGGGCCGCCGAGCTGACCGCCGAGGCCTACCGCGCGGCCATCGCCACCGGGGCCGGGGCCCGGGCCCGTTCGGGGCCGGGCTGGCGCTACGTGCCCTGAGCCACCCGCCCCGGCCGGCCCGGGCGCGCTCCGGCGGCCCCGACCCACCCGGCCGCCGGCCCGACGCGAATCGTTCTGACGCGGCGTCAAGTCCGCTTGGTAGCAAAAGGAATGGGAGCCCTGCAGTGCTGACCGTCGATTTCTCGCGCTTCCCGCTCGCCCCCGGCGACCGGGTGCTCGACCTGGGCTGCGGCGGGGGCCGGCACGCGTTCGAGTGCTACCGCCGCGGCGCCAACGTGATCGCCCTCGACCAGAACACCGAGGAGATCGCCGAGGTCAAGAAGTGGTTCGCCGCGATGGAGCAGGCCGGCGAGGCCCCCGAGGGCGCGTCGGCGGTCGCGATGGAGGGCAACGCGCTGGCGCTGCCGTTCGAGGACGAGTACTTCGACAAGATCATCATCTCCGAGGTGATGGAGCACATACCCGATGACAAGGGCGTGCTCAACGAGATGTTCCGGGTCCTCAAGCCCGGCGGCCTGCTCGCCGTCACCGTGCCGCGCTGGCTGCCCGAGAAGATCTGCTGGGCGCTGTCCGACGAGTACCACGAGGTCGAGGGCGGCCACATCCGGATCTACCGCGGCGACGAACTGCTCGGCAAGCTCAAGGACGCCGGCCTGGAGCCGTACGGCACCCACCACGCGCACGCGCTGCACTCGCCGTACTGGTGGATCAAGTGCGCCGTCGGCGTGGACAACGACAAGGCGCTGCCGGTCAAGGCCTACCACCAGCTGCTGGTCTGGGACATCGTCGGCACCCCGGTGATCAGCACCCTCACCAAGGCCGCCGAGCGGGCCCTCAACCCGGTCATCGGCAAGAGCTTCGTCGCGTACGCCTCGAAGCCGCGGAGGGCGGGCGCATGACCGCGGCCGTCCCCGAGGTGCTGCTGCTCGAGGGGGTGCTCGACGCCGAGCAGGCGGCCGGCACCGTCCGCAGCATCCTCGCCGAACAGCGCCCCGACGGTGCCATACCCTGGTTCGCCGGCCACCACCTGGACCCTTGGGACCACACCGAGGCCGCCATGGCCCTCGACACCGCCGGCGAGCACGCCGCCGCCGAGGCCGCCTACCGCTGGCTCGCCGCCAGCCAGAACCCCGACGGCTCCTGGTACGCCGCCTACACCGACGGCGTGGTCACCGACCACGCCAAGGAGACCAACTTCTGCGCCTACGTGGCCGTCGGCGTCTGGCACCACCACCTCAGCACCGGCGACGACGCCTTCCTGGAGTGGATCTGGCCGGTCGTCCGGCGCGCCCTGGACTTCATCGTCGGCCTGCGGTTGCCCGGCGGCCCGATCGCCTGGCGCCTCGACGAGGACGGCACCGCCACCGACGAGGCGCTGCTCACCGGTTCGTCCAGCATCCTGCACGCGCTGCGCTGCGGCCTGGCCATCGCCGAGTACCTGGAGGAGCCGCAGCCGGACTGGGAGCTCGCGGCCGGCCGGCTGGGGCACGCCGTGGCGCACCACCCCGAGCGCTTCCTCGACAAGGACCGCTACTCGATGGACTGGTACTACCCGGTCCTCGGCACCGGCCTGCGCGGCGACGCGGCGGTCGAGCGCATCGACCGGGAGTGGGACCGCTTCGTCGTCCCCGGGCTCGGCGTGCGCTGCGTCAGCGACCGCCCCTGGGTGACCGGCGGGGAGAGTGCCGAACTGGCCCTGGCTCTCTGGGCGATCGGCCAGTCCGACCGCGCGGTGGACATCCTGCGCTGGATCCAGGAGCACCTGCGGCACGAGGACGGCTCGTACTGGACGGGGTACGTCTTCGAGGACGACGCCATCTGGCCGGAGGAGCGCACCACCTGGACGGCCGGCGCACTGCTGCTCGCGGTCGCCGCGCTCGGCGGTGACCCGGCGACCGTCGCGGTCTTCGGCGGCGAGCAGCTGCCCGCCGGGCTGGTGGTCCGGGACTGCTGCTGACCCGCCCGCGCCGGGCCGGCGCGAAGGGGCGGGACGGCGAAGGGACGTGACAGCGCGAAGGGGCGGGACCGGAGAGATCCGGTCCCGCCCCTTCGCCGTACCGCCGGGGCGTCAGCCGCGCTGGATGCCCGCGGTGTCGGCCAGCAGGCCGAGGCTGCCGTCCGCCAGCTGGGCGACCAGCGCGGAGCCGCGCTGCTCGACCGCCAGGTACCAGGTACCGGGCACCAGCTCACCGATCGGGGCACCGACCGGGTTGTCCTTCGGGGCCAGCGGGCGCGGGGCCGGCACGGCGAACCAGAACGGCGCGAAGTCGGCCGCCGGGGCCGCCGGGGCCGGCTGCGCCTGCGCGGCCGGGACGGGCTGCGGGGCCGGGGCGGCCGCGTCCTGCGGCTGGCCGGCGGCCGCACCGGCCGGGTAGCCGTAGCCGCCGGGCTGGGCGCCGTACGCCGGGGCCTGGTTCGGGTCCTGGCCCGGGCCCGGGTAGCCGTACTGGCCGGGCTGGCCGGGCTGGCCCGGGGCCGGGTAGCCCTGGTACGGCACGGCGGCCGGGCGGTCGGTGACCAGCGGGGCCTTCAGCGCCGGCACCAGCGGTGCGGCCGCGGCCGCACCCGCCAGCACGATCAGCGAGATCAGGCCGAGCCAGGCGCCGAAGCCGTGACCGAAGCCGGAACCCGACGGACCGCCACCCAGCGACCACAGCGCCGTCCACAGCGCGGTGACGGCGAACGCGATGCCCCACTGGTCCAGCCGGAGGCCGAGCACCTGGCGGCCGGCCGCGGCCGGGCCCTGGAACCGCTGCAGCAGGATCAGCACCGCGGCGGCGATGCCGAGCAGGTAGATCGAGGGCAGGATGGGGAACAGCTGGGTGCTCCACGCGTTCTGCGACGTGTCGCCGCAGTACCGGCCGCTGCAGTCCACGGTCCAGTAGGGCAGGAAGGAGGCGATGAAGAGCAGGACGGCCGCGCCTGCGACGGCGGCGTCTCCCCTGGTGAGAGCGCGCAGATTCACTAACGTTCCCCTCGTTGACGTGTCGTGGTCGGCGGTTCGTGCGGTCGGGCTGACCGGCCGAAACTCCCGAACGGACCAGAAGCCTAGGCCCAACCGCGCCGCCGGCGCACGGCGGGACCGGTAATGGGGCGAAGTCGTTGCAAACGGCGCGGGCCGGGCGCGCTGCCGCCCACCGGGCCGGCCCGCCCCAACTCCCTTTACCGCGTGGTCAGATACGCCGTCAGCGCGTCTGCGATCCCCTGTGCCGCCTGCTGCCGCCACTGAGGATCCGTCATCCGCTTCGCGTCCGCCGGGTTGCGCATGTTACCGCACTCGATGAACACCTTGGGGACCGTGGACAGGTTGAGGCCCCCCAGGTCGGAGCGGGTGTCCAGGCCCTGGTTCGCGACGTAGTCCGCGTACTGCTCGCCGGTCGCCGCGCGGAAGTGCTCGCGCAGCAGCAGGCCGAGCCGGTGCGAGGGTTCGACGATCGTGGAGGTGTCCGCCTTCCCCGCCACCACGCGCGCCGGCATGATCACGTGGAAGCCGCTGCCGCTCGCCGGGCCGCCGTCGCCGTGCACCGAGAGCGCGACGTCGGCGTGCGCGGCGGCGCTCGCCCGGGCGCGTTCGTCGATGCACGGGCCCCACGGGCGGTCACCGTCCTGCACCAGCACCACGGTGGCGCCGCGGGCGGCGAGGATGGCCCGCGCCCGGCGGGACACGTCCAGGGTGTACTCGGCCTCGGTGTAGCCGGCGTTGGTCTCGGTGCCGGTGGTGTCGCACTCCTTGTGGGCGTTGCCGATGTCGACCTGACGGTTGATCTCGGTGGTGTGCGCGGAGTTGCCCGGGTTGTGGCCGGGGTCGAGCACGACGGTGCGGCCGCTGAGCGCGGTCGCGTCGGGCGAGCCGGAGGCGCCGGGGGAGGCGGTGGCGGCCGCGGTGTCCGACGGAGCCGGGGAGGCCGCGGTGGGCCGGTCCGCGGCCGGGGTGCCCGAGGCGTCCGGCGCGCCGGACGCACCCTGCGCCCCCGGTCCTCCGGACGGGTCGGTGCCGGACGGGGTGGTGGGCGCCGCGGCGGAGGTGCCCGCGGCGCTCACCGGGGTGGGGCCTTCGAGGGCCTGCCAGCCCAACCAGCCCGCCATGCAGAGCGGTACGGCCGCGCCCACCACCGTGGTGACGCGCAGCAGGGCGGAACGGCGGGGCGGTCGGGAGGCGGAGCCGGTCACGGGTGGTTCAGATCCTGTCCTGGGTGCGCGGGGTGAGGCCGTAGCTGTCGGCGATCGGCTTCCACTTGGCGGCGAAGTCCTTCTTCGCCTGGGTGGCCTGCGGGTTGAGCTCGTCGGCGTGCTTCTTGTCGGCGGTGTTCGGGGCCGAACCCGAGCAGCCCTGGCCGGCCACCGCCCGGGCCCAGCTCGCGTACGCCCGGTCGATGTCGGCCGACAGCTGCCAGGCCTGCTTCAGCGAGGCCACCGCGTCGGCGCCGCCCGGCACGTCGCCGACGCCCACCCCGGCGAGCTTGCGCAGCAGGTCGTCGCGCTGCTTCGCACCGTTGTCGAACACCTGCGCCGCGCTCTCGATGTCGGCCTTCGCCGGGCAGCTGGTCACCTTGGCGACCGCGCTGCCGATCGGGGCCTTCGCGCTCTCGCCCTGGGTGAGCAGGTCGTCCAGTGCCTGGGCCTGGCCCTTGGCGTTCGGGCCGGCTCCGGAGGCGGTGGGGCTCGGCGTGGCGCCGGCCGAGGCCGGGTCGGTCGCGGCGCCGCTCGGCGCGGCGTCGGTGCCCGTCGGGGCCGGGGCCGGCGGCGGGTTGCCGGCCGAGGTCGGGGCGGTGGCCGACGGGGCGGGCGCGGCCTGCCCGTTCTTGTCGTCGCCGTTCCTGGCGGCCATCAGCAGGCCGCCGCCGACCGCCAGCACCAGGAGCAGGGCGAAGCCGATCAGCAGGGGGGCCTTCCGGTTGCCCGGGCGGTCCCCGTCGTCCGGGTCCGCGTAGTCGTTCGGGTAGTCGGCGGGGTGGCCGGCCGGGTACCCCGGCTGCCCGGGACCGCCCGGGTACGGGCCCGGGCCGTGCCCGTACGGGGCCTGCGGAGGGCCGGCGGGCGGCTGCGGCGGGTACACGTAGCCGGGGCCGGGGGCCTGGCCGGAGACGTAGCCGGGGCCGGCCTCCCGGCCCGCGACGTGACCCGGGCCCGGGGCGGTGCGCTGGGACGTCGCGTGGGAGGGGAACGGCGAGGCGGGCGGCGCGGCGGGCGGCTGCGGGGCCGCGGCGGGGAAGGCGGGCGCGGTCGGCGCCTCGTGGCCGGGTGCGGCGGCCAGGTAGGGGCGGGCGGCCAGCGGGGGGCCCTGGTCGCCCACGGCGCCCGCGGTGGGCGGCGGGGCCACGGGGCCGGGGGGGACGGGGCCGGTCACGACCGGCGGCGGGCCGGCGGCCTCCCCGCCCTGGGCCTGCTGCGGGCCGCGCACCCAGCCGCCCGCACCACCGCGCGCGGTGGGGTCCCAGACCGCCGGAGCGGTGTTGTGCTGGTCCGTCATGTGCCGCTAGCCCCCACCGTCCGCCGATTGCTCTGCCTGGTGCTGCGCGGACACCGTACCGTTCGAACCCCCGCCCGACAGCCCCGGCACGACGTTAGAGCATCGGGGTGTGGCTGTGGGGCGGCTCGGCGGATCGGCCGGAGGCGCGGCGGTCGTCCGTGCGCGTCGGGGCCGGGCGGGAGGGTTCGCGGGGCCCGTCGGGGCGTCCCGGGCGGGGTGCGACGGGCGGGGTGCGGCGGTCGCCGGGGCGGACGGCGGGGGAGGCTCAGCCCGCCGTGCGGCGCAGGACCCGCAGCGAGCCCGTCACCGAGACCTCCTCGAAGCCCTCGGCGAGCGCCCGCAGGTACACCCGGTACGGGGCCTGGCCGCCGTCCGCCGGGTCCGGGAACACGTCGTGCACCACCAGCAGCCCCTCCGGCGCCAGGTGCGGGACCCAGCCCTCGTAGTCGCCGGTCGCGTGCTCGTCGGTGTGCCCGCCGTCGATGAACACCAGGGCCAGCGGCCGCCCCCACAGGGCGGCGATCCGGGGCGAGCGGCCCACCAGGGCCACCACGTGCTCCTCCAGCCCGGCCGCGTGCAGGGTGCGGCGGAACCGCGGCAGGGTGTCCATCAGCCCCACCTCCCGGTCCACCAGCGTCGGGTCGTGGTACTCCCAGCCGGGCTGCTGCTCCTCCGAGCCGCGGTGGTGGTCCACCGTGAGCGCGACCGTCCCGGTCTCCCGGGCCGCGGCGGCCAGCAGGACCGCGGAGCGCCCGCAGTAGGTGCCGATCTCCAGCACCGGCAGCCCGGTGCCGCGCGCCGCGGTCACCGCCGCCGCGTACAGCGCCAGCCCCTCGTCCACCGGCATGAACCCGGTCGCCGCCTCGAACGCCGCCAGCACCTCGGGCGCCGGGCGGGCGCTCTCCAGCAGGTCGGACATGCGGTGCTCCTCGGGTTCGGGACGTCCGGGACGGGGGCGGACGTGCTCGCCCCGGACCCTACTCGACGGTAGACGGGGGGACCACAGGGGCCCTGGAACGTGTTCTAGTCCCGCCGGGCCGCCCGTGCCAGAATCGGCCCGACCGCCGATCCGAGGCACACCAGGCACACCGGGAGCAGCCCCATGCGCGCAGCCGTCCTGCACAAGACCGGTCAGGACACCCTCGACGTCCGGGAGGACGTGACGGCCGTCGGGTTCGGCCCGGGCACCGTACGGGTCCGGATGCGCGCGGCCAGCCTCTGCCACTCCGACCTCTCCGCCATGAGCGGCGTCCTGCCGCAGCCCGCGCCGTTCGTCCCCGGGCACGAGGGCGCCGGGGACGTCGTCGAGGTCGGCGACGGCGTCCGGGGCATCGCCCCCGGCGACCGCGTGGTGCTCTGCTGGATGGCTCCCTGCGGCCGCTGCGCGCACTGCGAGCACGGCCGGGGCCACCTGTGCGTCGCCAGCCTGCGGCGGCTCGGCGCGCCCGGCTTCCGCTTCGAGGAGGGCGGCGCCGCCGTCGAGGCCTCCGGGTTCTACGGCACCGGGGCCTTCGCCGAGGAGGTCGTGGTCTCCGCCGACGCCGTCATCAAGGTGCCCGCCGACCTGCCCCACGAGGCCGCCGCGCTGATCGGCTGCGGCGTCACCACCGGCGTCGGCGCCGCCGTCAACACCGCCCGGGTCGAACCCGGCTCCTCCGTCGCGGTGATCGGCGCCGGCGGGGTCGGGATCGCCACCGTCCAGGGCGCCCGGGTCTGCGGGGCCGCCCGGATCACCGTCGTCGACCCGGTCGCGTCCCGTCGCGAGCGGGCGCTCTCCTTCGGTGCCACCGAGGCCCTCGCCCCCGAGGAGCTCAGGGCCGCGGCCAAGGGCCTGCCGGGCGGCGGCTTCGACTACGTCTTCGAGGCCGTCGGCCGGGCCGCCACCGTCCGGGCCGGGTACGACGCCGCCCGGCGCGGCGGCGCGGTCGTGGTGATCGGCGCCGGCGCGCAGGACGACCGCGCGCAGTTCACCATGGGCGAGCTGTTCTTCAACGAGAAGCGCCTGCTGCCCTCGCTCTACGGCGGCGCGCCCGTCGCCCGCACCATCGGGCTGGTCGTCGACCTCTGGCGGGCCGGGCGGATCGACCTCGACGCCATGATCACCCACCGGGTCCCGCTGACGGACGTCAACGAGGCCGTCGCGCAGATGCGCAGCGGCGAGGCCCTGCGCACGGTCGTGACGCTGGGCTGAGGCGGCCGGCACCGGACGCGGAAGGGCCCGCCGGGGTGCGTCCCCGGCGGGCCCTTCCGTGCGTGCGTGCTCAGCCCAGGCGCGCCGCGGCGCGGTGCCGGCCGTGCGGGTCGGCCGCGGGGCTGTCGTCGGCGGCGGACCGTCCGCGGTGCCGGCCGTGCGACGCGGTGTCCTCGGCCGTGTTCTCGTCGGCGTCGGTCCCGTTGGCCGCGGGTCCGGTGGTGTCGGTGAGGGTGTCGGACATCAGAATCGTCTTCTCCGTGCGAGGGTGCAGGTCATCGGCGCCCGGCCGGCGCGGTGGCGCGCGGCCCGGTCCCCGATCGGGCGCTCGGTACGCGCCACAGCCGGTGATCGCGGCCCGTGCCCCGGCCACCATAACGGCCGGAACGGACGAGATCCTATCGAGATCACGATGCGCGCCCGGGGGCCGGGACCGGCGGCGTCATCAGCCCGGTCGGCCGGTCCGCAGGAATCCGGCGAGCAGTTCGTGCAGGACGGCGGCGCCCTCCTCGGCGAGCACCTCGTGGCCGGAGCCGGCCGCCTCGACGTAGCGGAAGTCCACTCCCTCGGCCCGGCCGATCCGCAGCAACTCGTGCCGCAGCGACCGGGATTGGCCGACCGGGACGACCTCGTCCCGATTGCCGTGCACGATCAGCAGCGGTGCGGTCAGCCGGTGCGCGAGCTGTAGGACGTCGCGCGGGCCGCGGGCGTCGGCGATCGTCTCGCCGCCGCCCAGCCGGGTGGTCAACGCCCCGACGGGCCCGGCGGCCTCGGCCAGCAGCCGGGCGCCGGACAGGAACGGGGCGACCACCGCGCAGCGCGACACCTGCTCCGCGGGCGCGTGCGCGGCCGCCAGCAGGGCGAGGAACGCGCCGTAGCTGACCCCGAACAGGGCCGGGGGCTCCAGGCCGAGCGCCGCGCGCTGCCCGGCGATGCCGTCCAGCAGGTGCAGCACGTCGTCCAGGTCCGGCCCGCCCCAGGCGCCCCGGATGGCCATCGCGTGCGCCACCCCGTAACCGGTGGAGCCGCGCTGGTTGGGGGCGACGACGGCCAGCCCCTCGGCGGACATCCGCTGCAGCGCGGGGTCGAACTCCAGCCGCCAGGCGTCGGCCGGGCCGCCGTGCAGTGCCAGCACCAGGTGCGGGCTGCTCAGCCAGGCGTCCCCGCCGTACACCACGGCCTCCAGGGGCCCTGCGGGGCCGGCGAGTTCGAGGCTCTGGGCGGGCTGCCAGCGGCCGCCGTCGCCGGGCGCGGTGCTGCCGTCCACCCGCCAGCCCGGCGGCGGGGTGCGGGTGGCCCGCGGGCCGTCGGGCTGCCACGGCAGCCCCGCCCCCCGCCAGGGGCCGGGGGGCCCGGAGCCCAGCGGCGCCAGTTGCAGCGGCAGCGGCGTCGGTCCGCCGGCGGCCGGGGCGGGGCCGTGCGCGAGCAGCGCGTCGACGTCCAGGGCGGCCAGCGCCGCGGGGTGGTCGGGCGAGGAGTAGGGGAGCCGCAGTGCCGCCCCGCCCCAGTGCCCGACCGAACCGAGCCGGCCGGGCGGGACGGGGAGCGGTTCGAGCCGGCCGGTGCCCGGCCGCCAGAGGGCGAGCGCCGAGCCGGCGCCGTGGTCGACCTGCACCGCGACCCGCAGGCCGTCGCCGTCCGGCCGCAGCGCCACCGGACGCAGGACGGTGCCCGCGACGTGCAGGCACGCCGGGAACCGCAGCGGCTCGCCGCCGCCCAGCACGCCCCAGCCGAGCCGGTCGGTGCCCGGTGCGTCGCTGCGCACCATCGCGAACCCGCTGTCCGGGTCGAACAGCACCAGCCGGTCGTTGCTGTGCCCGCCGATCTCCAGCAGCGGGGCGGTCGTGCCGCTGCGCAGGTCCAGCAGCACGCTGCGGACGAGCCCGGCGTCGACCCGGTCCAGCGCCAGCAGGTCACCGGTGCGGTCCAGCCAGGTGCCGCCGCCGTGCAGTCCGGGGATCTCGGCGACCCGTTCGGGCTCGCTGCCGTCCGTGCGCACCAGCCAGGCGGTGGTGGCCGGGCGGTTGTCGGTGCCGAGGGCCAGGGCGACGGGCGTGCGGGGGCCGGCGCCGGGGCCCGTCGGGAGCGCCAGCAGCCGCAGCCCGGGCATCCGGATGGTGGCCACCGGCTGCTCCGCGGCGGAGGTCCCGCCGTAGGAGAGGCGGACCAGGTCGTGGCGGTCCCCGTCGTGGCGGCAGATCAGCACCGAGCCGTCCGGCAGGGCGACCAGGTGGGAGCGCAGGTCCTCCGAGCGGTTGCCGGACAGCGGCAGGGCGAGCGGGGCGGCCGGGCCGCCGTCCGGGGGCAGCCGCCAGCTCTCCGCGTACCAGCCGCCGTCGGCGGCCGAGGCCAGGCAGGCAGCGTGTCCGCCGTCGGCGGCGAAGGCGAAGCCCAGCCGGCGCAGCGCCGGCGTGACGGTCCGGGTGGCCAGGTTCACGTCCCGATCACCCCGCTCGACGTGCCGCGGCACCGGTGGACCTCCGGCCGTGCCGGCTCCGGACGCGGGCCCGTCGCGGATCCGGTGGACCGGGCGGACCCGACGCGGACGGCCCGGCCGTGCACCGGAGGCCCTCGACGGCGACCTCCCGGTCGCCGTCGCCTCCCCGGCCTCCGGCGCCGGCCGGCGCCGCCCGCGTCGTCCCCGGCCACGGGGCCGCCGCATCCGGCCCGTGGCCCGCCGATTCCCCGCCCGCGGCCGTACGCAGCGATGTGTCCGCCTCCATGCGCCGCCACATCCCTTCGTCTGGGCCGCCGGCCCGGGTGCCCACTGCTCCGGCACCCGGGCCGACGCCCCGGCCTGATCGGTTCCTCGGAAGGAGCGGGAGCCCCGGGGGCCGGAGTCACCGGCCCCGCCGTGCCCCGCCCGGTGCCCGCTCCTGCCGGGCCCGCGCGGGGCGGAGCGCCGTCCGGACCGCCAAGTCGGGGCGCCTCCCGGGGCAACTCCCGTTCGCAGGACTGAAGTTACTTTCGAGGCGGGGGTGACTCAACGGAGCGCCGGTCACTTCACTCATAAGGGTGATCCGGGCTTCGTTTCGCCTTCGTGCGAGGGCCCCGGTGTGAGCAACGCGCGCCCGGCGTGCGGAGGCGCGGAGGCTGCGCCGGCCGCTCCCGGCCGCCCCCTACGCCGGTTGACGCGCATCCGTACGCCGACGGCACCTCCGTCCGAACGCCGCCCCCGCTCGGCCCGACCCCCGCCCGACGGGGGCCCGCGCCCCGCCCGAACGGCACCCCGGACTCCTCCGGCCCCCGCGGCCCGGCCCGCCCCGCCCCACGGCCGGGGCCCGACCGCCCCCGCGCGCACGGTAGTCTCGACAGGTGCCGAAACTGTCCGACGTCATCACCGCGCTCGAAGAGGTCTACCCCCCGCAGTGGGCGGAGTCCTGGGACGCCGTCGGCCTGGTCTGCGGGGACCCTCAGGCCGAGGTCGGCCGCGTGCTGTTCGCCGTCGACCCCGTGCAGACGGTCGTGGACGAGGCCGTCGAATGGGGCGCCGACCTGGTCGTCACCCACCACCCCCTCTACCTGCGCGGCACCACCAGCGTCGCCGCGACCGGTTTCAAGGGCCGGGTGGTGCACACGCTGATCAGCAACGGCATCGCCCTGCACGTCGCGCACACCAACGCCGACCACGCCGACCCCGGTGTCTCGGACGCGCTGGCGGAGGCGGTCGGACTCCGGGTGACCGGCCCGCTGGTGCCGGACCCGACCGACCCGCTGGGCCGCCGCGGCTCCGGCCGGATCGGCCTGCTGGAGCCCCCGCTGACGCTGTCCGCCTTCGCCGCGCAGGTCGCCAGGGGCCTGCCCGCCACCGCCGCCGGGGTCCGCGTCTCCGGGGACCCGAACCGGCTGCTGAGCCGGGTCGCCGTGTGCGGCGGCTCGGGCGACGGATTCTTCGCCGAGGTGCGGGCGGCCGGGGTGGACGCCTACCTCACCGCCGACCTGCGCCACCACCCGGCGTCCGAGGCCGCCGAGGCGGCGCCGGTCGCGCTGGTCGACGCCGCGCACTGGGCCACCGAATGGCCCTGGCTGACCCTGGCCGAGCGGGCCCTGCTGGCCGCCGCGGACAAGCGCGGCTGGGCCGTGGAGACCAAGGTCTCCCACCGGGTCACCGACCCGTGGACCGCGCACGCCCCCATGTCCTTCACCGCCTGACCCGATTCACAGGAGCCCTCCGCTTGAACGCCGCGCCCGCCGACCAGATCCGCCTGCTCGACCTCCAGGCCATCGACTCGAAGCTCGACCAGCTGGCCCACCGGCGCCGGACCCTGCCCGAGCACGCCGAGATCGAGAAGGCCTCCGCCGACCACACCGCGCTCAAGGACCTGGTGGTCGCCGCCGAGGCCCAGCAGGGCGACACCACCCGTGAGCTGACCAAGGCGGAGGGGGACGTGGAGCAGGTCCGCGCCCGGTCCGCCCGCAACCAGCAGCGCCTCGACTCCGGCGCGATCACCTCGCCGAAGGACCTGGAGAACCTCCAGCACGAGATCGGCTCGCTGGCCAAGCGCCAGGGCGACCTGGAGGAGGTCGTGCTGGAGGTCATGGAGCGGCTGGAGAGCGCCCAGGGCCGGGTCGTCGAGCTGGGCGCCCGCCTGGAGCACTCCACCGTCGTCCTCACCGAGGCCGAGGCCCGCCGCGACGCCGCCTTCGCCGAGATCGACGGCGAGGCCGAGAAGGTCAAGCGGGACCGCGAGGCCGTCGCCGCCGTCATCCCCGCCGACCTGCTCAAGGTCTACGGCAAGCTGCGCGAGCAGCAGGGCGGCGTCGGCGCGGCCCGGCTGTACCAGCGCCGCTGCGAGGGCTGCCGCACCGAGTTCTCCATCACCGAGCTGAACGCCATCAAGGCTGAGCCGGCCGACAAGGTGGTCCGCTGCGAGAACTGCTCGCGGATCCTGGTCCGGACCGCCGACTCGGGCGCCTGAACCGGTGGCGGCACGCTTCGTCGTCGAGGCTGACGGCGGGTCCCGGGGCAACCCGGGGCCGGCCGGCTACGGTGCGGTGGTCCGGGACGGCGACACCGGGCAGATCGTCGCGGAGGCCGCCGAGTTCATCGGCCACGCCACCAACAACGTGGCCGAGTACCGGGGCCTGATCGCCGGCCTCAAGGCGGCCCGGGACCTCGACCCGGACGCCTCGGTGGACGTCCGGATGGACTCCAAGCTGGTCGTCGAGCAGATGTCGGGCCGCTGGAAGATCAAGCACCCCGACATGCAGCCGCTGGCCGCCGAGGCGCGCACCGTCCTGCCGCGCGGCCGGGTGACGTACACCTGGATCCCGCGCGAGCGGAACAAGGACGCCGACCGGCTCGCCAACGAGGCGATGGACGCGGGCCGGGCCGGCCGCCAGTGGGAGCCCCGGCCGAAGGCCGCCGCCGTCGCCGCGGAACCGCCGCTGGAGACCGCCGCCCCCAGGGCCGGCTGGGCGGCCGAGGCCGACCTCGGCACCCCGACCACCTTCGTCCTGCTGCGCCACGGCGAGACGGCGCTGACCCCGCAGAAGCGGTTCTCCGGCAGCGGCGGCACCGACCCGGAGCTCTCCGACCGGGGCCGTTGGCAGGCCGAACGGGCCGCCGCGGCGCTCGCCGCGCGCGGCAGCGTCCAGGCCGTGGTGGCCTCCCCGATGCGCCGCACCCGGCAGACCGCGGAGATCGTCGCGGCCCGGCTCGGCCTGGAGGTCCGGTACGAGGACGGGCTGCGCGAGGTCGACTTCGGCGACTGGGAGGGCCTGACCTTCGCCGAGGTCCAGGAGCGCTACCCGGACGACCTGGCGGCCTGGCTCGGTTCGGCCAAGGCCAAGCCGACCGGCAGCAGCGAGAGCTTCACCACGCTCACCCACCGGGCCGGCGTCGCCCGGGACAAGATCATCGCGCGGAACCCGGGCCGGACGGTGCTGGTGGTCTCCCACGTCAGCCCGATCAAGACGCTGGTCCGCCTGGCCCTCGGCGCCCCGCCGGACTCGATGTACCGGATGGAGCTGTCCGCCGCCGCGCTGTGCTCCGTCCAGTACTACGCGGACGGCAACGCCTCGCTGCGGCTGCTCAACGACACCTCGCACCTGCGCTGAGCGTCCGCGCCGCCGGGGCCGGTGCCCCGCCCCGGAGGCGCGCCGCGGGGCCGCCGCGCTCAGTGCACCTCGGTGACCACCACGTCCAGCTGCCAGGGCTTGCGCGCCGTCCCCTCGGCCGCCACCTCCACCCGGTGGCCGAGGCCCAGCAGCGCGTCCGTCAGTTCACCGGGCGTCTTCGGCTCGGCCCCCGCGACCAGCAGGTCCCGCACCAGACGGCCCTTGGTCGCCTTGTTGAAGTGGCTGACGACCGTGCGCCTGCCGTTGCGCTCCTGCAGCACCCGGACGGTCGCCGTGCGGGACACCACCTCACCGGCCGGCTTCCACGCCGCCGCGTACGCCGAACTGCGCAGGTCCAGCACCAGCCCGTCGGCCACCTCGGGCAGCACGTCGGCCATCGCGCCCCGCCAGTACGCTCCGAGCGCCCCCAGCGGCGGCAGCTTCACGCCCATCGAGCACCGGTAGGGCGGGATCCGGTCGGAGATCCGCACAGCGCCCCAGAGACCGGAGAAGACCAGCAGCGAACGCTCCGCGCGGTCGTACGCGGCGGCGTCCAGCGTGGCCAGGCCCAGGTTGTCGAACAGCACGCCGGTGTACACCTCGCCAGCCGGCCGCGCCCCCGCCGTCGGCAGCCCGGCGTTGCGGGCGACCTCCCCGCGCAGGCCCGGGCTGAGCCCCAGCACCCCGGCGGCGGTGTCCTCGTCGCCCCGGCAGAGGCCGACCAGCGCGTCCAGCACCGCGCCGCGCGCGGCCGTCAGCCCGGGCAGCGACAGCCGGTCGAGTGCCACCGGCACGCCGTCCCCGGACGCGGCCTTGCCCTCCGAGGGCGGCAACAGCACCAGCACAGCGGACTCCTCAACACTTTGTGGCAGACGGACCCCGCCACCCTACCGCCGGGCCGCCGGACCCCGGCGGGGGCGACCACCGCCGGGGACGGCCGCCCGGCCGCCCCCGCCCGTACCTCCCGCGCGCACCTTCCGCACCTTCCGCGCCCGGTCCGTGCCCGCGCCCCCGAAATCCGGTGGGCCCGGCAGGCGTCCGCCACTACCGTGAGCAACGAGGAGCGTGAACGAGATGACCCTGCGACCCCTGGACCCGGTGCCCGGCGACGACGACGCCGCGGCGGAGGCCGTGTCCGTGCCCGTGCCCGCCGGCCTGCCGGCGGAGACCCGGCAGGCCCTCGAGTTCGCGGTGCGCGCGGCCGCCGAGGCCGTGATGGCCGGGAGGGTCCGGGTGACGGAGGCGCCGGCCGGTTCGGACACCGCCGAGCTGGCCTTCGACGTCCGCCGCTCCGCCGTCCCGGACGTCCTCACCGAGCACCCGAGGCCGCCGTCCCGGCCGGCGGCGCAGCCGTCCCCGGAGTCCCCGGATCCGTCGGAGCCCCCGGAGCAGGCCGGGCCGGGCCGGGCCGAGCGCCGTGCGGCCCTGGTGGCCCGGATCCGTGCGGCCAACGCGGAGACGCTGGAGAGGCTCAAGGACCTGTGACCGAGTACCTGGACCTCGACGACGTCACCTACCTCGCCGGCGGTCCGGGGAACGTCCGCGACCTCGGCGGCCTGCTCTCGGCGATCGCCCGCCCGCAGGCGAGCCTGTTCGGCGGCGACGCCTACCCGGACCTCTGGTCCAAGGCGGCCGCCCTCGGCCAGAGCCTGGCCCGCAACCACCCGCTGGTCGACCGGAACAAGCGCACCGCCTTCGAGGCGATGCTGCTGTTCCTCGACTACAACGCCGAGCCGTACACCGACCCGCACCCGGACGACGCCGTGGCCTTCATGCTGCGGCTGGCCACCGGGGGCTACGACGACGCGGTCTCGCTGGCCGCCAAGGACCTCAAGTCCCTGCTGGGGCGGTGAGTTCGCGGCACGCCGCCGGGCGGCCGCCTCCGTCCGGAATCACCCGATTCGCCCTACGCTGCCTGCATGCCTCGCCGAAAACTGCGCGTCAAGGCCGCCGACTCCGCCCGGATCAACGCCGAACTGGCCGAGCTCCGCGCCAGCCTGGAGGTCCACACCGAGTGGCCCGAACCGGTGCTGGCCGAGGCGGAGGAGGCCGCCGAACGCCCCCGGCTCCCCGAGTACGACGCGACCGACCTGCCCCTGTTCACCGTCGACCCGCCCGGCTCCCGCGACCTCGACCAGGCCATGCACCTGACCCACCGCCCCGGCGGCGGGTACCGGGTGTACTACGCCATCGCCGACGTCGCCGCCTTCGTCCGCCCGGGCGGCGCGATCGACGCCGAGGCCCGCCGCCGCGTCGAGACCCTCTACTTCCCGGACCACCGCGTCCCGCTCCACCCCGCCCGGATCTCCGAGGACGCCGCCAGCCTGCTGCCCGGCGAGCCCCGGCCCGCGCTGCTCTGGCAGCTGGACCTCGACGCCGACGGCGCCGTGCTGCTCGCCGACCTGCGCCGCGCCCTGGTCCGCTCGCACCGGCGCCTGGACTACGCCGCCGTCGAGCGCGCGGTGGAACTGGGCGGCGCCGACGAGCAGCTCGCCCTGCTGGCCGCCGTCGGCCGGCTGCGCGAGGAGCAGGAGCGCGCGCGGGGCGGCGTCAGCCTGCCGGTGCCCGAGCAGGAGGTGGAGGAGACCCTGCACGGGTACGTGCTCGGCTACCGCGCCGCCGGCCCGGCCGACGGCTGGAACGCGCAGATCTCGCTGCTCACCGGCATGGCCGCGGCCGAACTGATGCTGGACGCGGGCGTCGGCCTGCTGCGCACCCTGCCGGCCGCCCCCGCCGCCGCGTACGAGCGGTTGCGCCGGATCGCCGCCGCACTGGACGTGGACTGGCCGCAGGCGCTCCCGTACCCGGAGCTGGTCCGCTCGCTGGACCCGGACACCCCGCTGGACGCCGCCTTCCTCAACGCGTGCACCGGCCTGCTGCGGGGCGCCGGCTACCGGGCCTTCGACGAAGCCCGCGGCCTGCCCGCCCCGGCGGATCCGGCCCACGCCGCGCTCGCCGCCCCGTACGCGCACTGCACGGCGCCGCTGCGCCGGCTCGGCGACCGCTTCGCGCAGGAGGTGTGCGCCGCGGTGGCGGCCGGGGAGGAGGTGCCGGACTGGGCGCGCGAGGCGCTGCCCGAGGTGCCGGGCCTGATGGCGACCGGGGACCGCCGGGCGGCCGAGGTCGAACGGGCCTGCGTGGACCTGGTCGAGGCGGAGCTGCTCACGGGCCGGGAGGGCGAGGACTTCACCGCGGTGGTGGTCGACGTGGACGGGAAGCGGCCCGGCTCCGGCACGGTGCAGCTGCGCGAGCCCGCCGTCCGGGCCCGCTGCGACGGCCCGGCCGACGCGGGCGCCGCGGCGCCCGGCGCCCTGCCGCTCGGCGGCCTGGTCCGGGTCCGGCTGACCCGGGCCGACCCGGCCACCCGGACGGTCCGCTTCGCCGCCGTCTGAGCGCCGCGGGGATGGGAGGATCGGTGCGTGCCCGAAGCCGACCCCTCCAGCGCCCCGGAGCGCCGCCGCCGTCTGCTCGTCCTCGCGATCTGCTGCCTGAGCCTGTTCATCGTCGGTCTGGACAACACCGTGGTGAACGTCGCGCTCCCGGCGATCCAGCGGGACCTCGACGCCCCGGCGTCCGGGCTCCAGTGGATCATCGACGCCTACACCCTGGTCCTCGCCTCCCTGCTGATGCTGTTCGGCTCGGTGGCCGACCGCTTCGGCCGCCGCCGGGTGTTCACGACCGGGCTGGCGTGCTTCGCGCTCGGCTCGCTGCTGTGCAGCCTGGCGGCGGACCTCGAGTGGCTGGTGGCGTTCCGCGCCCTGCAGGCGGTCGGCGGTTCGATGCTGAACCCGGTGGCCATGTCGATCATCACCAACACCTTCACCGACCCGCGGGAGCGGGCCCGGGCGATCGGCGTCTGGGGCGGGGTGGTCGGCCTCTCGATGGCGTTGGGCCCGCTGCTCGGGGGTTTCCTGGTCGACGCGGCCGGCTGGCCGTCGATCTTCCTGATCAACGTCCCGGTCGCCCTGGTCGCGATCGCCCTGACCGTCCGCTTCGTCCCGGAGTCCCGCTCGCCCCGGCCGCGCAGGCTCGACCCGGTCGGGCAGCTGCTGATGGTCGTCCTGCTCGGCTGCGGGACCGCCGCCATCATCGAGGGCCCGGGCCACGGCTGGACGTCCCCGCTGATCCTCGCCCTGGCGGCGGCCGCGCTGGCCGCGCTGGTCGCCTTCCCGCTCTGGGAGCGGCGGGTGGCCGAGCCGCTGGTGGACCCTCGGTTCTTCGCCGGTGCGCCGTTCACCGGGGCCACCGTCACCGCGGTCTGCGCCTTCTCGGCACTCGGCGGCTTCCTCTTCCTCAACACCCTCTACCTGCAGGGCGTCCGGCACTACGGCCCGATCGAGGCCGGCCTGTGGACGCTGCCGATGGCCGGGATGATGCTGGTCTGCGCGCCGCTGTCCGGGCGGGTGGTCGCGGCCCGGGGGCCGCGCGGACCGCTGGTCGCGGCCGGGCTGGGCCTGGCCGCGAGCGGACTGCTGCTGACCCGGCTGGCCGCGGACTCCCCGCCGGCGCTGCTGCTGGTCGCGTACGCGCTCTTCGGCTTCGGCTTCGGCACGGTCAACGCGCCGATCACCAACGCGGCCGTCTCGGGCATGCCGCGTGCCCAGGCGGGGGTGGCCGCGGCGGTCGCCTCGACCAGCCGGCAGGTCGGCCAGTCGCTGGGGGTGGCGGTGATCGGCACGGTGGTGACGGCGGCCGTGGTCGGCCCGGTGGCGACGGGCTTCGCCCCGGCGACCCACGCAGGCTGGTGGATCCTGGTCGGCCTGGGCTGCGCGATCTCCGTCCTCGGCCTGGTCACCACGACCGCGTGGGCCACCGGGACGGCCGCCCGGGTGGCCGCCCGCCTCGGCGGCGATCCGCCGGTGGACCGGTCCGGTGTGCGGGAGGCGCCGCCCGAGCGGCTACGATGACCACTACGGCGGAAGAGCCGGCCGGGCGGTCGCGACGGGTCCCAGGACCCGCCGAGGAACGTCCGGGCTCCACAGAGCAGGGTGGTGGGTAACGCCCACCCGGGGTGACCCGCGGGACAGTGCCACAGAAAACAGACCGCCCACCGCTTCGGCGGAGGGTAAGGGTGAAACGGTGGTGTAAGAGACCACCAGCGACCGGGGTGACCCGGCCGGCTCGGTAAACCCCACCTGGAGCAAGGTCAAGATCGGTGCCCTCGGGCACCGTGCGCGAGTGTTCGAGGGCTGCTCGCCCGAGCTCGCGGGTAGACCGCACGAGGCTGTCGGCAACGGCAGTCCTAGATGGATGGCCGCCTCCCCGGGCCGCGCGAGCAACCCGGGAGACAGAACCCGGCGTACAAGGCCGACTCTTCCGCCCCTGACTTCACGAGGGCCCTCCGACCTGCGGAAACGACAGGTGGGAGGGCCCTCGGTGGTGTTCCGGCGCCCGCCCCGCTCCGGGGCGGGCGCCGGCGGGGTCAGGACGGGTGGGCTCCGACGGCGTCGCGGATCTGCTCGCCCAGGCCGCCGTTGACCCGGGCGCAGTTGGCGCAGCAGAAGAACATGCCCGCGACCTCCACGCCGTGGCCCACGATGCGGACGTCGCACTGTTCGCAGCGCGGCGCGAGCTTCTCCATCGCGCACTCGAAGCTGTCGAAGGTGTAGGTGTCGCCGGTGACCGTCCTGATCTCGAAGGCGAGCCAGTAGTCGTTGCCGCAGGTGACGCAGATGGCCATGGCGGCCGTCTCCTTCCGGTCGGGGCCGGCCGGCCGGGGTGGCCGGGCGGCCTGCTCCCAGTGTCCGGGGGTCGCCCGGGGGCGGCCACCCGGCGGCTGCGTCAGGTGGACCGGGCGGCCAGCTCCTCGAGGGCCCGGACGGCGCGCTCGGCGTCGTCGGCGCCGACGAACAGGTGGTCGTGGTGGAAGCCGGCCACCACGTTGCAGCTGATGCCCTCCTCGGCGAGCCGCCCGGAGACGGCCGCGGTCAGGCCGACGGCCTCCAGGGCGGAGTGGATCCGGAGGGTGATCCAGGCCGCCACGTACGAGTAGCGCAGGCCGAGCGCGTCGGCCTCCTCCTGGGTCACCACCACCGTCACCCCCTCCGGTTCGGCGACGGTCACCACCGGCCGCATTCCGGCGGGCACCTTCGCGGGGAGCGTGCAGTACACGTACCGCCCCGGGTTGAGCAGCGGGCGCATTCCGCGCAGCAGGGTCGCAAGGTCTCGTTCTCCGGCCATGCGCGCCACCGTAGCGGCTGGGTCGCGGACGGGCGCCGCGTCCGGCGGCCGTGTCGGAATCCATTGACGAGCGACAGTCACCGATATATCGTCGAGCTATCGAGACAGTAACTCGACTGGCTCGGTCGACAAGGAGGTGGGCGCCATGCGCTCAGGAAACCCGGGAATGCGATTCAAGGGAGAGGGCCCGCGCGGTGCTCGGCGCCGGTTCGGGCCGGGCCCCGGGCCGGAGGGCTTCGAGGGCTTCGACGGCCGGGAGGCCTTCGGCGGCTTCGGCCCGCCGTTCGGCGGTGGCGGCCCCGGTCGCCCGACGGGCGGCCCGTTCGGCCACGGCTTCGGCGGGCACGGCGGCCGGCGCGGCGGTCCGCACGGTCGGCGCGGCGGCCGGGCCCGGCGCGGGGACGTCCGCGCCTCGCTGCTGGCCCTGCTCAAGGAACGGCCGATGCACGGCTACGAGATGATCGCCGAGATCGTCGAGCGGACCGGCGGGGCCTGGCGGCCCAGCCCCGGCTCGATCTACCCCAACCTCCAGCTGCTGGAGGAGGAGGGCCTGATCACGGCCGAGGAGGTCGGCGGCAAGCGGCTGGTCTCGCTCACCGAGGCGGGCCGGGCCGTGGCCGAGGCGGGGCCCGCCGAGCCGTGGGCGGAGGCCGGCCGGGAGGTCGACTGGGAGGCCGTCCAGGAGGTCGGCCAGGCGCTGGCCGCCGTCGACCAGGCGATCCGTCAGGTCATGACGACGGGCACCGAGGCGCAGCGCACCAAGGGCCTGGCGGTGCTCACCGAGGCCCGCAAGAAGCTGTACCTGATCCTCGCCGAGGACGACTGACCGGTGCGGGGTGCCGACCGGTACCGGGGCGACGGGCGGTGCGGCCGCTCAGGAGCGGACCGCGAACAGGGCCACGCAGGCGAGCAGCAGCACCGCCCAGCCGAACCAGAGCCAGCCGTTCGGGCCGATCACCACGGTGTAGAGGCTCACCACCACCAGCAGGGCCCCGGTGACGCCGGCGACCTGCCGGTTGTGGTGCGCGACCGCCTGGGAGCGGGACCTGGGGTGCCGTACCGTTCTCGCCATGCCGTCCTCCCGGGGAGGCTGCGAGGGCGGCCCGGGACGCGCGGGGCGCGGCCGTCAGCCGGACGCGCGGGCGGTGGCCGCCTCGTCGAACTCGTAGCGCCAGTGCCAGCTGATGCCCCGCACCTGCTTGGACCGGACGTAGACCAGTGTGCGCGCCGGGGTGTCCCCGTGCGCGGGGACCGGCACCGTGTACTTCTTCGGCACGCCGAACATCGGCCCCAGCGGGACGGGGAGGATCCGGCCGTCCAGGGGGCCGCCGACGAATGCGGTGTCCGTGCTCTTCACCCCACCAGGGTCTCACCTCCGCACGGGTGACCGGAGCGCCGGCCGGAGCGGTCGGCCGGCGGGGCCGTGCGGGCGGGCCGCACGGCTGGTCCGGGCCGTGCCGGGAGGACGTGGCAGGGGGGTCCGGCGCAGGCCGTGTGTCGGCCGGGTGCCGGGAGTGTGACCGGAGAGGCACCGCCCCCGGTCATCCGGATGCCCCGCGCACCCTTATCCTTCCTGTTACGCCCTCGGGGTTCACCCGGGTCAGCGGGCCCCGTACGGGCCGGGCGAGGCGCGAATCCGCGTGCGTTCCGGCCGAGATGGCGCGGACAGCGTGCTGCCGCGACTTCGTACCGTGACCCGGGCGTCGGCCTCCGGTGACCCCGGATCCGGTCGGCAGGGCGCGGACAGCAGGGCCGAGCACCGTCCCGGGAAGCAGCGGGGGGCGCTGTGCGTTGCGTCGGAGTGGTACGTCGAACGCTGTGTCGCACCAGGCACGGCAGTGCGCGGAAGGGGCCCGATGGAAGCCGGCGGCAGGTGGACGACCTGGTGGCAGAAGCGTGATCGTCAGCGGGCCCGGTCGGGCGACGTGGACGGCCCCGCGGCCAGACTGGATCAGCTGCTCGGCGCGGTCCGCGCCGGATTCCCGCTCGCGCCCGCCGCCCATCCGGCCGGGTACCGGTGTTCCTGTGACCGCGTGGCCTGTCCGGCCCCCGCCCAGCACCCGGTGTCCTTCGCCTGGCAGACGCAGGCGACCACCGACCCCGAACAGCTCGCCCGCTGGCTCTCCCGCGACCCCCAGGCCAACTTCGTCACCGCCACCGGCCGCGCCCACGACGTGCTGGACGTCCCGGCGGAGGCCGGCCGGCTCGCCCTGGAGCGGCTGACCGAGCTGGGCGTCGAGGGCCCGGTCGCCGCCGTCGGCGAGGACCGGTACCTCTTCTTCACCGCCACCCGCGGCACCCCGCAGGACGAGGACGAGTGGTGGCCGAGCGCGCTCGACTCCACGCCGGACACCATGTCCGAGCACCCCGGCCTGCGCTGGCACTGCCGCGGCTCGTACACCCTGCTGCCGCCGGCCGCCCTGCCGGACGGCTCCCGGGTGCGCTGGCTGCGCGGTCCCGAGCAGCCGCTGCCGGACCCGCTGCGCGTCCTGGACGTGCTGACCGACGCCTGCACCGAGGTGGGCGCCGTCGCCGAGGAGCAGTGGCTCATCGGCTGACGGCGCCGCGCCGCGCGGGGGTCACGGCAGGGTGAGGACCTCCGCGCCGTCCGCGGTGACCACCAGGGTGTGCTCGAACTGGGCGGTGCGCTTGCGGTCCTTGGTGACGACCGTCCAGCCGTCCGCCCAGATCTCGTAGTCGTAGGTGCCCAGGGTCAGCATCGGCTCGATGGTGAAGGTCATTCCGGGCTTGATCACCTCGGTGGCCCGCTCGCTGTCGTAGTGCGGGATGATCAGGCCGGAGTGGAACGACGTGTTGATGCCGTGCCCGGTGAAGTCCCGCACCACGCCGTAGTCGAAGCGCTTGGCGTAGGACTCGATGACGCGCCCGATGACGTTGATCTGGCGGCCCGGCTTGACCGCCCTGATCGCCCGGTCGAGGGCCTCCCTGGTCCGCTCGACGAGCAGGCGGGACTCCTCGTCCACGTCGCCGACCAGGTAGGTGGCGTTGAGGTCGCCGTGCACCCCGTGGATGTAGGCGGTGGCGTCGATGTTGACGATGTCGCCGTCCTGCAGCACGGTCGAGTCCGGGATGCCGTGGCAGATCACCTCGTTGATCGAGGTGCAGACGGACTTGGGGAAGCCGCGGTAGCCGAGGTCGGACGGGTAGGCGCCGTGGTCGCACATGTACTCGTGGGCGACGGCGTCCAGTGCGTCGGTGGTGACGCCGGGGGCGATCAGCGCGGCGGCCTCCGCCATCGCCTGCGCGGCGATCCGGCCCGCGATCCGCATCTTCTCGATCGTCTCGGCGGTCTGCACCTCGGGCCCGGTGTACGGCGCCGGGGCGGGCCGGCCGACGTACTCGGGGCGCGCGATGTGCGACGGGACCTTGCGGGTGGGGGACTGGATGCCGGGTACGAGTGCCATGGCCGCGAGTCTATCGGCCGGCCCCGGCCCGACCGGGTGGTGTGCGCGGCGGCCCGGGCCGGGGAATGATCAGTACGACCCCAACACGTCGACGGGAGGGCACCATGCCCCTGGGATTCCACCGCAAGCCGACCGGCAAGCCCGGCGAGTGGTTCTACTGCATCAAGCACGGCAAGGTCGAGGAGGGGCCGGAGTGCCCCGCCAAGGACCGCCTCGGGCCGTACGGCAGCGCGGAGGAGGCCGCGCACGCCCTGCAGACCGCGGACGAGCGCAACCGCGAGTGGCAAAACGACCCGCGCTGGACGGACCGGACGGACCAGCCCGAGGACCGGGCCGAGTAGGTCCTGTCCGGCCGTCAGTTCGCCGCCGGCGCCCGCCCGGCGCGCTCGCCGTCCGTCCGTGCGGACCCGGTGGGTTCGGGTCCGGCCCGCCCGGGCCCGGTGGGGTCGGGCCCGGCCTGTCCGCGTTCGGCCTGTCCGCGTTCGGCCTGTCCGCGTTCGGCCGCCTCGTGCCGGGCGCGGACGGCGGCGGCGTGCGGATCGGTCCGGTCGTCGTACGCGAGCAGCCGGGGCAGCGCGGCCGCGACCGCCAGGACGGCGGCGACGCAGGCGAGGCCGCCGGTCCAGACGGCCGCGCGGACGCCGATCAGCCCGGCCATGGTGCCCGCCCGGACCTGGCCCAGCTGCGGGCCGACGGAGTAGCTGAGCAGCTCGACCCCGGCCATCCGGCCGCGGACCTCGTCCGGGATGGACTGGTTCCACATCGTCGAGCGGGCGATCCCACTGATCTGGTCGGCGCCGCCGGCCAGCGCCAGCCCGAACAGCACCGGCCAGACGCTGTCGGACAGGCCCGCGAGCGTCATCGCTGCGCCCCAGCCGACGGCGGCGACCAGCAGCAGCCGGCCGTGCCGGTGGATCCGGGACGTCCAGCCGCTCGTCGCCCCGACCAGCAGGGCGCCGGCCGCGGAGGCCGCGTACATCGGGCCGAGCGCCCAGTCCGCGCCCAACTCGGCGGCCAGGAAGGGGAAGACGGCCACCGGGAAGGCGAACAGCATCGCGCAGAGGTCGATCGCGTAGGTCCCGAGCAGGTCCTTGCGGCTCCAGGCGTACCGCACACCGGTGAGCACCGCGGCCACCGAGGGCCGTTCGGCGCCGGTGGCCGGCGGCACCGCCCGGATCCGGGCGAGCAGCAGCAGCGAGACGACGAAGGTCAGCACGTCCAGGGCGTACGCGGTCTGCACCCCGGAGAAGGCCACCACCACGCCGGCCAGCGTCGGGCCGGCCACCGAAGCGGCGTTGTGGTAGAGCGACTTGAGGGCGAACGCGGCGGCCAGGTGCTGGTGCGGGACGATCCGCGGGGTGAGCGAGTCCAGCGCCGGGCGCTGCAGCCCGTCGCAGGCCGCGACGAGTGCGGCGACGACGTAGACCGGCCAGAGCAGCGGCGACGGCAGCAGCGCGTTGAGCAGCAGCAGCCCGGCCAGCAGCCCGAGGGCCGCCTCGGAGCGCAGCACCAGCTTCCGGCGGTCTAGGGCGTCGGCGAGGGCGCCGCCCCAGAGGCCGAAGACGATCAGGGGCACGAGCTCGAAGGCGCCGACCAGGCCGACCGCGAACGAGGAGCCGGTCAGTTGCTTGATCTGCATCGGCACGGCCACGTACGTCAGGAAGCTGCCGAAGCTGGTGACGCAGCCGGAGAGCCAGAGGAAGCGGAAGTCGCGGGAGGCGTGCCAGGGCGCGAGGTCGGGCCGGAGGGCACGCAGCAGCGACCGCACCCGGCCGGGGGGATGCGGTGGTTCGTCGTCGTTCACGAACCACCATCCTGCGGCGGGCGTTCCCGCCGCCGCAAAGGGTTTTCCGGCCGGCCGCCCGCGGCTCCGCCGGCCGCCCGCGGCTCCGCCTGCCCGGCCGTGGCTCTGCTGCCCGCCCGCGGCTCCGCCGTCCGGCCGTGGCTGACGGCGCCTGCGCTACCAGCGGCTGATCGCCGGCGGCGCGGTCAGCCGCCGGGCCAGCCCGGCGAGCCGCTCCAGCGCCGGCCGGCGGGCCGGGGGGTGCCCGGCGGCCGCGCTCACCAGGTGCTGGGCGAGGTCGAAGGGCTCCTCGGCGGCGGTGCCGACGGCCAGCCGCTCGTGCGCCAGGCCGCCGAGGTCGCCCGGCGAGGCCGGGGCGGCGCCGTCCAGCGCCAGCACCGTCGCGCCGTGCCGCCGGGCGTCCTGAACCCGTTCCAGCAGCGGCGCGCCGGCCGCGTCCGGGGCCACCACCAGGACGGTGGCGCCGCGCCGGGCCGCGGCGAGCCGGTCCAGGTCGTGCGCGAGGTGGGCCGCGGCGCCGGCGGGCGGGCGGTGCCGCAGCAGGGTGGGCGCCAGTCGGGGAACGGCCGACCAGGCGGCCTCGTCCGCGAGGTGCGCGGCCAGGTGCCAGGGCTCGTACGCCTCCGTGCCGACCAGCAGCAGTTCGCCGGCCCCGCGCCGGGACACCGCGCGCCGCAGCGATCCGGCGAAGCCGCCGACCGCCTCCAGCCAGCCGGTGCCCGCCAGGTGCTGCCGGAGTGCCGAAACTCTCACCGCGTCCATGCGGCCCAGAATGTCGCGCCCGGCCGGGCATTTGGCAGGATCGGCCCATGACTTCCCTCGATTCAGCGACAAACCCGGCCCACGAACTGCCGGACGTCTCGCACCTGGTGGTCGGTGTCCTCGGCGGCACCGGCGACCAGGGGCGCGGACTCGCCCTCCGACTGGCCAGGGCCGGCCAGCAGGTGATCATCGGCTCGCGCGACGCTGCCCGCGCCGAGGCCTCCGCCGCCGAGCTGGGCGTCGGCGTGCGCGGTGCCGACAACGCCACCGCCGCCCGGGAGAGCGACGTGGTGATCGTCGCGGTGCCGTGGGACGGGCACGCCGCGACCTTGACCGCGCTGCGCGAGGAGCTGGCCGGCAAGATCGTCGTCGACTGCGTCAACCCGCTCGGCTTCGACAAGCAGGGCGCCTACGCGCTGAAGCCGGAGGAGGGCAGCGCCGCCCAGCAGGCCGCCGCCCTGCTGCCGGACTCCCGGGTCACCGCCGCCTTCCACCACCTCTCCGCGGTGCTGCTGCAGGACGAGTCGGTGGAGCGGATCGACACCGACGTCATGGTGCTCGGCGAGGAGCGGGCCGCCACCGACGTCGTGCAGGCGCTGGCCGGCCGGATCCCCGGCATGCGGGGCGTCTTCGCGGGCCGGCTGCGCAACGCCCACCAGGTGGAGGCGCTGGTGGCCAACCTGATCTCGGTCAACCGCCGCTACAAGGCCCACGCGGGCCTGCGGGTGACCGACGTCTGAGCCCGACGGGCGTGTCGGCCTCACCCCCGGACCCGGTCCGGAGGTGAGGTCGGCGACAATGGGCTCCGGCCACGACCCGGCCGTCCGTAGCCGCCCCTAGGAGCCTCCCGCCATGCCCCGCACGTCCCTCTTCGCCCTGATCGTCGTCGTCCTCGCGCTGGCGGCCGCCGTGGTCTCGCTGACCCAGGGCTTCTGGCTGGGCCTGATCTGGCTCCCGATGGCCGGCGTGGCGAGCAACGTGCTCTGGCTGAACCGCCGCCGCGCGCGCATCGCCGAGGCCGTCGAGGCCGCCGAGCAGGCGTAGGGGCGGATCCGCCGGACGGAGCGGGGCCCGCCCGGCGGGATCCGCCGGACGGGCCCCGGCCCGCGTCCGCCCCGGCCCGAGGCCGGGAGCCGTCAGTTCTTCCAGAAGCTGAACAGGTACCGGCCCAGCGTCGCGTAGTCCTGGTCCACGCCGAACAGGTTCATCAGGTCGTGGATGACGCCGAAGAAGAAGGAGTTCACCTCGGGCTGCCAGAGCAGCGCGAACACGGCCAGCAGGCCGTACGGCGCGAACGGCTCGACCGCGCGCCGGGTCTTCAGCGACAGCCAGGGCTCGACGATCCCGTAGCCGTCCAGGCCGGGCACCGGCAGCAGGTTCAGCAGGGCGGCGCTGAGCTGCAGCAGGCCGAGGAAGCCGAGCGCCCCGGCGAACGGCGACACGGTGAGCTCGTAGCCGTTCCAGACCGCGTGCACCTTCGGGTCGTCCAGCCAGCCGGCGCCGATCGGGATCAGCAGCAGGGCGGCGCACACCACGTTCACCAGCGGTCCGGCCGCCGAGATCAGGCTGTGCTTGAGCCGGCCCTGGATGCGGTGCCGCTCGATCCACACCGACCCGCCGGGCAGGCCGATGCCGCCGAGGATCACGAAGACGATCGGCAGCACGAAGCTGAGCAGCACGTTGGTGTACTTCAGCGGGTTGAGGGTCAGGTAGCCCTTGGCGCCGACGGTGATGTCGCCGCCGTGCAGCGCGGTGCGCGCGTGCGCGTACTCGTGCAGGCAGAGCGAGACCATCCAGCCCGCCACCACGAACAGGAACACCCCGAACGAGGCGTTGCCGTAGCCGGCGTACACCGCCCAGCCGGACGTGCCGAGGACGGCGAGGAGCACCCAGAACACCGGGCTGATCCGGCGGTCCTCGCTGCGTGAGCGCTGCGTGGCGGCGAAGGTCATGGCGTGGGTGCTCCGGGGGGTCCGAGGGGTGGCCGGGCCGGCTGTCCGGGCCGGGCGTGCGGGCTGGTGTCCGGGTAACCGGACCGGGGACCGATCATGCCCGGCGCTCCGGTGGACGGACAAGCCGCCCAGGGTGAACGTCCGGGACCCCGTCCCGGGTTCCGCCCCCGGTGGCGGGGCCGGAGCGGGCCGGCGGACGGCCGACGGACGGCGGACGGGACGGCCGACAGGACAATTGTGCGGCCCCGGAGGCGCCCATCGACCAGAATGGTCCGGTGCACTACGGCATCCTCGGAACCACCACGGCCCACCACGACGACGGCACGCCGGTGCCGCTCGGCGGCGCCCGGCTGCGGGCGCTGCTCACCGCACTGGCCCTGCGGCAGGGCCGCCCGGTGCCGGCCGACCTGCTGGTGGACGAGGTGTGGGAGGCCGAGCCGCCGCAGGACTCCTCCGCCGCACTGCAGACCCTGGTCGGCCGGCTGCGCCGCACCATCGGCCGGGACGAGGTCGGCTCCGGCCCGGCCGGGTACTGGCTGACCGGCCCGGCCACCGACCTCGCCGAGTTCCAGCGGCTCGGCGCCGAGGGCCGCCGGGCCCTCGACACCGGCGACCACGCGCTCGCCGCCGACCGGCTGCGGGCCGCTCTGGCGCTGTGGCGCGGGCCCGCGCTGGCCGACCTGCCGGACCGCGGCGGCCCGGCCGCCCGGCTGGAGGCCCAGCGCGACGAGGCCCGCCGGCACCGGATCACCGCGGACCTCGTGCTGGGCCGGGCCGCCGACCTCGTCGCCGAACTCGCCGAGCTGTGCGAACGGCAGCCGCTGGACGAGCCGTTGCAGCAGCTGATGATCCGGGCGCTGCACGAGAGCGGTCGGACGGCGGAGGCCCTGCGCCACTACGAGCGGACCAGGCGGGCCCTCGCCGAGGAGCTCGGGGTCGACCCGGGGCGCCGGCTCCAGTCCCTGTACGCCGAGCTGCTGGCACCGGCGGAGCCCGTACCGGAGCCGTCCGCGCAGGCCGCCGCGCCGGAGCCGATACCGGCGCCCGCAGCGGGCCCGCCCGCCGCGCCCGTACCGTTCCCGCGCGGGAACCTGCGCGGACGGCTGACCAGCTTCGTCGGCCGGGAGGCCGACCTCGCGGCGTTGCGCGGGGCCCTGACGGACAGTCGGCTGGTCACCCTGACCGGCCCCGGCGGCTCCGGCAAGACCAGGCTCTCGATCGAGGCCGGCCGCGCCGAGCAGTCCGCCGGCCTGTGGCCGGACGGCGTCTGGGTGGCCGAACTCGCCCCGCTGGAGAGCCCGGACGCGGTGCCCGCCGCGGTGGTCTCCGCGCTCGGCCTGCGCGAGATCGTCCTGCACAGCTCCAACATGGTCGCCGAGGTGATGGAGAAGCGCGCCGAGGACCCGGTGCGCCGCCTGGTCGAGCACTGCGGCCACCGCCGGATGCTGCTCGTCCTGGACAACTGCGAGCACCTGATCCAGGCCGCCGCCGACCTCGCCGACCTCCTCCTCGCCGAGTGCCCCGGGCTGACGGTGCTCGCCACCAGCCGCGAGCCGCTCGGCGTCCCCGGCGAGAGCGTGCTGCCCGTCGAGCCGCTGCCCGACCCGGTGGCGCTGCGGCTGCTCGCCGAGCGCGCCGCCGCCGCCCGACCGGGCTTCGACCCGGGCGGGGACCCGGAGGCCTGCGCCGAGATCTGCCGCCGCCTGGACGGCCTTCCGCTCGCCATCGAACTGGCCGCCGCCCGGCTGCGGGTGATGACGGCCCGTCAGATCGCCGACCGCCTGGACGGCCGGTTCGCCCTGCTGACCGCGGGCAGCCGGACCCTGCTGCCGCGCCAGCAGACCCTGCGCGCGGTGGTCGACTGGAGCTGGGACCTGCTGGGCAAGCGCGAACGGGCGGTGCTGCGCAGGCTCTCGGTGTTCGCCGGGGGCTGGCAGCTGGAGGACGCCGAGGCGATCTGCGCCGACGGCACCGGGGTCGCCCGCGAGGAGGTCGCCGACCTGCTGCTGTCGCTGGTCGACAAGTCCCTGCTGGTGGCCGACCTGGACGACGGCGCCCTGCCGCGCTACCGGATGCTGGAGACCATCCACGAGTACGCGACGGAGCGGCTGGCCGAGTCGGGCGAGGAGCGGAGCGCGACGGAGGCCCGGCACCTGGCGCACTTCCGCGCGGTGGTCGCCGCCGCCGACCTGGACATCCACGGCCCCCGCCAGCTGCACCTGCTGTCGACGCTGGAGCGCGAGCAGGACAACATCCGGGCCGCGCTGCGCCGCGCGATCGACCTGGCGGACGAGGAGCAGGCGCTGGTCCTCGCCCTCGGGATGAGCTGGTACTGGTCGCTGCGCGGCTACAGCATGGAGGCCCGCGGCTGGTACACCGCGGTCGCCGGGCTGGGCCCGGACCCGTTCGCCCCGGGCACCCCGCCACCGGTGCCGCTGGAGCGCGGCGTCCTGGCCCAGGGCGTGCCGATGCCCGACGGGGTCGTCGAGGAGGCCCGGCGACTGCTGGCGATGCACCGGCTGATCGGGCTGTTCGAGGGCAACCTGGAGGTGCTGGGGGACGCGGACGCCCTCGCCGTCGCCGAGCACCTGCTCGCGGTCTACACCCCGGACCTGCCGCAGTCCTACCGCTTCCCGGCGCTGATGCGGGTGTTCGGCGCCTTCCTGGCCGGCCACCTGGAGAAGATGAAGGACCTGCTGGACGACGCGGTGCGCGGCTGCGAGGAGCACGGCGAGCCGAGCGACCTGGCCTTCATCCTGCAGGTGCGGGCCAAGATGATGAACGACTGGCCGGGCGGGGCCGAGCAGGGGATCCTGGACGGCGAGCGCTCGCTGGCGCTGTACCAGCAGGCCGGCGACCTCTGGGGGACCTCCCAGGCGCTGGCGGCCCGCGGGGAGTCGCTGGCCAACGGCGGCGACGCCGAGGGCGCGGTCGCCGCCTACGGACGGGCGATCGCGCTGGCCGAGGAGCTGGGGGCGCCGCAGGAGGTGCCGATCCTGCAGGTGAACATGGGCGCCGCCCTGTTGGAACGGGACATGGCCGAGGGCGAGCGGATCATCCGGGAGACCCTCGCGGGGATCGACTCGCCGGCCGTGGACCAGGCCAACACCGGCGCGCTGCTGTTCGGGCGGCTGACGCTCTGCGGCATCCACGCCTACCGCGGCGAGTACCGGCTGGCCCTGGCCGAGCTGGACCAGCTGACCGTGTCCAGCGTCGGCGGCTTCGCCCCCGGGATCGTGGCCGGGCTGCTGACCACCTCCCGGGGCTGGATCACCGCCCGGGGCGGCGATCCCGAGGAGGGGCTCGCCCTGCTCCGCGAAGGGCGGCGGCTGCTCCGTTCGATGGAGGTCGCGAGCGGCTTCGCCGAGCAGATGACGGTCATGGTGGTCCCGGCGGCGGTCGGGGTGCTGCGGGCCTTCGCCGTCCGCGACGGCGACCTGTCGAAGGCCCGGCAGGCCGCCGCGCTGCACGGGGCGCACGGCGGGCTGAACGGCCCGAAGGGCGGTTTCCTGGAGCGCGCCGAGCGCGAGCGGGCGGAGGCCGAGCTGCGGCGGCTGCTGGGGGACGACGGGTTCGACGCGGCCCGCGCCGCCGGGGAGGGCCTGACCACGCGGCAGACCCGGGACCTGCTGGAGGAGCTGATCGGCTAGGGCCCGCCCCAGCCGATCAGCCGGGGCGCGCCCGGGGCCCGCCTGGCGGAATCCGCCGAACGGGCCCGGGGCCACCTGGCGGCGAGGGCCTGGCCGGCCGGTGCCCGTCCCCTGGTCACCGGCCGGCCCGCCCGTGCTCCGGCCGGCACCTGTCCCGGGTGCCGGCCGGTCGTCCGCCGGGCCCGGGGGAGGGGGCGGCGGACGTTCCGGGGCCGTCGGCTCAGGTCCGCTTGCGGAACCGGGCGACGGCGAGCGGGGCGAAGACCGCGGTCGAGGCCGCCGACCAGACGAGCACGATCATCACCGGGTGGGCCACCGGCGCGTGGCCGTTGAGCAGGGCGCGGGAGGCGTCGGCCAGCGCCGAGAGCGGGTTGATCTCGGTGAACGAGCGCAGCCAGCCCGGCATGGTGCTGGTGGGGGCGAAGATCGAGCTGCCGAACTGCATCGGCATCAGGACCAGCATGGACACGCCCTGGACGGCCTGGGCACTGCGCAGCGACATGCCCAGCAGCATCGAGATCCAGACGATCGACATGCCGAACAGCAGCGAGAGTCCGACGGCGGCGACCACCTCGGGCAGGCCGGTCTTCACCTCGAAGCCGATGCACATCGCGAAGCCGATGAGGATGACGAAGGAGAGCAGCGCCCGGCAGGTCTCCGCGGCGATCTTGGAGAGCAGGACGGCGGAGCGGCCGATCGGCAGGGTGCGGAAGCGGTCCATCACCCCGGTCTGGAAGTCGCTGTTCAGACCGGTGCCGACGGCCATCGCGAGGGTGAGCCCGGTCTGTCCGAGCAGGCCGGGGATCATGTACTGCTTGTAGGCGTCCTGGTCCCCGGAGACGGCGCCGCCGAAGACGTAGACGAACAGCACGGTGAAGATGACCGGCATCAGGACGGCGTCGAACATCGACTCCGGGTCGGCCTTGATCCGCATCAGGTTGCGCCTGGTCAGCGCACCTACGTGGCGCATGGTGCCGGCCAGGCCGATCCGGGTGTCCTCCACCCGGGCGGGGGCGACGGTGGCGGTGGTCATGCGACGGGCTCCTTGGCGAGGCTGAGGGCGGTGTCCGCGGCGGCGGGCTTGCCGGTGATGGCGAGGAAGACCTCGTCGAGGCTGGGCACCTTGGTGTCGATCCCGGCGATCGCGAAGCCGCGGCCGCCGAGCACCCCGATGACGGTGGTCAGCTGCCCGTCGTCGGTGAGCGGCACCGCGAGCAGGCCGGTGTCGGCGGAGTAGGTGGCGGTGGCGATGCCGGTCTCCTGCAGGCAGCGCGTCATCTCCGGCAGGTCGGCCGGGTCCGCCGGGCGCACCTGCAGGGTCTGGCCGCCGACCCGGGCCTTGAGCTCGGTGACGCCGCCGCTGGCGATGACCCGGCCGCGGTCGATGACGGTCAGCTCGTCGGCGAGCTGCTCCGCCTCCTCCATGTACTGGGTGGTCAGCAGCACGGTGGTGCCCTCGGCGACCATCCGCTGGACCTCGTCCCAGACCTCGTTGCGGGTGCGCGGGTCCAGGCCGGTGGTGGGCTCGTCCAGGTAGAGCACCCGGGGGCGGCCGATCATGCTGGCGGCCAGGTCGAGGCGGCGGCGCATGCCGCCGGAGTAGGTCTTGGCGGACCGCTTGGCGGCCTCGGTGAGCGAGAACCGCTCCAGCAGCTCGGTGGCCCGGGCCTTGGCGTCGCGGCTGGAGAGGTCGAGCAGCCGGCCGATCAGGTAGAGGTTCTCGTACCCGGACAGCAGTTCGTCGACCGAGGCGTACTGGCCGGTGAGGCCGATGGTGCGGCGCAGCTGCTTGGGCTGGCGCAGTACGTCGTAGCCGCCGACGAAGGCGGTGCCGGCGTCCGGCTTGATCAGCGTGGAGAGGATCCGGACCAGGGTGGTCTTGCCGGCGCCGTTGGGGCCGAGCACGCCGAGGACGGTGCCCTCGCGGACGGTCAGGTCGACCCCGTCGAGGGCCTTGGTGCTGCCGTAGTGCTTGACGATGCCGTGCACCTCGACGGCGTTCCCCCGGTCGTTCGGGGCGGTGGCGATTCGTGTCATGCCACCAGGTTGTGCGGCCCGGCTGTCAGCGGGCTGTCGTGGCGGTGGCGGACCGGCGGGGCCGCTGTCAGCGCGCTGTCGGGCCGCTGTCACCGGTGCGGCCCGCCGCCCCGGGAGGGCCTGGAGCGGGGGGAGCGGGCTCGCCGGGTCGGATCCGGGTCGGGCGCGTCGGGTCCGGGGACGACGAGGGCCCCGCTCCGGTCGGGAGCGGGGCCCTGCTGCTCGCCCGGCCGGGCGGGCGCCGTCAGTGGAAGCTGTGCTCCTCCGCCGGGAAGGCGCCGCCGCGGACGTCCTCGGCGAACGCGCGGGCGGCGTCGCCGAGCACGGCCCGCAGGTCGGCGTACTGCTTGACGAACTTCGGCACCCGGCCCGCCGTCATCCCGGCCATGTCCGTCCAGACCAGGACCTGGGCGTCGGTGTCCGGTCCGCCGCCGATGCCGACGGTCGGGATCATCAGCTGCTCGGTGACCTGGGCGGCCAGCTCGGCCGGTACCGCCTCCAGCACGACCGCGAAGGCGCCGGACTGCTGGACGGCCTTGGCGTCGCGCAGCAGCTGGTGCGCCGCCTCGTCGCCGCGCCCCTGGACGGGGTAGCCGCCGTAGGCGTGCACGGACTGCGGGGTGAGGCCGATGTGCGCCATCACCGGGATGCCGGCCTCGACCAGCAGCTCGATCGAGCGGGCGCTGCGCTCGCCGCCCTCCAGCTTGACCGCGCCGACGCCGGCCTCCTTCATCAGCCGGGCCGCGTTGTGCATGGCCTGCGCCGGGGACTCCTGGTACGAGCCGAACGGCAGGTCGGCGACGATCATCGCGCGCTTGGTGCCGCGGACGACGGCGGCGGAGAGCATCACCATCTGATCCATGGTCACCGGGACGGTCGTCTCGTAGCCGAGGTGGCAGTTGCCCGCGGAGTCGCCGACCAGCAGGACCGGGGTGCCGGCCTCGTCGAACACCCCGGCGGTGAGGGCGTCGTACGCGGTCAGCATGGACCACTTCTCGCCGCGCTGCTTGGCGGCGGCGAGGTCCCGGACGGTGACGCGGCGGTTGGTGACCCCGCCGTAGAGCGAGGTGGTGGTCGCCTGGTTCTGGGCAGGCGAAGGCGAAGAAGCGTTCATGGAACGGACTCCTGAAGGGTTGTCGTCTCGTGGCGCCGTGCGGCGTCCCCGGATCACCTCCATGCTTGCACGCCCCGGCGCGGGCGCAAAGAGGCGTGCGTGCGACCGGGTGCGATCTACGGCACACCGGTGGCCGGGGGGTGCCCGGACTTTGCCTTCATTTTACGAAACGGGGTCGTCTCGTATCGTAATGGCCGCTACTCTGGTGCGGGGGGTTACGAGACGATGATGGCTCGGAATTGCCCGCCAGTGCCACACCACCACGGACGGGAAGACCAATGACCACCGCAGCCGCGCCACCCCGCGTGCCGGAAGCCATCCACCGTCGGCGCTGGGCGATCCTCTGCACCCTGGTGCTCGCCCTGCTCGTCGTCGTCCTCGACAACTCGATCCTCAACGTCGCGATGAAGACCATCGCGACCCCCGCGCCGGTCGGCCTCGGCGCCAGCCAGAGCGACCTGGAATGGTCGATCAACTCCTACACGCTGGTCTTCGCCGGGCTGCTCTTCACCTCCGGCCTGCTCGGCGACCGCTTCGGGCGCAAGCGCGCGCTGCTCGGCGGCATGGTGGTCTTCGGCATCGCCTCGCTGCTCTCCTCGATGGCCGCCTCTCCCGGTGAACTCGTCGGCTACCGCGCCCTGATGGGCGTCGGCGCCGCCCTCGCGATGCCCGCCACGCTGGCCATCATCATGAACGTCTTCGAGCGCTCCGAGCAGCCCAAGGCGATCGGGATCTGGGCCGGCGCGGTCGGCCTGGCCATCGCCATCGGCCCGATCACCGGCGGCGTGCTGATCGAGCACTTCTGGTGGGGCTCGGTCTTCCTGATCAACGTCCCGATCGTGATCGTCGCGGTGATCGCGATGGTGGTCCTGGTGCCCGAGTCCAAGGACCCGAACCCGGGCAAGCTGGACCCGGTCGGCGTGCTGCTGTCGATCATCGGCCTGGTCGCGCTGATCTACGGCATCATCAAGGGCGGCGAGCTCGCCGACTTCACCGCCGTCGAGGCCTGGGGCCCGACCCTGGTCGGCCTGCTGGCGCTGGCCGCCTTCGTCTGGTTCGAGGGCCGCACCCGCTTCCCCGCGCTGGACGTCACCTGGTTCCGCAACAAGGTGTTCAGCGCCTCCGTGGTCGTCGTCGGCGTGGTCTTCTTCGCGCTGATGGGCGTCTCCTTCTTCGGCGTCTTCTACACCCAGAGCGTGCGCGGCTACAGCGCGCTGCAGGCCGGCCTGCTGATGCTGCCGCTGGCCGTCGCCCAGCTGCTGTTCGCGCCGCGGGCCCGGCTGGTCGTCGACCGCTTCGGCGTCGCCGCCACCGCTGCCGTCGGCATGCTGCTGATCGCGGTCGGCTTCGTCGGCTACGCGCTGCTCGGCGTCGCCACGCCGATCTGGGTGCTGATCGTGCTCGGCCTGCTGATGGGCACCGGCATGGCGCACGTCATGCCTCCGGTCACCGTCGCGATCATGGGCTCGCTGCCCCGCGAGAAGGCCGGGGCCGGCTCGGCCGTCAACAACACCTTCCGCCAGGTCGGCGGCTCGCTCGGGGTCGCCGTCCTCGGCGCGGTGCTCTCCACCGTCTACCGCGACCACATGTCCGACACGCTGAACCAGCTGCCCGCCGAGCTGCGCGACAAGGCCGGCGAGTCGCTGGAGGCCACCCTGGCCATCGCCGGGCGGATGGGGCCGAAGGGCGCCGCCCTGGTCGCCCCGGCCGACGACGCCTTCATCAGCGCCATGCACGTGGTGGCCTCGCTGTCCGCCGGCATCACGGTGGCCGGCGCCCTGATCGCCTGGTTCCTGCTCCCGCGCCGCTCGGCCGCCCCCGGCGGACCGGCCGGGCAGGGGGCCGACCAGCCCGACCGCAGCCGCCCGACCGTCCCCGCGGACGCCTGATCCGCGGTTGAACTGAGCGACAATGGGCCCTGCCACCCGGATGAACCCCCGGGTGGTGGGGCCGTGGTCCAGGGCGGCGGCCACCGCCGGGCCCGGCCCACGGGCCACCACCGGACGACGAGCGGCGCCCGCGCGCCACGCGGACAGCGAGGGAGAACAGCGGGGATGACGACGGACACCCCGGCCGCAGGGACCGCACGACCCTGCGTCGCCGCCCGGCGCGGCCGACCGCGCAGCGAGGCCGCCGAACAGGCCATCTTCACCGCCGTCGAGGACCTGATGGCGGGCGGCACCACGCTGTCCGACCTCACCATCGAGGGCATCGCCACCGCGGCCGGCGTCGGCAAGGCCACCATCTACCGGCGCTGGCCCAACAAGGAGGCCCTGCTGGTCGACGTGGTCAGCCGGCTGGAGGTGCCGATGCCCGAGCCGACCGGCGGCACGGCCCGGGACGACCTGGTCGAGATGGTCGACTACATGCGCCGGCGCGGCCTCGCCAAGCGCAGCCGCTGGGTGCTCAAGGCCGCCTTCGGTCAGATGCACGGCCTCCCCGACCTGTACAAGGTGTACCGCGAGCGGGTGGTCAGGCCGCGCCGGGAGGCCGCGCTCGACCTCATCCGCCGGGCCGTCGACGAGGGCGTGCTCCGCGCCGACCTCGACGTGGAGCTGCTCGGCGACCTGCTGATGGGCCCGATCCTCTACCGCAGCATCCTCTGGGACGACTCCGACCTGGAGGACCCGGACCTGGCCCGCACCATGGTCGACTCACTGCTGGAGGGCCTCGCGCCGCGCGCCGCCTCCTGACCCCGGGCACTCTGACCCCGGGCACCCCGGCCCCCGTGCGCCCGGACCCCCGCCGCCGGGCCGCCCGCCGACCGTCCACCGACCGCCCGGCGGCGCCCGACGTGGCCTGGCTCACCAAAGCGGGCCACGCCGGAACCCGCTCCGCCGGGCCCCGCGTCTGTCCCGGCATAGGCTGAGCCGGTATCCGAACGAACCGGCACCGGTCCGGCACACGCCCGTGAACCCGCGGGCCGGACCCCGGAGCGGCGGACGGCACGACAGGCGGGAGCCACGGATGACGCAGGCGGACAGGACCGACCGGACCACGGCCGCGGAGCGGGGGGAGCAGGACGCCCCGGAGCCCGTCGACCGTCCCGGAGGATTCCTGGGCCTGCGGCACTGGGGCCGGGACGGCCGCGGCAGCACCACCTGGCGCCGCGGACTGGTCGTCGCCGCACTCGCCGTGCTCACCGCCGCCCTGCTGGCGTTCCACGCCGAGGTCCCCAACAGCGTCGGCAACCTCGGCAGCCTGCTGGAGACCTTCCTGCCCTGGCTGGGCCTGGCCGTCCCGGTGCTGCTGGTGCCCGCGCTGCTGCGCCGCTCCGCCACCGCGCTGATCGCCCTGCTGCTGCCCGTCGCGATCTGGCTCAACCTGTTCGGCGGCCTGCTCAGCGACAAGAACGGAGGCTCCGGCGACTTCACGGTGGTCAGCCACAACGTCGCCGCCGCCAACACCGACGTGCCCGGCACCGTCCGCGGGCTGGTCGCCTCGGGCGCCCAGATCATCGCCCTCCAGGAACTGGCCGGCAAGCCGCTGCACTCCTACGAGACCGGGCTCGCCGAGGCGTACCCGTACCACGCGGTGGAGGGGACGGTCGGCCTCTGGTCGAAGTACCCGATCAGCGGGGTCTCGCCGGTGGACCTCAGGATGGGCTGGACCAGGGCGTTCCGGGCCCAGGTCGCCGCCCCGCAGGGCCCGGTCGCGGTGTACGTCGCGCACCTGCCCTCCGTCCGGCTGAAGGCCGAGGGCGGCTTCACCGTCCACCAGCGGGACGTCAGCGCGCAGGCGCTCGGCGACGCGATCCAGGCCGAGCAGGTGAAGAAGGTCCTGCTGCTCGGGGACCTCAACGGCACCATGAACGACCGCAGCCTGGCGCCGGTCACCTCGCAGATGCGCTCGGCCCAGGGCGCCGCCGGGGACGGCTTCGGGTTCAGCTGGCCGGCGGCCTTCCCGATGGCCAGGATCGACCAGATCATGAGCAAGGGCGGCCTCAAGCCGGTGGACTCCCGCACCCTGCCCCAGGACGGCAGCGACCACCTCGCGGTGGCCGCCACCTACCGGTTCCAGTAGCCCCGGCAGCCGTCCGCGAGACGTCTCAGCCGCGCCGCCAGCGGTTGGTGATCGGCAGGCGGCGGTCCCGGCCGAAGTTCTTCACCGAGATCTTGGGGCCCGGCGGGTACTGCCGCCGCTTGTACTCGGCGGTGTCCACCAGCCGGACCACACGGTCCACCACGGCGGGGTCGAAACCGGCCGCGACGATCGCGTCCCGGCCCTCGTCGCCCTCGATGTAGCGGTCCAGGACGCTGTCCAGCAGGTCGTAGTCGGGCAGCGAGTCGGTGTCCTTCTGGTCCGGCCGCAGCTCGGCGGACGGCGGCTTGGAGATGGTGTTCTCCGGGATCGGCGGCACCTCGCCGCGCCGCTCGGCCTCCTCGTTGCGCCAGCGGGCCAGCCGGAACACCAGGGACTTGTAGACGTCCTTGATCGGCCCGTACGCGCCCACCGAGTCGCCGTACAGGGTCGAGTAGCCGACGGCCAGTTCGCTCTTGTTGCCGGGCGCGAGCACGATGTGCCCCTCCTGGTTGGAGATCGCCATCAGCAGCGTGCCGCGCAGCCGGGACTGCAGGTTCTCCTCGGCCAGGCCGGTCAGTTCGGTGGCGGCCACGTACGCGTCGAACATCGGCGCGATGGAGACGGTCCGCAGGTGCAGGCCGGTGCGGCGGGCCAGTTCGGCCGCGTCGTCCTGGGAGTGCTGGGAGGAGTAGCGGCTGGGCATCGAGACGCCGTACACGTTCCCGGCGCCGATCGCGTCCACCGCGATCGAGGCCACGAGCGCCGAGTCGATGCCGCCGGAGAGGCCGATCAGCACCGACCGGAAGCCGTTCTTGGTGACGTACGCCCGGGTGCCGGAGACCAGCGCGGCCCAGATCTCGGCCTCGTCGGACAGCCGCGGCGCGACCCCGGCGGCCGCCGGGAGGGCGGGTGCGTCCCGCGGGCCGCCGTCCAGCTCGGTGCGGACCAGGTGCAGCCCGTCGCTCAGCAGCAGGCCGTCGGTGTGGTCGCTGCTGGCGGCCGGCAGGTCGAGGTCCAGCACCAGCAGGTGCTCCTCGAACTGCGGGGAGCGGGCCAGCACTTCGCCGTCCGCGCCGACCACGATCGAGTCGCCGTCGAAGACCAGCTCGTCCTGGCCGCCGACCATGTTGACGTACGCCAGGGTGCAGCCCGCCTCGGCGGCCCGGCGCCGGACCAGCTCCAGCCGCTGGTCGTCCTTGTTCCGCTCGTACGGCGAGCCGTTGACCACCAGCAGCAGCCCGGCCCCGGCCTCGCGGGCCGCGGTGACCCGGCCGCCGTCCTGCCAGATGTCCTCGCAGACGGCCAGCGCGACGTCCACCCCGTGCACCCGCAGCACCGGCAGCTGGTCGCCCGGGACGAACCAGCGGTACTCGTCGAACACGCCGTAGTTGGGCAGGTGGTGCTTGGCGAAGCGGGTCACCACCTCGCCCCGGTGCAGCACGGCGGCGCAGTTCTGCGGGGACCCGGCCGGGCGGCCGAAGCGCGGCGAGGCGTGCTCCGAGCGTCCGAGGTAGCCGACCACGACGGGCACCTCGCCCAGTCCGCCGGCCGCCAGGCGCCCGGCCAGCCCGACCAGCGCGGTGCGGGACGCCTCGACGAAGGAGCGGCGCAGGGCGAGGTCCTCGACGGGGTAGCCGGTCAGGACCATCTCGGGGAAGGCGACCAGCTGGGCGCCGGCCGCCACGGCCTGCTCGGTCCAGCGCACCACCTCATCGCTGTTGCGGGCGATGTCACCGACCCACGGGTCGATCTGGCTCAGGGCGAGACGGAGATTGGGCATGCCCCGAGTGTAATCGTCGATCTGACGCAATGTGCGGTCCGAGGGGGCGGAACGGGGGTCGGCGCTGCCGTCCGGGCCGGTGATCGGCCATGATGGGGGCAGTCGCCTCCGGATCTCCCGAGGGTTCTCCGGGCGTAACACGAGCGTAAAGAGCAGAGGTGAGACTGTCCCCATGGGCAAGCAGCAGCAGTTCGTGCTTCGGACGCTCGAAGAGCGTGACATCCGGTTCGTCCGGCTCTGGTTCACCGACGTGCTCGGGTTCCTCAAGTCGGTGGCGGTGGCACCGGCCGAACTGGAACAGGCCTTCGAGGAGGGCATCGGCTTCGACGGTTCGGCGATCGAGGGCTTCGCCCGGGTCTACGAGTCCGACATGATCGCCAAGCCGGACCCGACCACCTTCCAGATCCTGCCGTGGCGCTCCGAGACCCCCGGCACCGCCCGGATGTTCTGCGACATCCTGATGCCCGACGGCTCGCCCTCCTTCGCGGACCCCAGGTTCGTGCTCAAGCGCACCCTGGAGAAGGCCTCCGACCAGGGCTTCACCTTCTACACCCACCCCGAGATCGAGTTCTTCCTGCTGAAGAACCTGCCCGGCGACGGCACCCCGCCGATCCCCGCCGACCAGTCCGGGTACTTCGACCACACCCCGCGCGGCGTCGGCCACGACTTCCGCCGCCAGGCCATCACCATGCTGGAGTCGATGGGCATCTCGGTGGAGTTCTCCCACCACGAGGGCGCCCCCGGCCAGCAGGAGATCGACCTGCGCTACGCCGACGCGCTGTCCACCGCCGACAACATCATGACCTTCCGTCTGGTCATGAAGGAGGTCGCGCTGGAGCAGGGCGTGCACGCCAGCTTCATGCCGAAGCCCTTCTCCGACCACCCGGGCTCCGGCATGCACACCCACCTCTCGCTGTTCGAGGGCGACCGCAACGCCTTCCACGAGACGGGCGCCGAGTACCAGCTCTCCAAGGTCGGTCGCTCCTTCATCGCCGGCCTGCTCAAGCACGCCGCCGAGACCGCCGCCGTCACCAACCAGTGGGTGAACTCCTACAAGCGCATCTGGGGCGGCTCCCAGCGCACCGCCGGCGCCGGCGGCGAGGCCCCCTCGTACATCTGCTGGGGCCACAACAACCGCTCGGCGCTGATCCGGGTGCCGATGTACAAGCCCGGCAAGCAGGGCTCCACCCGGGTCGAGGTCCGCTCCCTCGACACCGGCTGCAACCCGTACCTCGCCTACGCCGTCACCCTCGCGGCCGGCCTCAAGGGCATCGAGGAGGGCTACGAGCTCCCGCCCGGCGCCGACGACGACGTCTGGGCGCTCTCCGACTCCGAGCGCCGCGCCCTCGGCATCCAGCCGATGCCGCAGAACCTCGGCGAGGCGATCGACCTGATGCAGCGCAGCGAGCTCGTCGCCGAGACCCTCGGCGAGCACGTCTTCGACTTCTTCCTGCGCAACAAGCGCCAGGAGTGGGAGGAGTACCGCTCCGAGGTCACCCCCTTCGAGCTGCGCAAGAACCTGCAGGTGCTGTGAGCGGCTGACCTTCGGTCGAACGGCCGGGGCCCGCTGTCGTCCGACCGGATGACGGCGGGCCGTCCCGTGTGGGGGGGGCGACTCCCCGGCGGCCCCCCGCCGGGTGGCTCCCCGCCCGGTGGGGCCGTCCGGCGCTCGCGCCCGGCGGCGGGCCGCGCGGGCGCGTAACCTGCTGGGGCGGACGGATGGAGGGGCCATGGCGGTGGAGGAGCAGCGGGCCGGGAGCCGGGTCAGCCGGCCGGAGATCAGGCTGGTCCGGCGCGGGTTCACCGACCCGGCGCAGGCGGTGCGGCTGCTGGCCGGTCCGGGACTGGAGGGCCTCGCCGACGACCCGGTGCTGCTGGACGCGCTCGGTGCCACCGCCGACCCCGACCTCGCCCTGCTCGGCCTGGCCCGGCTGCTGGAGGCCGCCGACGAGGCGGACCGGCACACCCTGCGCGACACCCTGACCACCTCCAAGCCGCTGCGCGACCGGCTGCTCGGCGTGCTCGGCGTCTCCACCGCGCTCGCCGACCACCTCGCCCGCCACCCGCACGACTGGCACGTGCTGGTCACCTTCGAGCTGCGCGACATGCACCCGGGCCCGGAGGACTTCCGCCGCGCGCTCGCCGAGGGCGTCCAGGACGGCGGTCGGCAGGGCGCGCGCACCCCGGCGGACGCCCTGCGCACGGCCTACCGCCGCTGCCTGCTCGCCATCGCGGCCCGCGACCTCACCGGCACCACCGACCTCGCGCAGACCGCCGCCGAACTCGCCGACCTGGCCGGCGCCACCCTGCAGACCGCCCTGGACCTCGCCGCCGAACAGGACCCGGACGCGGCCCGGGCCTGCCGGCTCGCCGTGATCGGGATGGGCAAGTGCGGCGGCCGGGAGCTCAACTACGTCTCGGACGTGGACGTCATCTTCGTCGCCGAGCCGCGCGAGGGCGTGGACGAGCACGTGGCGGTCCGGGCCGCCACCCGGCTGGCCGCGGCCCTCACCCGGCTCTGCTCGGACACCACCGGTGAGGGCACCATCTGGCCGGTGGACGCCAACCTGCGCCCCGAGGGCCGCAACGGCCCGCTGGTGCGCACCCTGGCCAGCCACCTCGCCTACTACCAGCGCTGGGCGAAGACCTGGGAGTTCCAGGCGCTGCTCAAGGCCCGCCCCGTCGCCGGGGACGCCGAGCTCGGCGCCGCGTACGTCGAGGCGCTCGCACCGATGGTCTGGCAGGCCGCCGCCCGGGAGAACTTCGTCACCGACGTGCAGCAGATGCGCCGCCGGGTGATCGACTCGATCCCCGCCACCGAGCTGGACCGCCAGCTCAAGCTCGGCCCGGGCGGGCTGCGGGACGTCGAGTTCTCGGTGCAGCTGCTCCAGCTGGTGCACGGCCGCACCGACCGGGCGCTGCGCAGCGGCAACACCCTGGAGGCGCTGGCCGCGCTCTCCCGCGGCGGGTACGTCGGCCGGGCGGACGCCGCCTCGCTGGACACTGCCTACCGCTTCCTGCGCTCGCTGGAGCACCGGATCCAGCTGCACCGACTGCGCCGCACCCACCTGATGCCGACCGGCGAGGAGGACCAGCGCCGGCTGGCCCGGTCGCTGACCGGGCTGATCAACGACGACACCCGCTCGGACCCGGTGGCCGCGCTGCAGCGCGAGTGGAAGCGGCACGCGGTGGAGGTGCGCCGCCTGCACGAGAAGCTGTTCTACCGGCCGCTGCTGGACGCCGTCGCCGAGCTGCCGGCGGGCGCGACCGGGCTCACCCCGGACGCGGCCCGGGCCCGGCTGGAGGCGCTGGGCTACGCGGATCCGGCCGCCGCGCTGCGCCACCTCAGTGCGCTCGCCTCCGGGGTGAGCCGCAAGGCCGCGATCCAGCGCACCCTGCTGCCGGTGCTGCTCGGCTGGTTCGCCGACTCGGCCGACCCGGACGCCGGTCTGCTCAACTTCCGCCAGGTCTCCGACGCGCTCGGCCGCACCCCCTGGTACCTGCGGCTGCTGCGGGACGAGAGCGCCGCCGCCGAGCAGTTGGCCCGGGTGCTGTCGGCCGGCCGGCTCGCCCCCGACCTGCTGCTGCGGGCCCCGGAGGCGGTGGCCATGCTGGGGGACCCGCAGGGCCTGGAACCGCGCGGCCGGGCCGCCCTGCAGCAGGAGGTGCTGGCCGCCGTCGGCCGCGCCGGCTCCACCGCCGCGGCCGTGGCGGCCGCCCGTTCGGTGCGCCGCCGGGAGCTGTTCCGGACCGCCGCCGCGGACGTCCTGGGCCGGCTCGGCGAGGACCCGGCCGAGGCGCTGGACGCCGCGGGGGAGGCGCTGACCGCGATCAACGCGGCCACCCTGCAGGGCGCGCTGCGCGCCTGCGTGGCCGGCTGGGAGGCCGAGCACGGGGACCTGCCGACCCGGATCGCGGTGATCGCGATGGGCCGCCTCGGCGGCCGCGAGCTGGGCTACGGCTCGGACGCCGACGTGCTCTTCGTCCACGAGCCGCTGCTCGGCTCGCTGGACGAGGACGCGGCCCGGGCCGCCCAGGCCGTCTGCCACGAGCTGCGGACGCTGCTGGGCGCGCCGTCCACCGAGCCGCCGCTGCTGGTCGACGCCGACCTGCGGCCGGAGGGGCGCAGCGGCCCGCTGGTGCGCACCCTCGCCTCGTACGCGGCGTACTACCGGCGCTGGTCGCACGCCTGGGAGAGCCAGGCGCTGCTGCGCGCCGAGCCGGTGGCGGGGGACGAGGACCTGGGGGCCCGCTTCCGGCAGCTGGTGGACCCGCTGCGCTACCCGGGCACCGGAGTGCCGGAGCGGGACCTGATGGAGATCCGCCGGATCAAGGCGCGGATCGAGGCGGAGCGGTTGCCGCGCGGGGCCGACCCGACCACCCACACCAAGATCGGTCGCGGCGGGCTGGCGGACGTCGAGTGGACGGTGCAGCTGCTGCAGCTCCAGCACGGGCACGAGCTGCCGGCCCTGCGCACCACCCGGACCAGGGCGGCGCTGGCGGCCGCCGCAGGGGCCGGTCTGGTCGATCCGGCCGACGCGGAGGTGCTGGACGCGGCCTGGGTGCTGGCGTCCCGGGTGCGGTCGGCGGTGATGCTGGTGCGCGGCCGGCCGGGCGACAGCTTCCCCGGGGAGGCCCGGGAGCTGGCGGGGGTGGCCCGCTACCTCGGGTACGGGGCCGGGCACAGCGGGGAGCTGGTGGACGACTACCGGCGCACCACCCGGCGGGCCCGGGCGGTGGTGGAGCGGCTGTTCTACGGCTGAGCCCGGAGGCGCGAGGACCACGGGTGAGCCCGGAGGCGCCAGGGCGCGGGTGGTCCCGGACGCACCGGAGGGGCCCCGGTCGGGGCCCCTCCTGGTGGGTGGTGCGGGCGGGCGGTTACCGTCGGGCGCTGCTGACAGCGGGCTCGCTCCACTGCTCCGGGACGGTGATCGGCTCCTCCGCCGTCTCCCGGTCGGGCACCTGTGGCAGCCGGTACGCCCAGGAGTGGTAGAGCCAGCGGGCGGCGAGGAAGCCCACGGCCAGGCAGATCTCGCCGCCGACGGCGTCCATCCAGAAGTGGTTGGCGGTGGAGACGATGACCACCAGGGTGGCCGCCGGGTAGAGCAGGCCGAGCACCCGCACCCACGTCCGGCGGGCCAGGAAGAAGATCGCCAGGCCGCACCACATCGACCAGCCGATGTGCATCGAGGGCATCGCCGCGTACTGGTTCGAGACGTGGGCGGCGGGCCCGGAGGCCATCGAGCCCCAGGTGCCGTGGGCCTTCACGGTGTCGATGAACCCGCCGTCGGTCATCAGCCGGGGCGGTGCCAGCGGGAAGAAGTAGAAACCGACCAGGGCGATCGCGGTGGTGACGAAGAGCACCGTGCGGGCGGCCGCGTAGCGGCCGGGGTGGCGCCGGTACAGCCAGACCAGCACGCCGATCGTGACGACGAAGTGCAGTGTGGCGTAGTAGTAGTTCATCCCGGTGATGAGCCACCCGACGCTGTCCACGCCGTGGTTGATCGAGCGCTCGACGGCGATGCCCAGGTGCTGTTCGAGGTCCCAGATCCACGTCGTGTGCTTCTGGGCCGTCGTCGCCTGCTCGGGGACGGCGTTGCGCACGATCGAGTAGATCCAGTAGCTGATCCCGATCAGGGCCAGCTCGAACCAGAGCCTCGGCCGGGCCGGTGAGCGGCGCTGGTCGCGGATGCGGCCGCGCAGCGCGGCGGTGCGGGACCGTGCGACGCGGGTGGCTCCGTCGGGCAGGCGCCCGGGGGAGGCCGGCCGTGCGTCGGAGCCGTCGCCGTGCGCCGCGTCGGCGCGCTCGGTGCGGCGCTGCTGGATCTCGGTCGGTTCCCCCATGGTCGAGAAGTCTGCCAGACCTCCCGTCGCCGTCTGCTCATCCTCCGGCAGTGGATTCTTCACCGGTTGTCCCCCTTGAGGGCTAGGGGCCGGCTCCCACCGGGGGAGGGGGTGCGATCGGGTCTGGTGGCTACCGGTGGGACGGACATACGTCCCATTGTCACGCCGCCCGCTCGAAGGGAGTAATCGGGGTGGTCGAGAGGGCCTCGGGCCTGCGTTTTCCCGGGACGAAACGGTTTCTGCATCTTGCTGAAACATATTGCAGGCCGCTAGCTTCCAGGGAACTCGATCGCCCTTCCCCTAAGGGAGACCCTCAGTGGCCGATGCCCGGCTCCACCCGCCGCGGAGCACCCACCGACGCAGACCCGGCCGCACGGCCGTCCTGCTGGCCGCCGCACTGACCGCAGCCACCCTCGGCGGCGCCCCCGCCGCCCTGGCCGCCGCCCCGCCGGCCCCGCCCTCGGACGCCGCCCTGGCGGCCACCGCCGGGCGGCACGACCTCACCCGGGAACAGTTCTACTTCGTCCTGCCCGACCGCTTCGCCAACGGCGACACCCGCAACGACACCGGAGGCATCACCGGCGGGCGGATGGACAACGGCTTCGACCCCGCCGACAAGGGCTTCTACCACGGCGGCGACCTGGCCGGCCTGATCCAGCGGCTCGACTACATCCAGGACCTCGGCACCACCGCGATCTGGATGGCCCCGATCTTCAAGAACAAGCCGGTGCAGGGCACGGGTGACCAGGCCTCGGCCGGCTACCACGGCTACTGGATCACCGACTTCACCCAGGTCGACCCGCACTTCGGCACCAACGAGCAGCTCAAGGAACTGATAGCCAAGGCCCACGCCCGCGGCATCAAGGTCTTCTTCGACGTCATCACCAACCACACCGCCGACGTCGTCGACGCCGCCGAACAGCAGCACGCCTACCGCTCCACCGGCGCCTACCCGACGCTCGACGCCGACGGCAACCCCGTCGACGAGACCGCGGTCGCCGACTCCGCGGCGCCCTGGCCGCGGATCACCAAGGACTCCTTCCCCTACACCCCGGTCCTGCGCACCCCCGCAGACGCCACCGCCAAGACCCCGTCCTGGCTCAACGACCCCTCGCTCTACCACAACCGCGGCGACTCGACCTTCGTCGGCGAGTCCGCCACCGAGGGCGACTTCAGCGGCCTGGACGACCTCGACACCCAGAACCCCAAGGTGGTCAAGGGCTTCGAGAAGGTCTACCAGCAGTGGGTCCAGGACACCGGCGTGGACGGCTTCCGGATCGACACCGTCAAGCACGTCAACATGGCGTTCTGGCAGCAGTGGGCCCCCGCCCTCAAGGACTTCGCCGCCAAGCAGGGCAACAAGCGGTTCTTCATGTTCGGCGAGGTCTACTCCGGCGACCCGGCGACCACCTCGCCGTACGTCACCAAGGGCAGGCTCCAGGCCACCCTGGACTTCCCGTTCCAGGGCGCGGCCCGCTCCTACGTCTCCCAGGGCGGCTCGGCCCGCAACCTCGCCGACGTCTACGGCCAGGACTACCGCTACACCACGGCCGACACCGACGCCTACGAGCTGCCCACCTTCCTCGGCAACCACGACATGGGCCGGTTCGGCTCCTTCCTGCTCGCCGACAACCCCGGCGCCGACGACGCCACCCTGCTGAAGAAGGACCGGCTCGGCAACGAGCTGCAGTTCCTCACCCGCGGCCAGCCCGTCGTCTACTACGGCGACGAGCAGGGCTTCACCGGAGCGGGCGGCGACAAGGACGCCCGGCAGGACGTGTTCGCCTCCGCCACGCCCTCCTACAACACCGACCGCGTGCTCGGCGGCGCCACCGGCCCGGCCGACCGCTACGGGCAGGGCGGCCCGCTCTACCGGGGCGTCGCCGCCCTGGCCGCGCTGCGCCGGGAGAACCCGGCCCTCGCCGACGGCGCCCAGATCGAGCGCTACGCGGCCGACGGCCCCGGGGTCTACGCCTTCTCCCGGATCGACGCCGGGCAGCAGGTCGAGTACCTGGTGGCGGTCAACAACGCCACCGAGGCGAAGACCGTCACCCTCGACACCTTCTCGGCCGGGACGGGCTTCGACCGGATCTACCCGTCGGCGGGGGAGCGGGTCACCAGCGGCGCGGACCGCAAGGTCACCGTCACCGTGCCCGCGCTCTCCTCGGTCGTCCTCAAGGCCGGCGCCCGGCTCGCCGCCCCCGCCGCCGGCCCGCAGCTCTCGCTGCAGCCGCCCGCGGACGGCTCGACCGGCCTCGTCACGGTCGGCGCCACGACCGGCGGCGGCTTCGACCGCGTCAGCTTCGCCGCCCAGATCGGCACCGGGCCCTGGCAGACCCTGGGCACCGCCGACACCGGGAAGTACCTCGTCACCCAGGACCTGAGCGCCGTCGCCCCCGGCACGGTCGTCCGCTACAAGGCCGTCGTGCAGGACTCCGCCGGCCGGCTGCGCTCCGCCACCGCGAGCTTCACCACCGGCACCCCCGCCCCCAAGCCGCTGCCCACGGCCGGCTCCCGCCCGTACGCCGTCGTCCACTACAAGCGCCCGGACGGCGACTACGACGGCTGGAACCTCTACGCCTGGGGCGACCTCGCCGACGGCGAATCCACCCCGTGGCCGGCCGGGCACGCCTTCACCGGCCGCGACGCGTACGGCGCCTTCGCGTACGTGCGGCTCAAGCCGGGCGCCTCGGACGTCGGCTTCATCGTCGAGAAGAACGGCGTCAAGGACGTCGACGCCGACCGGCACGTCGACGTCGGCAGCACCGGTGAGGTCTGGCTCGCCCAGGGCGACCCGGCCGTCCGCACCGCGAACCCCGGACCGACGGGCACGCCGCCGGCGAACACCGCCGTCATCCACTACAACCGGGCCGACGGCGACTACGACGGCTGGGGCCTGCACGACTGGACCGGCGCCGCCACCCCCACCGACTGGGGCAAGCCGCTGACGCCGGCGCGCCGCGACGCCTTCGGCGCCGTCTTCGAGGTGCCGCTGGCCCCCGGCGCGACCAGCCTCAGCTACATCCTGCACAAGGGCAACGACAAGGACCTGCCCGCCGACCAGTCGCTGGACTTCGCGGTCGACGGCCGCGAGATCTGGATCCTCGGCGGCCGCGAGGGCCACCTGCTGCCGCAGAACGCCGCCTCCTCCTCGCAGATCGACCTCGGCACCGCCAAGGCGCAGTGGATCGACGCGAGGACCGTCGTCGTCCCGGCGAACCACGGCGCGAGCGACCAGGCCCTCGCCGGCGGGACCAGCGCCCAGCTGGTCTACGACCCCGCGGGCGGCATCAAGGCCGACAAGGGCGTGCTGACCGGGCCCGGCCGGTGGATCCGGCTCACCCCCGTCCAGGGCGGGCTGACCGCGGCGCAGAAGGCCGCGTTCCCGCACCTGGCCGGCTACCGGGCCTTCACCGTGGACGCCCGGGACACCGCCCGCGTCCCGGCGGCGCTGCGGAGCCAGCTGCTGTTCACCGAGCACCTGCCCAGCGGAGCCGTGCTCGCCGCCACCGGTGTGCAGACCCCCGGCGTCCTGGACGACCTGTACGCCCGGCGGACGGGGAAGGTCGACTTCGGGCCGGCGTACTACGACGGCAAGGTGGCGCTCTCGCTCTGGGCGCCGACCGCGCAGGAGGTGTCCGTCCAGGTCTTCGACGGCGCCACCGGCGGCACCCCGCGGACGCTCCCGCTGAAGCGGGACGACGAGACCGGCGTCTGGGAGGTCGTCCGCGACAAGGCCGAACTGGACGGCAAGTACTACCTGTACCAGGTGAAGGTCTGGGCGCCCTCGGTGCAGCAGCTGGTGGTCAACACCGTCACCGACCCCTACTCCGTCGCGCTGTCCACCGACTCCCGGCGCAGCCTGGTCGCCGATCTCGACGCCGGGGCGCTCAAGCCGCAGGGCTGGGACGACCACGCCCGCCCGAAGGCCGTCCCCGCCGCCCAGCAGCAGATCCAGGAGCTGCACGTCCGCGACTTCTCCGTCGAGGACGGCACCGTGCCGGCGGCCGAACGCGGCACCTACCTGGCGTTCACCGAGTCGCAGTCCGCCGGCATGCAGCACCTGCGGGACCTCGCCAAGGCCGGCGTGACGACGATCCACCTGCTGCCGACCTTCGACATCGCCACCATCCGGGAGAACCGGGCCGAGCAGAAGCTGCCGGCCTGCGACCTCAAGTCCCTCCCGGCGGACGGCCCGAAGCAGCAGGAGTGCGTGGCGGCGGTCGCCGCCGACGACGCCTACAACTGGGGCTACGACCCGCTGCACTACAACGTGCCCGAGGGCTCGTACGCGACGGACCCCGAAGGCACCGCCCGTACGGTGCAGTTCCGGTGGATGGTGCAGGCGATCCACCAGGCCGGCCTGCGGGTCGTGCTGGACGTCGTCTACAACCACACCGCCGCCGGCGGTCAGGCCGAGCACTCGGTGCTCGACCGGGTGGTGCCCGGCTACTACCAGCGGCTGGACGCCGACGGCAGGATCACCACGGACAGCTGCTGCGCCGACACCGCGCCCGAGCACGCCATGATGAACCGGCTGGTGGTCGACTCGGTGACGACCTGGGCCCGCGAGTACAAGGTCGACGGGTTCCGCTTCGACCTGATGGGCCTGGACCCGAAGTCCACCATGCTCGACGTGCAGGCCGCGCTGCGGAAGATGACGCCCGACTCCGACGGTGTGGACGGGAAGAACGTCCTCCTCTACGGCGAGGGCTGGAACTTCGGCGTCGTCGCGAACGGCGCCCGCTTCGAGCAGGCCACCCAGCTCACCATGGCCGGCACCGGCATCGCGACCTTCGACGACCGGATCCGGGACGCCGCCCGCGGCGGCAACTTCATGCTCTCCTCCGCACCCCAGCAGGGCTTCGCCTCGGGCCTGTACACCGACCCGAACGGCTCGCCCGCGAACGGCACCGCGGACGAGCAGAAGGCCCGACTGCTCCACCAGATGGACCAGTTGAAGGTCGGACTGACCGGCAACCTGGCCGGGTACTCCTTCACCGACAGCCGGGGCCGGAGCGTCACCGGCGCCCAGGTCGACTACAACGGCGCCCCGACCGGGTACGCGGCCGTGCCGGGCGAGGCGGTGGAGTACGTGGACGCCCACGACAACACCGACCTGTTCGACGCGCTCGCCTACAAGCTGCCGGCCGGCACCGCGCCCGCCGACCGGGCCCGGATGCAGGCGCTCGGGCTCTCGCTCACCGCGCTCACCCAGGGGGCGGGCTTCGCCCAGGCCGGCAGCGACCAGCTGCGCTCCAAGTCGCTGGACGCCAACTCCTACGACTCGGGCGACTGGTTCAACGCGATCCACTGGGACGCGGCGGACGGCAACGGCTGGGGACGGGGGCTGCCGCCCGCGGCCGACAACAAGGACCTGTGGCCCACCGCGAAGTCCCTGCTGGCGAACCCCCGGCTCACCGTGGGGGCGGCCGACATCCGCGCGACCGCCGCGCAGTACCAGCAGTTCCTGCGGATCAAGCAGTCCTCGCCGCTGTTCTCGCTGCCCACCCTGGCGGCGGTCCAGCAGCGGCTCTCCTACCCGCTCTCCGGCACGTCCGGCGAGACGCCCGGGGTGATCACCCTGCACCTGGACGGCACCGGGCTGAAGGGGGCGGAGAAGGGCGTCACCGTGGTCTTCAACGCCACGCCCACCGCGCAGACGCAGACCGTGGCGGCCCTGAAGGGGACGGCCCAGGCCCTGCACCCCGTCCAGGCGGGCGGCACGGACCAGGTGGTCAAGCAGTCCGGTTTCGAGGCCGCGACGGGCACCTTCACCGTGCCCGGTCGCACCGTGGCGGTGTTCGTCCAGGGGTGATCCCGGAGCCGATCGGACCGTAACCGGAACTCACGGGTCCCGCACCGCCGTTGTGGCGGCGCGGGACCCGTGTCGTTTTGGCCGCGAGGTGGCCGGAAACAGTCGTTGGCACGGCCGGAACTGTGATGTGCCGCGCCTGCGGGGCGCTGTCGGCCGCCCGCCGGGCCGGGCGGGAGCCCTGAGCGCTGGTCAGTGACATCCGGAAGTGATCGAACTTTACCCGGACCATGAAAACCGTGTTCACGAGTTCGCAAAGGGGTAACACAACTGACGGACCGTCGTGCATACGGTTTCGGTAATGAATCGGCCATTCCGTGGCATGCATCTGTCATTAACGGCTCGTTTGCTGCCACGATTCCTCCGGCTGCAGACGAGGGGGCCCCACCCCCCGGTGCAGCCGGCCAGTTCAGGTGCAGCGCGTCCCGATCCTGCAACGACTTGTGAGCACCGCATCCGCACCCCCGTCGCACACCGCGGGCGGGGGCCCCCACTGCGCCGCAACCCTGCGGCCCAGGTTCTCTCCACCGCGTGCGAACCCGCACCGGTCGGAAAAGGAGTCCGCATGTCCCGTTACGCTCACGCCCGGAAGGCGGCGGTTGTCATGGCCGCCACCACCGCGCTGCTGGTGACCGGCATACCGGTCATCGCCCAGGCCGCCACGCCGGACGCCCCGGCCGCCGTCGCCGCCCAGCAGACGACCCGGGCCGCGCTGATCGCCTCGGCGAACCAGCAGTCCGCGCCCCTCGCCCAGACCCTCGGCCTGAGCAGCGACGAGAAGCTCGTCACCAAGGACGTCGTGCAGGACGCGGACGGCACCCGTCACCTGCGGTACGAGCGGACCCTCAACGGGCTGCCCGTCCTGGGCGGCGACCTGGTGGTCCACCAGTCCGCCACCGGCGCGACCAAGGGCGTGGACCGGGCCAGCAGCGCCTCGCTGAGCGGAGTCGGCACCACGCCGAAGCTGGCGGCGCCGGCCGCGCAGTCGGCCGCGCTCGCCGCCGAGTCGGGCGCCGCGCTGGAGAGCGCGCCCCGCCTGGTCGTCTGGGCCGCGGACAACAACCCCCGCCTCGCCTGGGAGACCGTCGTCTCCTCCACCGAGTCGGACGGCACCCCGAGCAAGCTGCACGTGGTCACCGACGCCACCAGCGGTCAGGTCATCCAGAAGTTCGAGGGCATCCAGACCGGCACCGGCAAGGGCGTCTTCGTCGGCAACGTCAACATCGGCACCTCGCAGTCCGGGTCGTCCTACCAGATGAAGGACACCACGCGCGGTGGGATGTACACCACCAACCTGAACCACGGGACCTCGGGCACCGGCACCCTGTACAGCAAGTCCACCGACACCTGGGGCGACGGCACCGTCGCCAACGGCGAGTCGGCGGCGGTCGACGCCCACTTCGGCGTCGCGGCCACCTGGGACTACTACAAGAACACCTTCGGCCGCAACGGCATCCGCAACGACGGTGTCGGCGCCTACAGCCGCGTCCACTACGGCAACAACTACGTGAACGCGTTCTGGGACGACTCCTGCTTCTGCATGACCTACGGTGACGGTGACTCGAACACCCACCCCCTCACCGAGCTCGACGTCGCCGGCCACGAGATGAGCCACGGCGTCACCGCGGCCACCGCCAACCTGAACTACTCGGGCGAGTCCGGCGGCCTCAACGAGGCCACCTCGGACATCTTCGGCACCATGGTGGAGTTCTACGCCAACATCCCGACCGACAACCCCGACTACCTGATCGGTGAGTTGATCGACATCAACGGGAACGGCACCCCGCTGCGGTACATGGACAAGCCGTCCAAGGACGGCCAGTCCGCCGACTACTGGTCCTCCACCGTCGGCAACAAGGACGTCCACTACTCCTCCGGCGTCGCCAACCACTTCTTCTACCTGCTGGCCGAGGGCAGCGGCGCCAAGGTCATCAACGGCGTCAGCTACAACTCGCCGACCCAGAACAACATCGCGGTCACCGGCATCGGCCGGGACAAGGCGGCGCAGGTCTGGTACCGCGCCCTGACCACCTACATGACCTCCACCACCAACTACGCCGCGGCGCGCACCGCGACGGAGAAGGCGGCCACCGACCTGTACGGTGCCGGCAGTGCGGAGCTCACGGCCGTCAGCACCGCCTGGGCGGGCGTCAACGTCGGCTCGCTGCCCAACCCGGGCGGCGTCACCGTCACCAACCCGGGCAACCAGTCCACCGCGCTCAACGGCTCGGTGAACCTGCAGATCAAGGCCACGGGCGGCACCGCCCCGCTGTCCTACAGCGCCTCCGGCCTGCCCGCGGGCCTGTCGATCAACGCCTCCACCGGCGTGATCAGCGGCACCGCCACCGCCGCCGGCACCTCCAACGTGACCGTCACGGCCACGGACTCGGCCGGCAAGAGCGGCAACACCAGCTTCACCTGGACCGTCACCGGCGGTGGCGGCGGCAGCTGCACCCCGGCGCAGCTGCTGGGCAACGCCGGCTTCGAGACCGGCAGCGCCTCCCCGTGGACGGCGAGCTCCGGCGTCGTCGACAACAGCTCCTCGCAGGCGGCCCACGGCGGCTCCTGGAAGGCCTGGCTGAACGGCTACGGCTCCAGCCACACCGACTCGCTGTCCCAGACGGTCACCATCCCGGCCGGCTGCAAGGCGACGCTGAGCTTCTGGCTGCACATCGACACCGCCGAGACCGGTTCCACCGTGTACGACAAGCTGACCGTCTCGGTCAACGGCACCACGCTGAAGACCTACAGCAACGTGGACGCCGCGGCCGGCTACCAGCAGCGCACCTTCGACCTCTCGTCCTACGCGGGCCAGACGGTCACCCTGAAGTTCAACGGCGTCGAGGACTCCTCGCTGCAGACGAGCTTCGTGATCGACGACACCTCCGTCCAGACCGGCTGAGGTCGGGTCGGGCCTCCTCGGGCCCGGTGAACCAGGACAGGTGAGGGGCCCGGCAGCCACGGCTGCCGGGCCCTTGTCGTGCGTCCGGCGGGCCTTTGTCATGCGTCCGGCCGAGGCTGGGCGCCGGGTCCGGCGCGGGGTGGGTTCCGGGCCCGGCGCGGGGTATGCAGAAACGTTCTTTCCAGGCTCTTGACGGTGTGTGTCGACGGCTCTAGGTTCAGCGCTGCAAGTTTCCGGCAAGTTACAGAAACTTCCTGCAGGCTTCACCCTCCGGCTGCCCCACCCCAGCCACCCCCAGGAGACGACGTGGTCACCACCGCCCCCACCCGCCGGCCCGCCCGCGCGGCCGGAGCGCTCGCCGCCTCGGCGGCGCTCGCGCTCTCGCTCGGCACCGCCCTCGGCGCCCCCACCGCAGGGGCCACCCCGCCCACCGCCAACGGCAAGGACGTCACCGCCACGCTCTTCGAGTGGCGCTTCGACTCGGTCGCCCAGGCCTGCACCTCCACCCTCGGCCCCAAGGGCTACGGCTTCGTCGAGGTCTCGCCGCCCCAGGAGCACATCCAGGGCCCCCAGTGGTGGACCTCCTACCAGCCCGTCGGCTACCGGATCGCCGGCCGGCTCGGAGACCGGACGTCCTTCAAGAACATGGTCGACACCTGCCACGCCGCCGGCGTCAAGGTGATCGCCGACGCGGTGGTCAACCACATGGCGGCCGGCTCCGGCACCGGCACCGGCGGAACCGCCTACAGCAAGTACACCTACCCCGGCACCTACCAGGACCAGGACTTCCACTCCTGCCGCCAGCCGATCACCGACTACCAGGACCGCTCCAACGTCCAGAACTGCGAGCTGGTCAACCTCTCCGACCTGGACACCGGCAGCTCCTACGTCCGGACCACGATCGCGCACTACCTCGACGACCTGGGCGCGCTCGGCGTCGACGGCTACCGGATCGACGCGGCCAAGCACATCGCCGCCGCCGACCTCGCCGCGATCAAGGCCAAGATGGCCAACCCGGGCGCCTACTGGGTGCAGGAGGTCATCTACGGCGCCGGCGAGCCGATCCAGCCCGGTGAGTACACCGGCACCGGCGACGTGGACGAGTTCCGGGTCGGCACCGACCTCAAGCGGATGTTCACCAGCGACAAGCTCGCCAACCTGAACGGCTGGGGCGCCTCCTGGGGCTACCTGCCGAGCGGCCAGGCGCGCAGCTTCATCGACAACTGGGACACCGAGCGCAACGGCTCCACCCTCAACTACACCTACGGCAACACCTACACGCTGGCCAACGTCTTCCTGCTGGCCTCGCCGTACGGCGCGCCCAACGTCTACTCCGGCTACTCGTTCACCAACAAGGACGACGGCCCGCCCAACGGTGGCACCGTCAACGCCTGCTACCAGGACGGCTGGAACTGCACCCACGCCTGGCGGCAGGTCGCCAACATGGTCGGCTTCCGCAACGCCGTCGCCGGCACCGGCGTCACCAACTGGTGGTCCAACGGCAACAACGCCATCGCGTTCGGCCGCGGCAACAAGGGCTACGTCGCGATCAACCACGAGAACGGCGCGATCACCCAGACCTTCCAGACCGGGCTGCCGGCCGGCACCTACTGCGACGTCCAGCACGGTGACCCGCAGCCGGGCGGCGGCTGCACCGGCCCGACCTACCAGGTGGGCGCCAACGGCCAGTTCACCGCGACGGTCGGCGCGGGCGACGCGGTCGCGCTCTACGTCCAGGGCGCGGTCGCCGCGACCACCGGCGCCTCGTTCAACGTCAACGCGACCACCGCGTACGGCCAGAACGTCTACGTGGTCGGGGACGTCCCCGCCCTCGGCGGCTGGGACCCGGCCAAGGCGCTGCCGCTCTCCTCGGCCGGCTACCCCGTCTGGTCGCTGTCGCTCACCCTGCCGGCCGGCACGGCCTTCCAGTACAAGTACGTGCGCAAGGACGCCAACGGCGCGGTGACCTGGGAGTCCGGGGCCAACCGGAGCGCCACCGCGCCCTCCTCGGGCACGGTCACCCTGAACGACACCTGGCGCCCGTAAGGCCGGTCCGGCCCCCGGGGGTCGTCTGGAGGGCCCGGCCCGGCGGGCCGTCCGTGATGCGGGGACCCCTGTCAGCCCAGGCTGACAGGGGTCCCCCGTGTGAGTGGCCGCACCGCTACGCCCCCCGGGCGGCGGTCCGGCGCTGACACCATCGCGGGATGAGAACCACCCCCCTCGTCCTCGACCTCGAACTGTGCGGCGGCCGCTGGGACGGACACCGCAAGCTCGTCCATGCCGCCGCCCCGCCGCCCGTGCTCCGGATGGTCCTGCGGGCCCGACTGCCCGTCGCCGAGAACGGCGAGTACTGGCCGACCACCAGCGTCTACCGGCTGGACGAGGACGGCGGCGGGCTGCGGTACCGGCACTCGCACGACGAGTAGGCGGGCGGCCGGGCCCGCGTCCTGCCGGCCCCCGCCGCGCCCTGCCGTTCCGCCCGCCCGCTGCCGCGCCCTGCCGTTCCGCCCGCCCGCTGCCGGTTGTCAGCCGCGGCCGATGTACGGCATCGCGGTCGCCATCACGGTGGCGAACTGCACGTTCGCCTCCAGCGGCAGCTCGGCCATGTGCCGGACGGTGCGGGCCACGTCGGCCACGTCCATGGTCGGCTCGGGCGCGATCCGCCCGTCCGCCTGCCGGACCCCGGCGCCCATCGCGGCGGTCATGTCGGTCGCCGCGTTGCCGATGTCGATCTGCCCGCAGGCGATCCGGTACGGGCGGCCGTCCAGAGACAGCGACCTGGTCAGCCCGGTCACGGCGTGCTTCGTCGCAGTGTAGGCGATCGAGTGCGGGCGCGGGACGTGCGCCGAGATCGAGCCGTTGTTGATGATCCGGCCGCCCTGCGGGTGCTGCGCCTTCATCTGCCGGAACGCGGCCTGGGCACAGAGGAAGGCGCCGGTCAGGTTGAGGTCGACCACGGCCCGCCAGGCCGCCACCTCGAGCTCCTCCACCGGGACGGCCGCGCCGAAGGTGCCGGCGTTGTTGAACAGCAGGTCCACCCGGCCGAAGCGCTCGGCGGTCTCCGCGAACAGTGCGTCCACCGCCGCCGGGTCGGTGACGTCGGTCGGCACCGCGACGGCCGGGGTGCCGCCCAGCCGCGCCGTCTCCCGCAGCGGTTCGGCGCGCCGGCCGGCCAGTACCACCTGCCAGCCGGCCCCGGCCAGCTCGACCGCCACGGCCCGGCCGACGCCGCTCCCGGCTCCGGTGACGACGGCGATCTGCTGGGGCATGGCGCTCTCCTCGGTGCTCTGTGCGGGTGCTCTGCTCGGGTGCCCTGCTCGGTCAGTGCGGACCCGGTCCGACGGGTCCGGCCGGGGCCGCCGGGCGGCCCGCCGAGGCGATCGTCGCGGATGGGACGGCCGGCGTCACTGGTCGAAGCCCCCAAAATCGGTGCCCCCGGGCAGGCCGACCGCTGTGTCCCCCGCCGTCCGGCCCCCGCCGTCCGGCGGGAGCGGTGAAGACCTTTACCCGATCGCGAACAAACATTGGATTTACGGTGCCCGCCGCGCAACCGGGTCACCCCGGCCCACGTCATAAGATCGCAGGACGGCGCGCCACCGCGAGGGGCGGCACGCCGCCGTCCCGGGGGCCGTACCAGCGTCGTGCCCCCGGGCCTGTCCGGCCCCACCGGGGGGCCGCCGCCCGGTCAGACGGACCGGGCGTGACATCGGTCGGAGAGTCCTCACCGTGCTTAGGCAGTCGTCCCGTTCCCGCGCCGTCCTGACCGGCGCCGCCGCACTCGCCCTGGCCGCCTCGCTCGCGGCCTGCGGGAGTTCCGGCGGCGGGAAGGGGGACGGCGCCAAGGCGGCCGGCACCCCGGGCGCGAGCGGGACGACTGCGGCGGGCAGCCCGAGCGGCACCGGATCGCCCACCACCGCGGAGCCCGCGGCCGCCACCGGGAAGGTGCTGATGCCCACCGGTCCGCAGGCCGCCCTGACCAAGGCCCGGGACACCGCGGCCGGCCCGATCATGGTGACCACGGTGACCGGCGCGAAGTCCGGGGTGTCCGGCAAGGTCTGGGTCTGGCTGCCGCCGGAGTACAACGACCCCAAGTTCGCCAAGACCGGCTTCCCGGTGCTGACCCTCTTCGCGGGCGGCCAGAGCAACGGCTACAACACCTGGACCGACAACCAGCTGCCGATCCAGGAGAACAACGCGGAGCTGGTGAAGGCCGGCAAGGCCCACCCGTTCATCATGATCATGCCGGTGCAGAACTTCAACGGCGACGAGCACAACGCGCTGGACTGCTCCGACATCCCGGGCCAGCCCAAGATGGGCACCTGGATGACCCAGGACATCCCGGACTTCGTGCGCGCCAACTTCCGCACCCTCAAGGGCCGCGACGGCTGGGGCGTGATGGGCGCCTCCACCGGAGGCTTCTGCAGCGCCAAGCTCGCCCTGCAGCACCCGGACGTCTACAAGGCCGCCGTCCCGATCGACGGCTACTACGTCCCCGACTCGGGGCTCTGGAAGGGCCACGACGCCGAGCGCGCGGCCAACAACCCGGACGTGCTGGTCGCCCAGAGCAAGGCGGACGTCAAGATGCTGGTCACCGCGGGCGGCGCCAACCCGTACGAGACCAAGCTGGTCAAGGCCTGGGTGGCCAAGGCCGCCCCGCCCACCTCCCTGGAGTACTACGAGCAGCCCGGTGGCAAGCACCTGACCTCGGACTTCAAGAAGATGATCCCGGACACGCTGCAGTGGCTGAGCAAGAACCTGGCCGGACCGGCGGCCGACTGACCCGGTACGGCGGACGGGTGCGTGCGCACGCCGAACGCGGCCGAGGGCCCGGGACACCCGCACGGGAGTCCCGGGCCCTCGGCGTTCCCGGGCCGGCCCCCGTTCCCACCCCGGGCCCGGCTGCGTCGGGCTGTTCCCGGCCCCGCCGCCGCCCGTCCGGCGGTGGTCGCCGCAGCGTTCCGGCGGCGTCCCCGGCGCAGCCGCCCGGGGGTGCATAAACGCCTGTGACCTGCGCGTCAATCGGACATTGATTCGCTTCTGATCGACTGTGAGCACTTTGGATGGCGCCGCGTCCCACCGGCCGGCCCGCCCGATCCGCCACCTCGTGAAGAGAGTCCCATGCCGATCCACCTGCTGCCCCAGCCGTCCCCCGCCGTGCCCGAGCAGGCGCAGTCCGGGGCCGACTCCAGGGGTGCGGCCGCGTCCGCGCTGGCCGCCGACGAGGAGCCGGCGACGGCCCGCTTCGCCGGGTTGCGGCTGGTGCACTCCGCGCTGCGCCGCGACCTCGCCCGGCTGCCCAACGCGCTGCGCCTGCTGCAGCCCGGCGAGGACGACGCGGGTGAGGCGCTGCTGCGGCACTGGACCTTCGTGACCGCGATGCTGACCTGCCACCACGAGCAGCAGGACACCCGGATCTGGCCGATCGTGCGCCGCTTCGCGCCCGAGCTGCGGTTGCTGCTCAACTGGCTGGAGGCCGACCACCACAACCTCGACCACTCCTTCACCCGGGTCACCACGCTGGTCCGGATCGCCAGCCGGGACACCGGGAGCGCCTGGCCGGTGGCGTACGCGATGGAGGACCTGGCGGCCCGGCTGGAGACGCACCTGCGGATCGAGGAGCGCCAACTGCTGCCCCGGATGGAGCTGGTGGTCCCGGAGACCTCCCGGCTCGGCGGCCTGGGCGAGCTGCTGGACCTGCTGCGCTCGGCGGACGGCCCGGGCACGGCGGACGCGCTGGCCTGGCTGCTGGATGGGGTGGAGCCGGCGACGGTCGAGCGGCTGCTCGCCGACTGCGACGACGACGTGGCCCGCAACTGGCCGCACTGGCAGGCCACCTACCAGCGCTGCACCGCCCGGCTCTGGGGCGCGTCGGGCGGGCCGGGCGACAGCCTGCCTGGCGACCTGGGCGGCATCGCCGACTGACTGCCCGGCCTTTTCTCGGGCCGTTCGTCTACGCGCGTGGCATGCGCCGAAGGCATATGCTGACGCTCGCGCCGCGGTGCACCGCACCGGCCCATCTCCCCGGCGTCCCCGGCGTTCACGGTGCCCTCGGGGGCTGACCCCCGGCGCCCCGGCGCAGGTCGCCACCGCGACCCCGCCGCCGCCGCCACCACCGTCACTCCGGCAGGCGGTTGAGCCACAGCAGCGGAGCGACCCGGATCGCCGTGTGCGGCGAGCCGTCCCACTCCGCCGGCAACCCGGCCGCCGCCAGGGCGGCCACCACCGCCCGGCCGACCTCGACCGTCCGCCGCTCCGCCACCCCGGCGGGCTCCGCCCCGGTGCGGAAACCGCCGTACCGCAGCATCAGGCCCTGACCGGCGGCGGCCGCCTCGGTGTCCTGCTGATGGAAGAAGACGAACCCGTGCGAGCCCTCGTCGGCCTCGCCGCCGATCTCCTCGTAGCCGCAGGTGGCACAGCAGGTGAAGTCCATCGCCGCGACGACGCCCTGCTCCTCCAGCGCGTCGAACGCCGCCTCCAGACGGTCCACGTCCGTGGTCGCGGGCCAGGAGGCCTGCTCGGCCAGCCGCTCGTCCCACAGCGGAGCGACGATCCGCTCCGCCTCCTCCTGCGTCAGTCCCTGGTCGTCGAGGACCTCGACCAGGGACTGGGCTATCTCGTCCGGCTCCTGGAAGCCGCACCGGATCAACTCGCTGGCCCGCTCGCGGGCTTCGCGCAGGACTTCGGGGTCGACGTCCGTCTCCTGGGTCATGCGGCCATCCTCGCACCCGTCACTGACAACGCCCGGCCCTCGGCGCCGGCCCGCGGGCACCCGGTGCTACCGTCCGCCGATGACCTCACTGCTGCAACCCCCGCTGCTCACCCGGCTGCTGGCCGCCGAGCGCATCCTCATCGCCGGCGCCGGGGGCGGTTTCGACGTGTACGCCGGTCTGCCGATCGCCCTCGCCCTGCGCGCCGCGGGCAAGGAGGTGCACCTGGCGAACCTCTCCTTCACCCACCTCTACGGCCTGCCCTCCGAGGTCTGGGCGGAGCCCGAGGTGGCCCGGATCGGCCCGGACACCGCCGCCCCCGAGGGCTACTTCCCGGAGCGCACCCTGGCGCGCTGGCTGCACCGGCACGGGATGCCCGACACGGTCTGGGCGTTCCCGTCCGTGGGCGTCCAGCCGCTGCGCGAGGCCTACCGGGCGCTCACCGGCCGCCTGGGCGTCGACGCGGTGCTGCTGGTCGACGGCGGCACCGACATCCTGATGCGCGGGGACGAGGCCGGTCTCGGCACCCCGGAGGAGGACATGGCCAGTCTCGCCGCGGTGGCCGGTCTCACCGGGGTGCCCGAACGGCTGGTCGCCTGCCTGGGCTTCGGCGTCGACGCCCACCACGGCGTCAACCACGCGCTGGTGCTGGAGAACCTCGCGGCGATCGAGCGCGCGGGCGGCTACCTCGGTGCCTTCTCCATCCCCCGCGGCAGCCGGGAGGGCGTGCTCTACCTGGACGCCGTCGAGCACGCCCGGGCCGCCTTCCCCGAGCACCCCAGCATCGTCAACGGCTCGGTGGCGGCGGCGCTGCGCGGCGAGTTCGGCGACGTCCGGTTCACCGACCGGACGAAGGGCGGCGAGCTCTTCGTCAATCCGCTGATGACGCTCTACTTCGGGGTGACCGTCGAGGCGCTGGCCGCCGAGAACCGTTACCTGGACCGGATCGAGCACACCGTGCTGACCCGCCAGATCAGCACCGTCATCGAGGAGTTCCGGGACGACCTGCCCCGGCAGCGCCCGCCCCGGCAGTTCCCGCACTGACGCAGAGCGCCACCGGGCGCCGGCGGCCCGCGGTCAGCGCCACCCGGCACCGCCCTCCGTGCCGCCGGGCCGGGGCACGGTCAGCCGGAGGCCAGCCGGAACTCCAGGTTCCCGAAGCGGACCTGGTCGCCGGCTCGGACGCGGACGCCGCCCGCGATCCGGCGGCCGTTCACGTGCGTGCCGTTGGTCGAACCGAGGTCGTACAGCACCCAGCCGCCGCCCTCGTGCCGGAGTTCGGCGTGCTGGCGGGAGACCGAGGCGTCGTGCAGCCGCAGCCCGGAGCCGGGGATCCGGCCGATCGTCAACTGGACGGCACCGGCCTGCGGGAGGCTCAGCCCCGGCAGCCGCTCGGTGCGCCAGGCGCGGTTCAGCCGGTCCCCGAACGCGGAGACCCTGCCGACCGCCCGCAGCACGAGGCGCTCGACCGGGTTCCCGGTCGGCAGCCCGGTCATCGCCGCGTCCAACTCGCCCGTGCTGGTGGCCTGGAGGACGATCTCCATCCGGCCGAGGAAGGTGTCGTGCGACAGCCGCCCGCTGCCCGCGCCGTCCCGGAGCGCGCCGAGGGCCTGCTCCCGTTCGGCGTCGGACGGCCGGAGCGCGCCGCTGCGGAACTCAGGAGACGTCGTCATGGCCCGATTGTCGGCTCAGCCGGCCGGGACTGTCCAGAACGCGCCGCCCGCCGGCGCCCGATGAGTACGTCACTGCACTCCAGACGCCGGCCGGGCGCGCGCGGTTCCGGCCGCCCGGGGGCGGTCCACGGGCCGTCCCGACGACCGTCCCGACGACCGGTCAGGCGACCGGCCAGACGGGGTGTCAGCCCTTGCGGGCCGCCGCCAGGATCTTCTCCGTGGTGTGCAGGAACCGGGAGGTCACCGAGCCCCGGTAGGCCTTGCCGAACAGCTCCCCGGTCACCCACTTGCCGTTCCGCAGGTGGATCACCACGTACGCGGCGCCCGGGTCGGCGCCGATCACCTCGTGGTCGCCCTTGGGCGAGGTGTACGGGACGGCGAGGTCGGCGGGCAGCGGCTCGGACAGGAAGGCCACCACCAGCCGGACGTCCGGTGTCACCTCGACGCTCCGGAACGGCTCGGCGGCGAGCAGCTCGGCCACCTCGTCGACGGTGCGCAGCAGTACCGGCACCGGGTACCCGAGGGACTGCTCCAGGTGCTGCTCGATGCGTGCGGTCAGGGCGGCGCGGTCCGGCTCGTCGGTGGTGAAGAAGACGTTGCCGCTCTGGATGTAGGACCGGACGCCGTCCAGCCCGAGCTCGGTGAAGAGCTCCCGCAGCCGTTCCATCCGCACCGTCCGGCCGCCGACGTTGATGGCACGGAGGAAGGCGATGTACGTGGTCGTGGTGGTCACCCCGCCAGTCTGGCACCGGGCACCGACAGCGTCCGGCGGTGCCCGGCGGGTGTCGGTACCGGGTGCCAGACTGGCGCCATGGCTACCTGGCAGGATTTCGAGCAGGAGGCCCCGGACCTCGCGCCCCTCGTGCGGGCCCGGTTCGAGGCCGAGAAGCACCACGTCCTGGCGACGCTGCGCAAGGACGGATCGCCCCGGGTGAGCGGCACCGAGGTCGACTTCGTCGGCGCCGACCTGATGCTCGGGTCGATGTACGGCTCCGCCAAGGCGCGCGACCTCCAGCGGGACGGCCGCTTCGCGCTGCACGCCCACCCGGGGGGCGAGCGGATGGAGGGCGGTGACTCCAAGGTCTCCGGCCGCGCGGTCGAGATCACCGACGAGACCGAGCTGGCCGCCTACGCGGCGGATCTGCCCGAGCCGCCGCCCACCCCCTTCCACGCCTTCCGGCTGGAGCTGGAGCAGGTCGTGCACACCGCGGTGGGGGAGGGCCACCTCTGGGTCCTCAACTGGCACCCGGGCCGGCCGGTGCAGCGGATCCAGCTGCACTGACCGGCCCGGGTCAGGCTCCGCCGGCCTCGATTCCGGTCGGCGGGATCCGGAAGACAAGCCCTAGCCCAGGACGGACTTGACGGCCTCCGGGGTGCGGGCGACGACGGCGTGGCCGTCGTCCGCGGTGATGATCGGGCGCTGGATCAGGATCGGGTGCTCGGCCATCGCCGCGATCCAGCGCGCCCGGTCGCCCTCCTCCCGGGTCCACTGCTTCATCCCGAGGTCCTTGGCGACCTGCTCGTCGAGGCGGGTGATGTCCCAGGGCTCCAGGTTCAGCCGCTCCAGCACCTGCTCCAGTTCGGCCGCGGTGGGCGGGTCCTCCAGGTAGCGCCGGACGGTGTACGCGGCCCCGGCGGCTTCCAGCACGCCGAGCGCGGACCGGCACTTGCCGCAACGCGGGTTGATCCAGATCTCCATGCCGTCCAGCCTACCGAGCCGGCCGACAGCCCTCCGCCCACCGGTGGCCGGGCGGGCGGGGCCGTCCCGCCCGGGTGGCCGGCCGGGACGGGAACTCCGCCGCGCCCGACGGTGGTTCACGAACCAGGAATCGGGGCCCGAGGAGAAGGGCCCCCGGAGGGGAGCAGCGGATGGACGGCGCGGCGATCATCGAGCAGTTGCTGACGGGCGAGGGCACGGCGGACCCGTACCCGCTGTACGCGCGGGCGCACGAGCTGGGCACGGTGATGCCGGCCGGCCCGGGCACCTTCCTGGTGGTCGGGCACGCGGCGGTCGACCGGGTGCTGCGCACCCCGGCCTTCGCGGTCGCGACCGCCGAGATGATGGCGGGCCTGACCCCGGAGTTCGCCGAGCACACCTCGCTGGCGCTGTTCGGCCGTTCGATCCTGCAGCGCAACGCGCCCGACCACCCCCGGGTCCGCCCGCTGATCGCCTCGGTGTTCACCGCCCGGCGGGTCGCCGCGCTGCGTCCGGCGGTGGAGGCCGCGGTCGACCGGCTGCTGGACGAGATGGCCGAGCAGGGCGCGGACGGCTCCCCGGTGGACTTCATGGACGCCTTCGCCTTCCGCCTTCCGGTCGGCGTGATCTGCGAGCTGCTCGGCGTCCCCGAGCGGGACCGCTACCGCTTCCGCGGCCTGGCCTCCGACCTCACCGTCGCGCTGGAGTTCGTCGACGACCGCTCCGAGCTGGCCGAGGCCGACGCGGCCGCGGACGAGCTCGCCGACTACTTCACGGCGCTGGCGGCCGAGCGCCTCGCCCGTCCGCAGGACGACCTGGTCACCGACCTGGCCCGGATCGCCGCCGACGACCCGGAGCGGCTGCCGGCTCGGGAACTGCTGGCCAACCTGGTGCTGCTGCTGGTCGCCGGCTTCGAGACCACCACCAACCTGCTCGGCAACGGTCTGGCCCTGCTGTTCCGCCACCCCGAGGTGGTGGCGGGCCTGCGCAGCGGCGCGGTCACCCCGGCCGGTTTCACCGACGAGGTGCTGCGCTTCGACTCCCCGGTCCAGCTCACCTCCCGGGTGGCCCTGGCCGACGACCTGGCCGTCGACGGCCTGCCGGTGCCGTCCGGCGACGTGGCGCTGCTGCTGCTCGGCGCGGCCAACCACGACCCGGCCCGCCACCACCGCCCCGAGGTGTTCGACCCGAGCCGCACGGACAGCCAGCCGCTGAGCTTCGGCGGCGGACCGCACTACTGCCTGGGCTCCCAGCTGGCCCGGCTGGAGTCGGAGGTGGCGGTGCCGGCGCTGCTCGCCCGCTTCCCCCGGCTCGCCCCGGGCGGCGTTCCGACCCGCCGCGACCGCCTGGTCCTGCGCGGCTTCGAGACGCTGCCCGTTTCCGTCCGCTGACCGCGCCCCGACCGCCCCGACCGCCCGGACTGCCGGACTGCCGGACTGCCGGGCGGTCGGGCCCGCTCGGCCCGGTCGGGCCCGCTCGGCCCGGTGGCACGTGCCGGCCGGCAGGTCGTCGGGATCCGGGACGTTCGACCGTTCGTGGCAGGGCCGTCCGTGGGAGAGCATGGAGGGGCGAACCCGGTCAATCCGGGACATTCGTCCAGGAGGTCCCCGCCGTGCCCACAGCACCCCGCCCACCGCACCCGGTGGCCGTGGAACCCAGGGTGCCGCGCTGGGTGCCCTGGCTGCCGGTGCTGCTGCTCCTGCTCGACCTGACCGCCGAGGCGGTCGTCCCGGACGCGGTGGCCGCCGGCTTCCTGCTGACCGCCCTGCCCGTGGTCGCGGCGTTCAGCTACGGCCCGGTGCTGACCGCCGCCACCACCGTCGGCTCGCTGGCCCTGCAACTCGTCCTCGCCCTGCGCGCGGGCCACATCAACGAGCAGCACCACGTCTGGGTCTACATCGCCACCCTGCTCTCCGGGGTGATGGGCACCGCCCTCGCGTGGCAGCGCACCCGGCAGAACCGCAACCTGCTGCAGGCCCGGACGGTCGCCGAGACCCTGCAGCGCACGGTGCTGCGCCCGGTGCCGGACCGGGCCGGCGGCCTGCGGGTGGCCGGCCTCTACCGCCCGGCCCAGGCCGAGGTGCTGGTCGGCGGGGACCTGTACGAGGTGTGCGACACCCGCTTCGGCGTCCGGGTGCTGCTCGGCGACGTCCGCGGCAAGGGTCTCGGCGCGGTCCGGACGGTGGCCGACGTGCTCGGCGCCTTCCGGGCCACCGCGCACGACACCCCGGAGCTGGTCGACCTCGCCGACCAGCTGGACCGGGCCGTGCTGCGCGACGCCGCCGACCGCGGCGACGACGAGCTCTTCGTGACCGCCGTCCTGCTGCAGTACCGGCCGGGCTCCGACTGCGTGGAGATCGTCAACCGGGGCCACACCACCCCGCTGCTGCTCGGCGACGGCACCATCACCCCGGTGTCCTGCGCCGACGAGCTCCCGCTCGGCCTCGGCCACCTCGGCCCCGCCGAGGAGCGCGGCAAGCCGACCGCCGTCGCCCTGCCCCCGGGCCGCACGGTGCTGCTGTACACCGACGGTGTCAGCGAGGCCCGGGATTCCACCGGCACCTTCTACCCGCTGGCCCCGCGGCTGGCCGCCCTCGGTACCACCTCGCCCGACCGGCTGGTGTCCTTCCTGGCCCAGGACGTCCACGAGTACGCCGGCCTCCTCGCGGACGACCTCGCCGTCCTCGCCCTCACCCCCGACGTCCCGTGACCCCCGCACCCCACCCCACGCACCGGGCCCCGCCGCCCTCCCGAAGGAGCACGACGGGGCCCGAGTGGTCCGACCGTCCGAACCGACCCACCGGTCCTGACCGGCGGATCGGCCGCGACCCGTCCTACAGGTCGTAGTAGAGCTCGAACTCGTGGGGGTGGGGGCGGAGGGCGATCGGGGCGATCTCGTTGGTGCGCTTGAAGTCGATCCAGGTCTCGATCAGGTCCGGGGTGAAGACGTTGCCGGCGAGGAGGTACTCGTGGTCGGCTTCCAGGGCCTCGAGGACGGCCGGGAGCGAGGAGGGCACCTGCGGGACGTTGGCGTGCTCCTCCGGGGCCAGCTCGTAGAGGTCCTTGTCGACCGGCTCCAGCGGCTCGATCTTGTTGCGGATGCCGTCGAGGCCGGCCATCAGCATGGCGGAGAAGGCCAGGTAGGGGTTGGAGGCCGGGTCGGGCGCGCGGAACTCGATGCGCTTGGCCTTGGCGTTGGAGCCGGTGATCGGGATGCGGATCGCGGCGGAGCGGTTGCGCTGGGAGTACACCAGGTTGACCGGTGCCTCGAAGCCGGGCACCAGGCGGTGGTAGGAGTTCACCGACGGGTTGGTGAAGGCCAGCAGGGAGGGGGCGTGCCGGAGCAGGCCGCCGATGTAGTAGCGGGCCATGTCGGAGAGGCCGGCGTAGCCCTGCTCGTCGTAGAAGAGCGGCGAGCCCTCGCTCCACAGCGACTGGTGGACGTGCATGCCCGAGCCGTTGTCGCCGAAGATCGGCTTCGGCATGAAGGTGGCGGTCTTGCCGTTGCGCCAGGCGACGTTCTTGATGATGTACTTGAACAGCATCAGGTCGTCAGCGGCGTGCAGCAGGGTGTTGAACTTGTAGTTGATCTCGGCCTGGCCGGCCGTGCCGACCTCGTGGTGCTGCCGCTCGACCTCCAGGCCGGACTTGGCCAGCTCCAGGGACATCTCGGCGCGCAGGTCGGCGAAGTGGTCCACCGGCGGGATGGGGAAGTACCCGCCCTTGTACTTGACCTTGTAGCCGCGGACGTCGCCCTCGGCGGCGCCGCTGTTCCAGGCGCCGGCCTCCGAGTCGATGTGGTAGAAGGACGCGTTGGCGCTGGTGTCGAAGCGGACCGAGTCGAAGACGTAGAACTCGGCCTCGGGCCCGAAGAACGCGGTGTCGGCGATGCCGGAGGAGGCGAGGTAGGCCTCCGCCTTCTTGGCGACGTTGCGGGGGTCGCGGCTGTAGGCCTCGCCGGTGACCGGGTCCTGGATGAAGAAGTTGATGTTGAGGTGCTTCTCGGCCCGGAACGGGTCGAGGCGGGCCGTGGCGAGGTCCGCGACCAGGGCCATGTCGGACTCGTGGATGGCCTGGAAGCCGCGGATCGACGAGCCGTCGAACATCAGGGTCTCGGACGGGTCGAAGGTCGCCGCAGGTACGGAGAAGTGCTGCATGACGCCCGGCAGATCGCAGAAACGGACATCGACGAACTTCACATCGTTGTCCTGGATGAACTGCTTCACTTCGGCGGCGTTGTTGAACATACATCCTCCTCGGCGTGCGAATGGGGCTCACCCTAGGAATGGCCCGTTTCCGGCCGGTGACCCGGCCGTTTCGTAAATGTTAACCACGGCCCTCGCGCGGGCGGCAAAGACGTACGGGACGGGGCAAAACGCCTCCCGGTCAGCGACGCCCCTCCGCAAGTGGTCTGGACCACTTGGAAAGCCCCGGCTACACGATTCACCCGCTCGTGGCGTTCGGGGGAGCCGGTGGCGGTCCGGGCCGACCGCCCGGTTAGTGTGGATTCGTGGACACCAGAGAAGCGTTGGGATCGTGGATCGACGGCCCGAAGGCGGCCGCCGAGAAGATGGGCGCCGACTTCGGCCACCGCGGCGAGCGTCTCGGACTGCCCAAGGAGGGCTCCGGCTCGCTCGCCGGCCCCGGCCGCCGGATCGGCGCCCTGTTCGTCGACGGCTGGCTCGTCGCCCTGATCGCCTACGGGCTGATCGGCAAGGGCAGCGCCGGCCACGCGAACCTGTGGACCAGCCCGCTCTACTTCCTGGTCGCGTCGGTGCTGCTCGCCACCACCGGTACGACCGTCGGCAAGCGGCTCTTCGGCCTCCGGGTGGTCCGCCTCGACGGCGGCCGCGCCACCATCCCGCAGGTCCTGCTGCGCACCCTGCTGCTGTGCCTGGTGGTGCCGCCGCTGGTCTGGGACCGCGACACCCGGGGCCTGCACGACAAGGCCGTCGGCACGGTCGAGGTCCGGATCTAGAGGTCCGGATCCAGAGGTCCGGATCCGGGGCTCCGATCCGGAGGTCCGGATCCGGGCGGCCGGGTCGTCAGCACGCCGGACGGCCGACGGGCCGCGATCGGCGGACAGCGCACCACGGCAAGCGAACGGCCCCGCTGCGGAGTCTCCGCGGCGGGGCCGTTCGCGTTCGTGGTGGGGAGGGGTCAGCGGACCTGGCCGCCCTTGGGCATCCGGGCACCCTTGGGCATCGGGCCCTTGGGGATGGGCGCCTTGGAGAGCAGGTCGCCCAGCGCGCGCAGCCGGTCGTTGGTCTCGGTGACCTGGGCGGCGGTGATGGCGCGGGGCAGGCGCATCAGGTGGATCTGCAGCTTCTTGAGCGGGATCTCACCCTCTCCGTTGCCCACCACGATGTCGTGCACCGGCACGTCGCCGACGACACGGGCCATCTTCTTCTTCTCGGACGCCAGCAGCTGGCGCACCCGGTTCGGGTTGCCCTCGCCGATCAGCGCGATGCCCGCCCGGCCCACGGCGCGGTAGACCGCGTCCTGGTTGCGGGTCACCGCCACCGGGGTGGAGTTGGAGCTCCACCCGCGCCGGATGTTGTTCAGCACCGCCGCGACGGCGCCCGGCTGCCCCTCCATCTGCCCGAACGCCGCGCGCTCGGCCCGGCGCCCGAAGACGATCGCCATGGCCAGGAAGGCCACGATGAAGCCCAGGATCCCCAGGTAGACGGGGTGGTCGATTGCGAAGCCGATGGCGAGGAACACGCCGAAGGTCAGCAGGCCGACGCCGGCGATGATCAGGCCGATCTTGGTGTCGACCTTCTTGGTCATGGTGTACGCCAGGCGGATCTGCTTCAGTCGCCCGGGGTTCTCGGATGTTTCCCTCGCCATAACGCTCATGGTACGTGGCACGGGTACGGGATATCCAAGCCCGGGTACCCGTTCGCCCCCAACCGTGACCCGTGTGCGGGTACCCGACTGCGTACGGCGACGGCTGTGCCCGGGGGCGGTGACGTCCTGCGACCGCGGGACTCCGGGGCGCTCGGGCCCGCCGTCCGGCGCGGCGCCGGCCGGGTCCGCGGCCGAGACCGCTCCAGCGCCGCGGGGTCGGCCCGGCGTGGTCAGCCCCGCGCGGTCCGTCCCGCGGTCGGGTCCGGCGCGGCCGGGCCCCGCAGGCGCTACGGGGCCGTCTTGGCGCCGGCGGCTCCGGCGTCGTGCCGGCGGTCCGCCGCGTACCGGCGGTTCTCGCAGACCGCCGCCCAGGCGTTGCGCCGGGCCTGCCGCTGGCCGCCCGCCAGCAGGACGTTCTCGGCGAGCCGCAGGGCGACACCCACCGACCGGATCCGCATCCGCATGCCGAACAGCTCCCTGGTGGCTGAGAAGAATCGAACGATCGCGACGAGTTCCATCGTCACCACCCCGTGTTACCAGCCCGTGACCAGCCAGTCAAAGCACGGTGAAGCCGAAAGGGCGGAGCCGGAGCTCCGCCCTTTCGCGGGGTGCGGGTGGCGCGGGGGCGCCGGGTCAGACCGCGGCCTGCTCGCGCCGCTCCAGCGCCTGCCGGTAGAGCCGGCCGGCCCGGTACGAGGAGCGCACCAGCGGGCCCGACATGACGCCGGCGAAGCCGAGCTCCTCGGCCTCCTGCTGGAGCTCGACGAACTCGTGCGGCTTGACCCAGCGCTCGACCGGGTGGTGGCGCAGCGAGGGGCGCAGGTACTGGGTGATGGTGATCAGCTCGCAGCCGGCGCCGACGAGGTCGGCCAGCGCCTGGCTAACCTCCTCGCGGGTCTCGCCCATCCCGAGGATCAGGTTGGACTTGGTGACCAGCCCGGCCGCGCGGGCCTGGGTGATGACGTCCAGCGAGCGTTCGTAGCGGAACGCCGGGCGGATCCGCTTGAAGATCCGCGGGACGGTCTCGACGTTGTGCGCGAGCACCTCGGGGCGGGAGGAGAAGACCTCGGCCAGCTGCTCGGGGACGGCGTTGAAGTCGGGGATCAGCAGCTCGACGCCGGTGCGGCCGCCCTGGCGCTCGGCGGTCATCGCGTGCACCTGGCGGACGGTCTCGGCGTACAGCCACGCGCCGCCGTCGGCGAGGTCGTCGCGGGCGACGCCGGTGATGGTGGCGTAGTTGAGGTCCATCGTGACGATCGACTCGGCGACCCGGCGGGGCTCGTCACGGTCGAACTCGGCGGGCTTGCCGGTGTCGATCTGACAGAAGTCGCAGCGGCGGGTGCACTGGTCGCCGCCGATGAGGAAGGTCGCCTCGCGGTCCTCCCAGCACTCGAAGATGTTGGGGCAGCCGGCCTCCTGGCAGACCGTGTGCAGCCCCTCCTTCTTCACCAGCGACTGGAGGGCGTTGTACTCCGGGCCCATCTTCGCGCGGGTCTTGATCCACTCGGGCTTCCGCTCGATGGGGGTCTCGCTGTTGCGGACCTCCAGGCGGAGCAGCTTCCTGCCGTCGGGCGCGACAGCGGACACGTGCGACTCCTAGAACTAGACGGGGTACCCCCAGGGTACGCCTGTGGTTGTACGGCCTTCGCCGGGCCTACCGCCCTGCAATCGCAGGGCAACAGAGCTACCGGCCGGTAGATTCCCGGGGGTTCCCGCCGGGGCGGCCCCAGGGAGGGTACCCGGGGGCGGGGGCCTCAGCGGCTGAGCGCGGGCTCGGGCAGCTCGGCGAACACGTCCGCCAGGTGCCGCTCGACCACCGGCAGGGCCTCACCGACGGTGAAGTCGCGGCGCAGCTCCCCGGCGAGCGAGGCGACCCCGGCGTCCCGGATGCCGCACGGCACGATGCGGTCGAACCAGGTCATGTCCGGGTCGCAGTTGAGCGCGAAGCCGTGCATCGTCACCCCGCGGGCGACCCGGACGCCGATCGCGGCGAGCTTGCGGTCGTCGCCGCGCTGGCCGGCGTTGGAGGGCGCGTACTCGGGGCCGGCGAGCCGCGGGTCGATGCCCAGCGGCAGGCCCATCCGCAGGGTCAGCTTGCCGATGTCGACGACCTGGGCCGGGTCGACGACGGCGTCCGGGATGGAATCGCCCAGCACCCAGACCCCGCTGCGGCCCTCCACCCGGGTGGTCCCGACGCCGAACTCGCCGCAGGCGCGGATCAGCGCCTCCTCCAGCCGCCGGACGTACGCGACCACGTCGATCGGGTCGGGCAGCTTGACGATGGGGTAGCCGACCAGCTGGCCGGGGCCGTGCCAGGTGATCTCGCCGCCCCGGTTGACCTCGACCACCGGGGTGCCGTCCAGCGGCAGGTCGGCGGGGTTGGTGCGCTTGCCCATCGTGTAGACGGGCTGGTGCTCCAGCAGCAGCACGGTGTCGGGGATCTCGTCCGCGACCCGCAGCGCGTGCAGGCGCTGCTGCTCCTCCCAGGCCTCCTGGTAGGCGACGGCGCCCTCGCCGACGCCCATCCGGACGAACCGCACGTTCTCGCTCACGCGCCCACCTCGCTGCGCTGGGCGGTCGCTCCGCGGGACGCGCAACTCCCGATCGACCGCTCGCTCCGCTCGCTCACGACTGCTCCTTGCCAGGCGTTCGAGACCAACCTCGCCACTGTACGCCCACGCCCGGACGGACCGTCCAGCCACCCGATCGGAGCTCCCCGGCGCCCCTCCGGGGTCGGCGCGGCCCCGTCCGGAGCAGGCCGGTTCAGCCGCCGGCGAGCAGCTGCAGCCGCAGCGCCAGCTGGAGTTCGAGGGAGCGCTCGGGCTGGTTCCAGTCCCGGCCGAGCAGCGCCTCGACCCGGTCCAGCCGCTGGACGACGGTGTTCACGTGGACGTGCAGCTCGTCCTTGGCCCGGGTGAGGCTGCCGCCGCAGTCGAAGTACGCGCGCAGGGTGCGGACGAGTTCGGTGCCGCGCCGGGCGTCGTAGGCCAGCAGCGGGCCGAGCGCGGTGCCGACGAAGCCGTCCACGTCGTGCCCGCCGCCGAGCAGCACTCCGAGGAAGCCCAGCGCGCGGGCCGAGGCGCCCTCCCCGGCGCGGCCGAGCACCCGCAGGGCCCGCACGCAGCGCAGCCCCTCGGCGTACGCGGCGGCCAGTGCGGGCGGGCCGGCGGCGGGGCGGCCGGCGCCGACGGTGACCGGGAAACCGGCCAGTCGGGCCAGCCGCTCGGCGGCCTGCCGCGCGGCCTCCTCCGGGTCGCCCGCCTCGGGCAGCAGCAGGACGACGGCCTCGCCGTGCTCGGCGCTGACGCCGCGCGTGCCGAACAGGTGGCGCCGGGCCGCGCCGACCAGCCGGCCGCGGTCCGGGGGCCCGGTGGGGCCGGCCGGTTCGGCGACCAGGACGAGGTGCGGGCGGGCCAGGTCGACGCCGAGCCGGCGCCCGCGGGCGGTGAGCCCGGCCGGGTCGCGGTCGGGGGCGGTCAGCAGGTCGGTGAGCAGTTCGCCGCGGATCCGGTTCTCGGTCTCGGCCACCGAGCGGCGCAGCAGCAGGAGCAGCGCCGTCACCACGCCGGCCCGCTCGAACAGCCGCCGGTCGGCGTCGTCGAGGTCCGGCCGGCCGCGCAGCACCAGGGTGCCGAGCGTGTCGTGCCCGGCCAGGACGGCGCACACCCAGTGGTCGCCGTGCCGGACGGAGCGGCCTTCGGCCCGGGACGCGGCGACCGCCCCGGCCAGCTCGGCGGCGGGTGCGGACCGCCCGGCGAGCGACTCCCCCTCGGCGTCCAGGACGGCTATCTCCCCGCCCAGCAGCGCGGCGACGGCGGCGGCCACGTCGGGCACCTCGGCGCCGCGCAGCACCAGGTCGGTGAGCCGGTCGTGCGCCTGCTCGGCGCGCTGGACGGCGGCCGAGTGCGCCCGGACCAGCTCGTTGGCGCTGTTCAGTTCGGCGAGCGCGGCCCTGGTGTCGGCCAGGGCCTTGGCGGTGTCCAGGGCGATCGCGGCGTGCGCGGCGAGCGTGCAGAGCAGCGCCACCTCGTCGGGGGAGAAGGCGCGCGGCGAGCGGTCGGCGGCGAAGAGCACCCCGATGACCCGCCCGCCGAGCAGCAGCGGCACCCCGATGATCGCCACCAGGCCCTCGTCCAGGACGCCGGCGTCGATGGTGCCGGTGTGGTGGAACCGCTCGTCGGTGCGGTAGTCGGGGGTCGCGTACGGGCGGGCGGTCTGCGCGACGAGTCCGCCGAGTCCGTCGCCGAGGCTGAGCCGCAGGGTCTGGAAGAGGACGGAGACCGAGCCGTCCGTGACCCGCATGTAGGTGTCGCCGGCGGCCTCGTCCGGCAGGGTCAGGTACGCGGTGTCGGTGCCGAGCAGCATCCGCGCCCGGCGGACGATCGCCTGCAGCACGGCGTCCAGGTCGCGGGAGGCGGCGAGGTCGCCCGCGGTGTCGAACAGGGCGGTCAACTCGGCTTCCCGGCGGCGGTGCTGGCGCAGGGTGCGGTGCACGCGGAGGGCCTGCCAGGTGGCGTCGTCGAGCTCGGCGAGCACATCGGCGGGCGCTCCCCGGCGGCGGGCGTCGGCGAGCACGTCGGCGAAGTCTTCGGTGGCGGCGCCCGAAGCGAGCAGGTCCAGCAGCCGGCGCAGCGCGGGCGCGGCGGCCGCGGGGTCGTCCGGGGCGGCCCGGGGGGTCGGGACGGCGGGGGAGCCGTCCGGGCCGTCCTGGACGGAGCCGTTCGCGGTGCGGTCCGCGGAGCTGTTCGCGGTGCCGTTCGCCGTGCGGTCCGCGACGGCTCCGGGGTCGAGGGGGTCGTTCATCGTGCGTGCCGCCAATCGGCAGTGGGTCGCGTGCCCTTGGGACGGAAGCGCGATCGTAGCGGCTCGGCCGCCGGGCCGAGCCGCCGTCCGTCGCGCCGTCAGGTGGTGGCGGGCGTTCCGATCGCGGTGGTGTCGGCGGCCCCGGCCCCCGCGGCCGGCTCCACCCCGGTGAGGTCCCGGCCCCGGGTCTCCCGTCCGCAGAGCACCGCCAGGACGGTGACCGCCGCCGCGACGGCCACGTACACCGCGATCGGGGTGGCGCTGCCGTAGTCCTTGAGCAGCGCGGTCGCGATCAGCGGCGCGGGTGCGCCGGCCGCCACCGAGGCGAACTGGGCGCCGATCGAGGCGCCCGAGTAGCGCATCCGGGTCGCGAACATCTCGGAGAAGAAGGCGGCCTGCGGCGCGTACATCGCGCTGTGGAAGACCAGCCCCACCGTCACGGCGACCACCAGTTGTCCGAAGGAGCGGGTGTCCACCAGCCCGAAGAAGACGAACGCCCAGACGCCGACGCCGACCGCGCCCACCAGGTAGACCGGTCTGCGGCCGACCCGGTCGGACAGCGCGCCGAACAACGGGATCAGGGCGAACTGGACCGCCGATCCGATCAGTACCGCGTTCAGGGCGGTCTGCTTCGCGAAATGCGCGTGGGTCACGGCGTACGCCAGCACGAACGTGGTCATGACGTAGTACGAGATGTTCTCCGCCATCCGGGCGCCCATCGCCACCAGCACCTCCCGCCAGTGGTGGCGCAGCACCGCCACCAGCGGCGGCTGCTCGGCCTCGGCCTCGCTCTTGCGCCGCTGCTCGGCCGCGGCCAGCGCCTGCCGGAACAGCGGGGACTCGTCCACCGCGAGGCGGATCCAGAGCCCGACCCCGACCAGCACCGCCGACAGCAGGAAGGGCACCCGCCAGCCCCAGGACAGGAAGGCGTCGTCCGGCAGCACCGAGGTCAGCAGCGACAGCACCCCCGCCGCCAGCAGGTTCCCGGCCGGCGCGCCGCCCTGCGGCCAGGACGCCCAGAACCCGCGCCGCCGCTGGTCCCCGTGCTCCGACACCAGCAGCACCGCGCCGCCCCACTCCCCGCCGAGCGCGAAGCCCTGCACCAGGCGCAACGCGGTGAGCAGCACGGGGGCCGCCGCCCCGATGGAGTCGTAGGTGGGCAGCGCTCCGATCAGGGTGGTCGACCCGCCCATCAGCAGCAGGCTCAGCACCAGCAGCTTCTTGCGGCCCACCCGGTCGCCGAAGTGGCCGAACACCAGGGCCCCGACCGGTCGGGCCGCGAACCCGATCGCGTAGGTGAGGAAGGAGAGCAGGGTCCCGGTCAGCGGGTCGCTGTTGGGGAAGAAGAGCTTGTTGAACACCAGCGCGGCGGCCGTGCCGTAGAGGAAGTAGTCGTACCACTCGATGGTCGTGCCGATCAGGCTCGCGGCCACCACTCGGGGGAGTGAACGGCTCGCTGCTGGAGCGGGTGCGGGGGAGGTCATGGTCACCACTTCCGGGACGGGGGGGGGACGGTGTGCCACAAGGTAGGGAGCGCCGACCGTCGGGACGATGTGGGCCACCCACACAGTCCCGGTGGTCGGGACGGGGCGGGCGGCCACGGGTGGCGAGGGGTCAGTGCGCCGTCCAGCCGCCGTCGATGGGCAGGCTGGTGCCGGTGACGTAGGCGGCGGAGGGCGTGCAGAGCCAGAGCGCGAGCTGGGCGACCTCGGCGGGCTCGATCAGGCGCTTGACGGCGGTGCGCTCGAGCATGATCCGTTCGACGACCTCGTCCTCGCCGATTCCGTGGGCGAGCGCCTGGCCGGCGATCTGCTTCTCCACCAGGGGGGTCCGGACGTAGCCGGGGTTGACGCAGTTGCTGGTGACGCCGTGCGGGGCGCCCTCCAGGGCGACGGTTTTGCTCAGGCCCTCCAGGGCGTGCTTCGCCGTGACGTAGGCGGACTTGAAGGCGCTGGCGCGCAGGCCGTGGACGGAGGAGATGTTGACGACCCGGCCCCACCCCTGCCCGTACATGTGCGGGAGGGTGCGGCGCAGGATGCGGAACGGGGCCTCCACCATCACGCGTTGCATGAGGGTGAAGCGGTCGGGCGGGAACTCGTGCACGGGGGCGACGTGTTGGAGGCCGGCGTTGTTGACCACGATGTCCGCGTCGTCCGGCAGGGCCTCCACGGCCTGCGGGTCGGCGAGGTCCGCGACGACGGCCAGGCCGCCGATCCGCTCCGCGAGCTCCCGGGCCGGGCCGGCCGCGAGATCGACGACGTAGACCCGGGCGCCGGCCCCGGCGAGGGCCTCGGCGCAGGCCCGGCCGATGCCCGAGGCGGCCCCGGTGACCAGGGCCGTCCGGCCGTCGAGCGGGCGGGCTGAAGTGGTGTCCATGGCCGAGAACGGTAGGAATCCGGGGCCCCGGCTCCCATGTGGTGGACCGCCACAGCCCGTCGAACGACAGTGGTGCTCACCGCCATGACGGCCGATCGACGGTTCGACCGCGGATCGCCAAACACATCCTGCCCCCGCTTCCCCACAATGGGCGCGGTTGCTTCACCCGTTCGGAGGATTGCTCGGTCAGATCCACCCATAGCGCCCGAATGCTCGCTACATTCACGCCGATTCCCGACAGGGGGCGCCGCCCCAGGCAGCCGAAGCGCTGGTGGAGCCAGGTGCGACGTCCGAGAGGTGTTGACTGACATGCCCCAACGGCCTGCTACCGACCGCCCGGCGTACGGACCGCTCGACCCGCTCGGCCAGCACCGAGGTCCGGTCGGCCGGGCCCTTCCGGACGCCCCCGACACCCTGACCGCCGACACCCGGACCGCCGATACCCTCACGGCCGACCCTCTGACGGTCGACGACCCGACCGCGGACGACTCGCGGCTGCCCGCGCAGGCCGCACCCGACCGGCACGAAGGCGACCGGCACGAGGGCGCCGGGCCGGCCCCGGCGCCCTCGGGCGGGCACACCGGCCACTCCGGTCCGGCCCCGCAGAACGGCCAGCTCGCCGCGCTGATCGAGGAGGCCGGCTTCTCGCACGCCGGTCTGGCCCGCCGGGTCGACCAGCTCGGCCTGGAGCACGGTCTCGACCTGCGCTACGACAAGACGTCCGTCACCCGCTGGCTGCGCGGCCAGCAGCCGCGCGGCGCGACCCCGGCCCTGATCGCCGAGGTCTTCACCCGCCGCCTCGGCCGCCGCCTCACCGCCCAGGACCTCGGCCTGGACGCCTGCGCCCCGGTGTACGCGGGCCTGGAGTTCGCCGAGACCCCGCAGGAGGCGGTGGACATCGTGGCGAGCATGTGGCGCAAGGACAACGGCCCGCAGTCCGAGCTGCGCCGGATCGCCTTCACCCCGGCCGGCCTGGTCGTCCCCAGCCGGGACTGGCTGATCGGCCGCACCGACGAGCGGGTCGCCCGGGACGGCTCCACGCTGGCCCGCCCCGACGCCGCCACCGGACCGCCCCCCACGGGCACGGCCGCCCAGGGCCCGCCCGGCGCGTCCGCCGCGGGCCCGGTGCGCGCCCAGGGCCCGGGCGCACGCCCGACCGCCGGCACCACCGGCACCGCCGCCGTGCCCGCCGTCGGCCGGGTCCCCACCCAGAGCCGCCGCCCGCCGGCCGCCGTCGAGCCGCCGTACCACGACCCGGCCCGCGAGTCCCGCCCCGCGCTGCGGGTCGGCCGCGGCGACATCGCCGCGATCCGCGCCGTCGGCGACCTCTTCCGCGCGCTCGACCACGCCTACGGCGGCGGGCACGCCCGGCAGGCGCTGGTGCGCTACCTGGAGAGCGAGGCCGAGCCGATGCTGCGCGGCCGCTACGGCGAGCAGATCGGCCGGGCGCTGTTCGGCGCCGTCGCCGACCTCACCAGGCTGGCCGGCTGGACGTCCTTCGACATCGCCGCGCACGGCCTTGCCCAGCGGTACTTCGTGCAGGCGCTGCGACTCTCGCAGGCGGCCGGGGACCGCGCGCTCGGCGGGTACGTCCTGGTGACGATGAGCCAGCAGGCCGTCCACCTGGGCCACGGCCGGGAGGCCGTCCAGCTGGCCCGGGTCGCCCAGCAGGGCGTGGGCACGGCGGTGCCGCCGGTGGTGCAGTCGCTGATGCACGCCGCCGAGGCGCGCGGGCACGGCCTGCTGGGTGACGTCAGGGCCTGCACCACCGCCCTGGTGCGCTCCGAACGGGCTCTGGCCGCGGCCCGCCCCGGCGACGAACTCCCCTCTTGGGCACGGTACTTCGACGAGGCGCAGCTCTCCGACGAGTTCGCCCACTGCTACCGCGACCTGCAGCAGTGGCGCACCTCGGCGCAGCACGCCGAGAAGTCGCTGCGGCTGCGCTCGCCCGCCTACGCGCGCAGCCGGATCTTCTGCCGGCTGGTGCTGGCCACCGCCCGGCTCGGCATGGGGGACCTCGACGAGGCCTGCACGATGGCCACCGACGCGCTGCGGGCGGCGGGGGAGATGCGCTCGGCCCGCTCGCTGGAGTACGTCCGGGACTTCCACCGCCGCCTCACCCCCTACCGGGGCAGCCCGGTGGCCCGCGCCTTCGAGGAGACGGCCCGCCAGGCGGGGGTGATCTGAGGCCCGGGCGGAGGGGCCGGCCACGCGGCGCCCGCCCGTTCCGGCGGGCCGCCGCGCAGCTCGGCGGAGCCGATCCCGTCGCCGGCCCTGACCACCGGCCCGGCCGGGCCCCGGGTCCGTCGTCGAACCCCGCCGCGGGGCGGCCCCGGGGCCGTCAGGCCGCCGCGGCCTCCCGGGCGGAGGCCGGCACGCCGAGGTCGCGCAGCACCGCCTGCGCCGCCCGCCGGCCGGACACCAGTGCCCCCTGCACGCTACTGGTGTCCCGGTGGTCCCCGGCGACGTAGAGGCCGGCCAGCACCCGCACCGGGCGCCGGGGGTTGTGCGGCGGAGGCATCGCGGGCACGGCGTCCGGGACGTGCCGCACGCTCAGGAACTGCCAGCCCGTCGTCGGGGTGCCGTACAGCTCCGCGAGCCGGGCCCGGACCGCGGGTTCCAGCCCGGCCGGGCCGCCCGCGTCGAAGGACCGCCGGCCGAGCACGGTGGTGGCGATGAGCGCCTGCCCGGCCGGGGCGTACGAGGGGTGCAGCTCGCTGAGCACCAGCGAGTGCGAGACCAGCGGCGGCTGCCCGGCGGGCCGGTCGCCGTCGAGCAGCAGGACGGCCTCGCTCAGCGGGGCGCGGTCGGCCGCGTGGTAGAAGGTCGTGACGGGGTGGAAGTCCGGCAGCCGCAGCCCGGGCAACAGGTCGGCGGCGGACCGCGCGTCGGTGGCGAGCACGACGGCCTGGGCGCCGATCCGCCCGTGGGTGAGGGTCTCCACGCCGTCGGCGGTGACCGAGGTGACCTGCACCCCGGTGCGCACGGTGCCGACGGGCAGGGCGGCGGCCAGCTGGGCCGGCACGGCCGCGATCCCGTCGGCGGGCAGACAGAGCCGGCCGCGCGCGTAGGAGCGCAGCACCAGGTCGGCGATCCGGCTGCTGGTGCCGAGGGCCGGGTCGCTGAGCAGGGAGCTGAGCAGTGGCCGCAGGAAACCGTCCACGGTGCGCGGGGCGAGCCCGTGGCCGGTCAGCGCGCGGGCGGTGGTGGTCTCCGGGCGGGCCTGGAGCCTGCCGGCGGGGGTGGCGGCGAGCCGGCCGAGCCAGCTGCCGAGCCGGGCCTTGTCGAGCGTGGTGCCGAGCGGGGCCCGGGTGGCGGCCTGCCGGGCGGTGGTGAGCTGGGGGTCCCCGGTGCGGTGGCGGCGGCCGCCGCTGTGCACGAGTACGCCGGGCGCGAGCGGGCGCAGGTCGAGCCGGTCGAGGTCGAGCACGCGGCGTGGTTCGGGGAACGCGGTGTTCAGCAGGTGGCCGCCGTCGTCGAGCCGGAATCCGTCGAGCTCGCGGGTGGCCATCCGGCCCCCGATCCGGTCCGTGGCCTCGAGGACCTGGACGGTGAGGCCGTGGCCGGTGAGTGCGCGGGCGGCGGCCAGGCCCGCGAGTCCGGCGCCGACCACGACGACGTCCGGGTCGGACGGACGGCGGGCGCGGCGGGTGAAGTCGTACGTGGGCACGGGCGTGCTCCCTCCCTGGTCCCGGGGCTCCGGCCGACGCAGGCAGCGGGGTGCCGGGACACGGTCCGACGATGTGATGCCCAGTCGGTGTGAGCATCAGACAGACGCACCGGGCCCGATCCGAGGGCAGGGAGGGGTCGTGCGGCACCGGGCGGGGGCGCGGTCACGGACAGTGCGCCGTGACGGCCGGGTTCCGGGGTCGACGGGCGCGCACCGTCACCGGGGGCGTGCAACGCGCCCGGGGCGTGCTCCCATGCGCCCCCTCCCGGAGCCCCGTCCGGCCTCAGCCCGGCATATGCCCCTGGCCAGGGTGGATGCCGTAGCCGGGGTACGCCGACAGGCCTACCGGCACGCGGTCGCCGACCCGTCGCACCGCGGCGGCGGAGCACCCGCCCCGCCACCGCCCGTCACACCGCCGAGCGCACCACCGCGGGCACCCGCCCGTCGGACCACTCGTCACACCACCGAGCGCACCACCGCGTCCACGTCCGGGTGCTCGAAGCGGAACCCGGCGTCCAGCAGCCGCCGCGGCACCACCCGGTGGCTGCCGACGACCTCGACCGCCAGCTCCCCGAGCACCACCCTGAGCACTGCCTCCGGCACCGGGAACGGGGTCGGGCGCCGCAGCGCCCGGCCGAGCGCGGCGGTCAGTTCGGCGTTGGTGGCGGGCTCGGGCGCGCTGAGGTTGACGGCGCCCGAGAGGTCGTCCCGGTCGATCAGGAAGCGCAGCGCGGCGACCTCGTCCTCCAGCGAGAGCAGGCTCCAGTACTGCCGACCGTCGCCGAGCCGCCCGCCCAGGCCCAGTCTGAACAGGGGGAGCAGGCGCGCACCGGCCCCGCCGGCGGCGGAGAGCACCATCCCGGTGCGCGGGTGCACCACGCGGATCCCGGCCCGTTCCGCGGGCCGGGCGGCCGCCTCCCACTCCACGCAGACCTCGGCGAGGAAGTCGTCGCCGGCGGGGGAGTCCTCGTCGATCACCCGGTCGCCGGTCTGCCCGTACCAGCCGACCGCGGAGGCGCTGACCAGGACCCGCGGCGGCTCCTTCAGCTCGGCCAGGGCGACGGCCAGCGTCTCGGTGCCGAGGACCCGGCTCTCCCGGATCTCCCGCTTGTAGGAGTCCGTCCAGCGGTGGTCGCCGACCCCGGCGCCGGCCAGGTGCACCACCGCGTCCGTTCCGGCCAGTCCGCCCCGCTCGACCTCGCCGAGCAGCGGGTTCCAGCCGATGGCCGTGCTGCCGTCGGGCTGCGGGCCCGTCCTGGACCGGCGCCGGACCAGCCGGACCACCTCGTGGCCGTCCGCCAGCAGGGAGCGGACGAGTGCCGAACCGATCAATCCCGTGGAGCCCGTGACAGCGATGCGCATGCGCCCATCCTTCCAGTCGTGCCGGCGGTTAACCGCTGTGACGTTCGGGCGCGTCTCACTAGCATGACGCGCATGCTCGACGACGAACTGATCATCCGCCCGGCCCGGCCCGAGGACGAGCGTGAACTCGCGGTCCTCAACCGGGCCGCGTGGTCCCCGCTGTCCGAGGTCGCCCCGCTGCCGCCCGAGGGGGACGGCGTCTTCGACGACCGGCACGCCCCGGAGCAGTTCCTGCTCGCCCTCCTGGGCGGCCGGATCGTCGGCTACGTCCGCCAGGTCCCGCCGACCCCGCTGGCCAGCAACCGGCACGTCCGCCAGATCCAGGGCCTCGCCGTCGACGGCGCGGTCCGCGGCCGGGGCGTCGGCCGTCGCCTGGTGGAGGCGGCCTGCGACGCGGCCCGGGCGGACGGCGCGCGCCGGATGACCCTGCGGGTGCTCGGCTGGAACGCGCCGGCCCGCCGCCTCTACGAGAGCTGCGGCTTCGTCGTCGAGGGCTCGCTGGCCGAGGAGTTCCTGATCGACGGGTCCTACGTGGACGACGTATGGATGGCCCGCCGGCTCGTCGACCGAACCTGACCGAGCACCGCCAACGGCCGTACCTGACGGCCCGTCAGTCGCGGCCGGGTGGTGCAGAGTCGTGACCAAAGCGCCCTGTCTGGACCGCCGCCGTGCCGGGTACCGTACGGCCGTGAGCAACTCGACGCCCCCCGGGTGGTACCCGGTCTCCGGTGCGGACGGCACCGCCGGTCACGAGCGCTGGTGGGACGGCAACGCCTGGACCAGTGAGGTGCGCCCGCTGCAGGGCGGCGCCGCCGGGGTGGCCGACGCCCCCACCCAGGGCTGGAAGCCCTCCGCGCAGCAGCCCGGTTACGGCTACGGCGGCCCGCAGGACACCCCCGGCTACGGCTACCCGGGCAGCGCCCCGGCCCCGGGCTACGGCTACCCCGGCCAGGACGGCCAGGGCGGATCGCCCGCCCAGGGCGTGGGCTACGGCTACGGCTACCCGGCGCAGCCCGCGCCCGGCCGGGTCAGGCCCGGCGTGCTCGTCGGCATCGGCCTCGGGGTGCTGGCCGTGGGCGGGATCATCGCCGGGATCGTGCTCAACAGCGGCGGCTCCCCGCAGGCGGACCCGACCCCGGTCCCGACGGTCACCATCACCCAGGGCTCCAGCCCCTCCCCGAGCCCGACCGCGAGCGCACCCACCGTCACCCCGACGCTGCCCACGCCGAAGCCGGCCCCGGCCGTGAAGTCCACCGTCCCGGACGCGCAGCACGCGATCACCGTCCCGGTGCTCGACGGCTGGGACGCCGGGACGGACTCCACCCACTCCACGGTCTTCCTCGGCACCGGCCGCTACACCTGCGCGGACGGCAACTCCTGCATCCGCGGGCAGTTCTCGGTCGAGAAGGACACCGTCCAGGGCGCCACCGCCAAGGCGGCGGCCGAGGCGACGATGCCCACCTACGCCGGGCAGATCTTCACCGGGATCACCTCGCACACCGACTCCGGCTCCGGCTACGCCACCGTCGCGGGCGTCTTCGGCTACGCCGTGCGCTGGCACGTCCGCACCTCGGACGGCACCCAGGGCTACGTCCTGCTGGCCGCGGTGCCGGCCAAGGGCGGCGGCTTCGTGGTCTTCCAGGGCGGCGTGGACGACGACCCGAAGGCGCCCGACGCCTCCGTGCTGGACCAGATCCTCAAGGGGATCCAGCAGGACGGCACGTCGGGCGGCGGCAGCACCACCTGATCCGGGGCCGGCGCCCGGATCGGGTGCCCGGGCGCGGGGTCAGTCGCCGTAGCGCTCCCAGAGCTTGGGGAACCGCTTCGCCATGACGTCGGGGTCGTCGAAGTCCAGCGACGCCCCCGAGGGCCGGCCGGCCTGCCGCCCGCCCACCTCGGGCAGCGGCAGCCCGGTGAGCTGCTCGTACGCCTCGTCGGCGGCGAAGCCGAGGTCCTCGGCCTCGCCGTCCTCCTCCTCGTCGAACTCGGGCAGCAGGTCCGCCAGGTCGTCCGGTTCGGCCAGCCCGCCCTCGAAGACGTCCCGGCCCTGGCCGATCAGCCAGCAGCGGAAGAAGTCGAAGGTGTCCTCGGAGGCGCCGTCCAGCAGCAGGTAGGCCGCGCCCCACAGGTCGGAGCGGTAGGCGCGCTGGAACCGGGCCTCGAACAGCCGGGCGAAGTCGATGACGTCGTCCGGGGTCAGTTGGACCAGCCGTTCCACCAGGCGGTCGGCCTGATCGTCCGGGTCGCCGTCGGCGGCCTCCCGGGTCTCGTCGATGATCTGCCAGAAGTCGGTCTCGTCCATCACCGCTCAAGCATCCCCGTTCGCCCGCCCCGGCGCATGCCATGGCCCGGCGAAACGCTGGGCGACCCTCCCGGGAGTGACGTGACCGCCCCCCACCCGACCCCCCACCCGGCCCCCCACCCGGCCCCCCGCCCGACCGACCCCCCGACCGACCCCCCGACCGACCCCCCGCCCGACCGCCCGCCGCCGCGACCGCCCCCCTCCGGGAACGGCGGAACCCCGCACCGTCCGGGGACGGTGCGGGGTTCCGCGGGGTCGGAGCGACCGGGGAGCGCCTTACAGGCCGAGCTCGACCTCGAACTCGCCGGCCTCCAGGATCTCCTTGACCGCGACCAGGTAGCGGGCGGCGTCGGCGCCGTCCACCAGGCGGTGGTCGTAGGAGAGCGACAGGTAGGTCATGTCGCGGATGCCGATGGCGGTGCCGCCGTCGGCCTCGATGACGACCGGGCGCTTGACGGTGGCGCCGATGCCCAGGATGGCGGCCTGGTTCGGCGGCACGATCACGGTGTCGAACAGGGCACCGCGCGAGCCGGTGTTGCTGATCGTGAAGGTGGCACCGGACAGCTCGTCCGGGGTGATCTTGCTGTCGCGGACCTTGGCGGCCAGCTCGGCGGTCTTCTTCGAGATGCCGGCGATGTTGAGGTCGCCCGCACCCTTGATGACCGGGGTCATCAGACCCTTCTCGGAGTCCACCGCGATACCGATGTTCTCGGTGTCGAAGTAGGTGATGGTGCCCTCGGCGTCGTTGATCCGGGCGTTGACGACCGCGTGGGCCTTCAGCGCCTGGGCGGCGGCCTTGACGAAGAACGGCATCGGGGACAGCTTCACGCCCTCGCGGGCGAGGAAGGAGTCCTTGGCACGGCCGCGCAGCGCCATGATCTTGGTGACGTCCACCTCGACCACGCTGGTGAGCTGGGCCTGCTCGTGCAGGGCCTTCATCATGTTGTCGCCGATGACCTTGCGCATGCGGGTCATCTTGACCGTCTGGCCGCGCAGGGCGGACGGCGCGGCGGCGGCCTTCGGCGCGGCAGCGGCCGGAGCGGCGGCGGCGACCGGGGCCGGAGCGGCCTTGGCGGCCTCCGCGGCGGCGATGACGTCCTGCTTGCGGATGCGGCCGCCGACACCGGTGCCGGTGACGGAGGTCAGCGCGATGCCGTGCTCGGCGGCGAGCTTGCGCACCAGCGGGGTGACGTAGGCGTCACCGGCGTCGGCCACCGGGGCGGCCGGGGCGGCGGCGGCCGGGGCCGGAGCGGCCACGGGAGCGGCCGGGGCAGCCGGAGCCGGGGCGGCCACGGGGGCGGCCGGGGCGACGGGGGCCGGAGCGGCGGCGACCGGAGCCGGGGCGGCCACCGGGGCCGGGGCCGGAGCGACGGCCGGAGCGGCGGCGGCGACGGCGCCCGCGGCACCGATCAGCGCGAGCTGGGCGCCGACCTCGGCGGTCTCGTCCTCGCCGACCAGGATCTTCACGACGACACCGGCGACGGGCGACGGGATCTCGGTGTCGACCTTGTCGGTGGAGACCTCGAGCAGCGGCTCGTCGACCTCGACCGTCTCACCCTCGGCCTTCAGCCAACGGGTGACGGTGCCCTCGGTGACGGACTCGCCCAGGGCGGGGAGCAGCACCGGGGTGGCGTCGCCAGCCGGGGCGGCCGGGGCGGCCGGCGCCTCGGCGACCGGAGCCGGAGCGGCGGCCGGGGCCTCGGCGGCCGGGGCCGGGGCGGCGACGGGCGCGGCCTCGGCGACCGGGGCGGCGACGGGGGCCGGTGCACCGGAGCCGTCGTCGATGATCGCCAGCTCGGCGCCGACCTCGACGGTCTCGTCCTCGGCGACCTTGATCGAGGCCAGGATGCCGGAGGCCGGCGCCGGGATCTCGGTGTCGACCTTGTCGGTGGAGACCTCGAGCAGCGGCTCGTCGACCTCGACACGCTCACCCTCGGCCTTCAGCCAACGGGTGACGGTGCCCTCGGAAACGCTCTCGCCCAGCGCGGGCAGTGTTACTGAGACCGCCATGGTTTCAGCGACTCCTATCAAGTCTTGCGTACTGGAAATGGGGTGTGGGGGCGGGGCGTGATCAGTCGTGCGCGTGCAGCGCCTTGCCGGCCAGCGCCAGGTGCGCCTCGCCCAGGGCCTCGGACTGGGTCGGGTGCGCGTGGATGAGCTGCGCGACCTCGGCCGGCAGCGCCTCCCAGTTGTAGATCAGCTGAGCCTCGCCGACCTGCTCGCCCATGCGGGCGCCGACCATGTGGACGCCGACCACGGCGCCGTCCTTGACCTGGACGAGCTTGATCTCGCCGGCGGTCTTCAGGATCTTGCTCTTGCCGTTGCCGGCCAGGTTGTACTTGAGCGTGACGACCTTCTCCTTGCCGTACAGCTCGACGGCCTTGGCCTCCGAGATGCCGACGGAGGCGACCTCGGGGTTGGAGTAGGTCACGCGCGGGACGCCGTCGTAGTCGATCGGCACCGGCTTGAGGCCGGCCAGGCGCTCGGCGACCAGGATGCCCTCGGCGAAGCCGACGTGGGCCAGCTGCAGGGTCGGGGCGAGGTCGCCGACGGCCGAGATGGTGGGCACGTTGGTGCGCATGTACTCGTCGACCAGGACGTAGCCGCGGTCCATCGCGACGCCGTTCTCCTCGTAGCCGAGGCCGGCCGAGACCGGGCCGCGGCCGATGGCCACGAGCAGCAGGTCGGCGTCGATCTGCTTGCCGTTCTCGGTGGAGACGCGGACACCGGTCTCGGTGTACTCGACGCCGGAGAAGCGGGCCTTCAGCTCGAACTTGATGCCGCGCTTGCGGAACGCGCGCTCCAGCAGCTTGGAGGAGTTCTCGTCCTCCAGCGGGACGAGGTGCGGCAGCGCCTCGACGATGGTGACCTCGACGCCGAAGGACTTCCAGACCGAGGCGAACTCGACGCCGATCACGCCGCCGCCGAGGATGACGGCCGACTTCGGGATGCGGTCGAGCTTGAGGGCGTGGTCGGAGGAGATCACGCGGTTTCCGTCGATCTCCAGGCCCGGGATCGAGCGCGGGACGGAGCCGGTGGCGAGGACGATGTGGCGGCCCTCGATGCGCTGGCCGTTGACGTCCACCGAGGTCTGCGAGGAGAGCTTGCCCTCGCCCTGGACGAAGGTGACCTTGCGGGAGGCGACCAGGCCCTGCAGGCCCTTGTACAGGCCGGCGATGACGTCGTCCTTGTACTTGTGGACGCCGTTGATGTCGATGCCCTGGAAGGTGGCCAGCACGCCGAACTCGGCGGCCTCCTTCGTCTCGTCCGCGATCTCGGCGGCGTGCAGCAGCGCCTTGGTCGGGATGCAGCCGCGGTGCAGGCAGGTGCCGCCCAGCTCACCCTTCTCGACCAGGGCGACACTCAGGCCCAGCTGAGCGGCGCGGAGCGCCGCGGCGTAACCGCCGCTTCCGCCTCCGAGAATGACTACGTCGAAAACGGTGCTGGCGTCGTTCGCCACGTCACGTCCTCCATGCAATGGGGTGGGTCGCCGGGCCGGTCGCGGTCCGGTGGGTCGGAAGCCTTTGTGGGGCGCCCAGTCGTGCCGGAAATACATCTTCGCACTTGTTCGCGGTGGCTGATGTCCGGGTCCACCCCAGGGGTGTCCCACGGAGTGGTCACCGGGGCGGGAACACCCCCGACGGAAGGGCATCGTTGCAGCTCAACGGGGGGTTGACAGCTGCTTTCCGGGAGTTGTCGAGCTCCTCCGCGGCGGCCTCTTCCGCAGTGTGGAACAAAGTTTCGCCCGCAGCGAACAGGGGTGCGGGGCGGTCCCCGCGTCTACTCGCAGGTAACCGGCCCGGGAACGTCGACGGGGCCCGGCGCGGACGCGCCGGACCCCCGTGGAGCGGGTGGCCGATCAGGCCTTGGCGCCCGCCGCGGTCTGCTCGGCGTAGCGGACCAGGGTGCGCACCGCGCTCGCGGTGCCGCCCTTCGGGGTGTAGCCGAACGGCGCGGTCTCGTGGAAGGCCGGACCGGCGATGTCCAGGTGCGCCCAGTCGGTGCCCTCGGCGACGAACTCCTGCAGGAACAGGCCGGCCACCAGGCCGCCGCCCATCCGCTCGCCCATGTTGGCCAGGTCGGCGATGGTCGACTCGGTCATGCCCTTGCGCAGGTCGGCCGGCAGCGGCATCGGCCAGGACTGCTCGCCCGCCTCGCCCGCGATGGTGTGCAGGTTCTCGCGCAGCTCGGCGTTGTTGGACATCACGGCGAAGGTGCGGTGGCCCAGGGCCAGCACCATCGCGCCGGTCAGGGTCGCCACGTCGACGATGACGTCCGGGTTCTCCTCGCCGGCCCGCACGATCGCGTCGGCCAGTACCAGGCGGCCCTCGGCGTCGGTGTTCAGGACCTCGACGGTCTTGCCGCCGTACATCCGCAGCACGTCGCCCGGGCGGGTGGCGGAACCGGACGGCATGTTCTCGGCCAGCGCCAGCCAGGCGGTCACGTTGACGACCAGGCCCAGGCGCTTGGCGGCCACCACGGCGGCGAACACGGCGGCGGCGCCGGCCATGTCGCACTTCATGGTCTCGTTGTGGCCGGCCGGCTTCAGCGAGATGCCGCCCGAGTCGTAGGTGATGCCCTTGCCGACGAACGCCAGCGAGGCCTTCGCCTTCGGGTGGGTGTACGCCACCTTCACCAGCCGCGGCGGGTTGGCGGAGCCGCCGCCGACGCCCAGCAGACCGCCGAAGCCGCCCTTGAGCAGCGCCTTCTCGTCCAGCACCTCGACCTTGAGGCCGTGCTCCTTGCCGGCCGCCTGGGCGATCGCGGCGAAGCTCTTCGGGTTCAGGTCGTTCGGCGCGGTGTTGACCAGGTCGCGGGCCCGGTTCATCTCCTCGCCGACCACGGCGGCGCGCTCCACGGCGGCCTTGGCGTCCTTGCTGCCCTTGCGGGCGGTCAGCACGACCAGCTCGCCGACCGGCTCCTTGCCGTTGCCGTTGCCCTTGTAGGCGCCGAAGGCGTACGAGCCGAGCAGACCGCCGAGCGCGACCGCCTCGACGTCGTCCGCGGACTCCACGGGCAGGGCCAGGGCGACCTTCTTGGCGCCGGCCAGGGTGCGGGCGGCGACACCGGCGGCGCGGCGCAGGGTCTCCGCCTGGTAGCCGTCCTCGGCGGCCTCGCCGAGACCGACCGCGAGCACGAGCGCGGCCTTCAGGCCGGCGGCGGAGGGAACCTTGACGGCCTCGCCCTCGGCGCCGGTCGCGCCCAGGGTGCCGAGGACCTCGGCCAGCTTGCCCTCGAACGCCTCGTTCACGGCCTCGGCGCCGGGGGCCAGCGCGATGCCCTTGGGGCCCTTCGCGACACCGACCACCAGCGCGTCCGCGCGCAGCGAGGCGGCGGAGGAGGTGCTCACAGACAATGCAGTCACGTAATGCGTCCTGTTCTTTCGCGGTCCACGGCCGGTCGCGGCCTGACTGCCGCACCGGCGCAGCCAGCCGTCGCGGGCCGGTCCGCCGACGCGAGCCGGGTCCGGGCCCCCTGGCGCGCGCGGCCGCCCGCGGCGGGCGCGCACACCAGAGGCCCCGGCTCCTCGGTGAACGCCGGGCGGGCAGGACCTGCCACGGTGCAGGGCTGCGGTGCTCCCCGCATGGTAGTCCGCATGGTGGGATCACGCGCCGCCCGGTGTCAGCCCAGCAACGCCAAGGCGAACAGCGTCCCGGTCGCGGCGGTTTCCGCCATCGCTCCGAGCACGTCCCCGGTGATCCCGCCGAACCGCCGCACACACCGTCCCAGCAGCAGCCATGCGCAGCCGACGCCGAGCACAACGGACGCGGGGAGGCGCAGGGCTGACGATCCGTCGAACGTTCCGAGCGCGGCCAGCGCCAGCGCCGCGGCGGCCGTCCCCAGCGCCGCGCCGGCGGGCGGGACGGTCCCCGCCACCATCGCGCCCAGCCCGCCCGGCCGGGCGGGCGGCACCGACCGCAGGCACCCCCAGGCGAGCGCGCAGCGCGCGGCCACCGCCGAGGCCAGCACCGCGAGGGCCCCGCGCGGGAGGGACTCCGCGAACTGCCCGGCCAGCGCGGCGACCTGCGCGAGCAGCACGAGCAGCAGGGTCAGCACGCCGAACGGGCCGATGTCGGACTGCTTCATGATGCGCAGCGCGTCCTCGGCCGGCTTCCCGCTGCCCAGGCCGTCCGCGACGTCCGCCAGCCCGTCCAGGTGCAGCCCCCGGGTCAGCGCGGCCAGCACCCCGACCGCGGTGACCGCGCCGAGCGCCCCGCCGGCCCGCCAGGCCACCAGGGCCCCCGCCCCGGCGGCCAGCGCCCCGAGTACCAGCCCCACCAGCGGGGCGGCCGTCATCGCCCGGCCGCCGGCGGCGCGGTCCCACCGCTCCACCCGGACCCGGAGCACCGACAACGTCCCGAAGGCGAACCGCAAGCCCTCGGCCCAACTGGCGCCCTGCACGGCGTGTTTCCCTTCGACCGGAAGCGCCCCGGCCGGGGTGCCGGGGCGCTCCCCGGCCCCGGACGGGGCGCTGGTGATCCCTGGCGGCGCGGCTACAGCCGGCGCAGCAGGTCAGCCGCCGACGGCAGCTTCGGCTGCTCCTTCGGCCCCGCAGGGACGAACGCCTTCGGCGCCTCGTCCGCGAGCGCGTCGCCCGCGGCCTGAAGCAGCGGCAGGGCCAGCAGCGCGCCGACGCCCTCGCCGAGGGTGATCCCCTGGTCCTGCAGCGGCGTCAGGGTGAGCCGGTCGTAGGCCTTGGCCTGGGCCGGCTCACCGCTGGACTGCCCGGCGCGCCACCACTCCGGGGCGCGGAAGGCGATCCGCTGGGCGACCAGGGCGCAGGCGGCCGAGACGACGCCGTCCAGCACCACCGGCAGCTGCCGGACCGCGGCCTGCAGCAGGAAGCCGGTGATCGCGGCGAAGTCGGCGCCGCCGGTGGCGCCGAGCAGGGCCAGCTGGTCGCCGAGCACCGGCCGGGCCCGCCGCAGCGAGTCGCGGACGGTGGCGCACTTGACCATCCAGACCCGGTCGTCGATGCCCGAGCCGCGCCCGGTGACCGCGGCCGCGTCCGTCCCGCACAGGGCGCCGACCAGCACGGCGGCGACGGTGGTCGCGCCGACCCCGAGGTCGCCGAGCAGCACCAGGTCGGTGCCGGCGTCGGCCTCCTCGTCGGCGACGGCCATACCGGCCCGGAAGGCCCGTGCCGTCTCCTCGGGGGTGAGCGCGTCCTCGACGTCGATCCGGCCGGAGCCGCGCCGGATCCGGTGGGTGACCACCTCGTCGGGGAAGTCGGCGGGGTCGGCGTCCACCGCGACGTCGACGACCCGCACCTCGGCGCCGTAGCGCCGGGCCAGCCGGGCCACCGGCGCGGTGCCGTCCAGCACCGCGCGGACCCGGGCGGCGGTGCCGCCCTCGGCGGGCAGCCGGGAGACGCCGAGCGCGGCGACGCCGTGGTCGGCGGCGAACAGCAGCACCTTGGGGGCCGACACCGGCCGCACCGGGGAGCGCCCCTGCACGGACGACAGCCAGCTGCCCAGTTCCTCGAGCCTGCCCAGGCCGCCGCGCGGCCGGCCGGCCTCCTGCCAGCGTTCCTCGGCGGCCCTGCGGGCGCTCTCGTCGGGGCGCTCGACGAGCGAGGAGAACGTATCGAGATCCACGGTCGTGTCCATCGTCCGGAAGGCTACACGCCGCGGATGTTCGGGCCGAGGCTGGCGTGCGATGCCGTCGGCCGGGGGCGCTCAGCGCACCGGTCGCTCGTCCTTGATCGCCATCACCTGTCCGGCCACGACCAGCAGAACCCGCTGCGAGCCGTCCGCCACGGCCATGTTGAGCCGGCCCAGGGTGTCGCGGAAGCGCCGGCCGGCCGCGGTCGCCGGGACGACGCCCATCCCGACCTCGTTGCTCACCGCGACGACGGAGCGCGCGGTGGTCGCCCAGGCGCGCGCCAGCGCCTCGCACCGCCGCTGCACCGCGGCCTCGCCGCCGTCCGCCCACACCCGGTCGTCCCAGGCGCCGCACTCGTCCATCACGGCGGTCAGCCACAGGGCGAGGCAGTCGATCAGCACCGGCGCCGGGTCGGCGGAGTCGGCCAGCACGGCCTCCAGGTCGCAGGTCTCGGCGGTGCGCCAGCCGGACGGCCGCCGCTCGCGGTGCAGTTCGACCCGCTGGGCCCACTCGGCGTCCCCGTCCCGCGTGCCGCCGGTGGCGACGTACAGGACGTCGGGGCGGTCGGCGAGCAGCTGCTCGGCCCGGGTGGACTTGCCGGACCGGGCGCCGCCGAGCAGCAGGGTGCGGGGGAGTGCGGGGTGGGTCGCCATGGTGCTCATCCTGCCCGACGAGGCATACGGAAGATCGGGCCGGGCAGGCTAAGGTGCGCAGCACACAGGGCAGTGCACAGGCAGCGTCGTCAGTGGGAGGAGCCAGCATGGTCTGGACGTGGCGGTACGAGAAGGCGGACGGCACCATGGTGGCGCCCGACGGCGGCCAGGAGGAGTTCGCCGGCCAGGGGGACGCCGAGACGTGGATCGGGGAGAGCTGGAAGCAGCTCGCCGAGGGCGGCGTCGACACGGCCGTCCTGCTCGACGACGACCGGGTGATCTACTCGATGAGCCTGCACGAGGCATAACCCGCGCCGGGCGGGGCCTACTTGGCCCCGACCACGTGCAGCAGCGCGGCGACCTGCCGGTACGGGTCGGTGCGTCCGGCCCGGTACTCGGCCTCCAGCAGCTGCGCCAGTTGCCGGCCGTCCACGGGCGGGGCGGTGTCCTCGGGCGCGGTGTCGGTGAAGACCCGCACGCCGTACCAGTGCTTCAGCGGCACCGACACCTCGGAGAGCGTGACGGTGACGTCGGCGAGCCGGTCGGCGCGGGCGGCCAGGCCGAGCCGGTTGTAGTACCGGTCGGTCTCGAAGGCGTCCAGTGCGGCCCGCCAGTCGCCGGCGGCGGCGGGCCGCAGGGCGAGCGCGTCGCGGTTGCGGACCAGCAGCGAGAGTAGCCCGCCGGGCGCCAGCAGGCGGGCCAGCGAGGCGATCATCGGGTCCGGGTCGGGCAGGTACATCAGCACGCCGTGGCAGAGCACGACGTCGAAGCTGCGCGGGCCGAACCAGCGCCCGCACTGGTGGGCGTCGCCGCTGAGCAGCTGAAGCCGCCCGCGGACCTCCGCCGGCTCCTCGGCGAGCGCCCCCTGGGCGACGCCGAGCGCGACCGGGTCGGAGTCGATGCCGGTGACGTAGTGGCCGGCCCGGGCCAGGCGCAGCGCCTGGGTGCCCTGGCCGCAGCCGATGTCGAGGACGCGCTGCGCGGTGCGGCCGGTCAGCTGTTCGGCGAGCTGCCGGGAGACCAGCTCCTGGCTGACGAAGTCGCGCAGGCCGCCGTGCCGTTCCAGCCAGGCACCGGTGCCGCCGGCGAAGGAGCCGCTGCGGGAGGGCAGCCGGCGCTCCTGGATCCGGTCGTGCCCGCCGTCGCCCTGCCCCGGCAACGCGTACAGGCCGGGCCCCTCCCAGGAGGGCGGGGCCCAGCCGTAGTCCACCGGTTCGGCGGTCAGGGCTTCTCCCCGCGACGCACCTGCGGCTTGGGCAGTCGCAGCCGGCGCATCTGCAGGATGCGCATCAGGCCGTAGGCGACGGCGCCACGGGTGTTCTGGCCGGCGAAGCGCTCGGCGAGCTGCTTGCGCAGACCGAAGCCGAGCCGGACGAAGTCCAGGATCACCAGCACGAAGAACAGCAGGAACAGCACCGTGGACAGCAGCTGGAGGGTCGGCACCTTGACGATGCTGAGTACCAGGATGACCACGGCGGCCGGGAGGAAGAACTCGGCGAGCGACCAGCGGGCGTCCACGAAGTCGCGGGCGAACTTGCGCACCGGGCCCTTGTCACGGGCCGGGAGGTGGCGCTCGTCGCCCTCCAGCAGCGCGGTGCGCTGCTTCTCGCGCTCGGTGCGCATCCGGTCACGGGCCTGGCGGGCGGCCTCCTTGCGGTCCTTGGGCACCGTCACCCGGGTACGCCGGTTGGCCTCGGCCTCGTTGCGCTTGGGGGTGGGGCGCCCCTTCTTGGCCTCGGGGTGGCGGGCCTGGGTCGTCTCGTCCTGCTCCAGCACGGCGGCGGAGGCAGCGGCATCATCTGAACGGCGTCGGAACACACCACCAGCGTACGGGGTGCGGCGCGGCTTCCACGGGTGCCCTCGGACCCAAACGCATATCGATCGTCGCCGCCGGGGCCTCCCGACCCTTCCCGTAGGGGATCGATCGGATGGACCATGGAGGGGATGAGAGGCGGATCCACCCCGGGGAGGAGGAACTACCACTTGCCGCTGTAGCAGTCTTGTAGCAGGCAGGTGCACTGCGGCGACGGGCTCGCTGCACATACACTCGTCGTGTCTGGTACCGAGATAGAGACCGCAGGCCGGAGAAGGGGGCACCCGAGGCCCATGAGCGACGGAATCATGAAGCGTATGGGGCTGATCTTCCGCTCCAAGGCGAACAAGGCCTTGGACCGGGCGGAGGATCCCCGTGAGACGCTCGACTACTCCTACCAGAAGCAGCTCGAACTGCTGCAGAAGGTACGGCGTGGCGTCGCGGACGTCGCGACCTCGCGCAAGCGCCTGGAACTCCAGCTGACCCAGCTCCAGCAGCAGTCCGCGAAGTACGAGGACCAGGGCCGCAAGGCGCTGTCCCTCGGCCGCGAGGACCTCGCGCGCGAGGCGCTGACCCGCCGGGCCAACATGCAGTCCCAGATCACCGACCTGGAGACGCAGTACCAGGCCCTGCAGGCCGAGGAGGAGAAGCTCACGCTCGCCTCCCAGCGGCTGCAGGCCAAGGTGGACGCCTTCCGCACCAAGAAGGAGACCATCAAGGCGACCTACACCGCGGCGCAGGCGCAGACCCGCATCGCCGAGTCCTTCTCCGGGATCTCGGAGGAGATGGGCGACGTCGGCCTGGCCATCCAGCGGGCCGAGGACAAGACCGCGCAGATGCAGGCCCGCGCCGGTGCGATCGACGAGCTGCTGGCGTCCGGCGCGCTCGACGACGCGAGCGGCCTCGGCCGCAAGGACGACATCGAGGCGGAGCTGGAGCGGGTGGCCGGCGGCACCGACGTCGAGCTGGAGCTGGCCCGGATGAAGGCCGAGCTGGCGGGCCCGTCCTCCGGTCCGGCCGCGATCGAGCAGGGCCGTCCGCAGCAGCCGGAGGCCCACCCGCAGCAGGACACCCCGCGCATCAACTACAACAAGTGATCTGAGCTCCACCCCCACGAAGCAGGGAGACGCACGGCATGATCATGAGGGTCATGGGTGAGGGGCAGTACGAGGTGGGCGACGCCCACCTGAACCTGCTCAACGAGCTCGACGCCGAGCTCGTCACCGCAGTGGAGTCGGGGGACGAGGAGCTCTTCCGCCAGGCGTACGGCAAGCTGCTGGAGGCGGTGAAGCGGTTCGGCACCCCGGTGCCGCTGGACTCGCTGGAGCCGTCCGAGCTGATCCTGCCGAGCGCCGAGGCGACGATCCACGAGGTCCGCGAACTGCTGATGGCCGACGGCGAGGGCGTGATCCCGGGCTACCCCGAGTAGCCTCGCCGCAGGTCCGGTGCCAGACGAAAGGGCGGGCCCCCTCCGTTGGGAGGGGGCCCGCCCTTCGCGTGCGCCCGGCGGCCCGCTCCCCGCGGGCCGCCGGCCGGCTACGGCAGGGCCAGCATGCGGTCCAGCGCGGCCTTGGCGTACTTCTCGGTCTCCGGGTCGACGGTGATCACGTTCGGCACCCGGCCCTCGACCAGCGACTCCAGCGCCCAGACGAGGTGCGGCAGGTCGATCCGGTTCATGGTGGAGCAGAAGCAGACCGTCCGGTCCAGGAAGACGACCTCCTTGTCCGGGTGCGCCTTGGCGAGGCGGCGGACGAGGTTCAGCTCGGTGCCGATGGCCCACTTGGAGCCGGGCTCGGCGGCGTCCAGGGCCTTGATGATGTACTCGGTCGAGCCCACCATGTCGGCGGCCTCGACGACCTCGTGCCGGCACTCGGGGTGGACCAGCACGGTGACGCCGGGGATCCGCTCGCGCACGTCGTTCACGGAGTCCAGGTTGAACCGGCCGTGCACCGAGCAGTGGCCGCGCCAGAGGATCATCTTGGCGTTCCGCAGCTGCTCGGCGGTCAGGCCGCCGTTGGGCTTGTGCGGGTTGTACAGGACGCAGTCGTCCAGCGAGAGGCCCATCTCGCGCACCGCGGTGTTGCGGCCCAGGTGCTGGTCGGGCAGGAAGAGCACCTTCTGGCCCTGCTCGAAGGCCCACTCCAGGGCGCGCCGGGCGTTGGAGGAGGTGCAGATGGTGCCGCCGTGCCGGCCGGTGAAGGCCTTGATGTCGGCGGAGGAGTTCATGTACGAGACCGGGACGGTCACGTCGGCTATGCCGGCGTCGGTGAGCACGTCCCAGCACTCGGCGACCTGCTCGGCGGTGGCCATGTCGGCCATCGAACAGCCGGCCGCGAGGTCCGGCAGGACGACCTGCTGGGCGTCGGTGGTGAGGATGTCCGCGGACTCGGCCATGAAGTGCACGCCGCAGAAGACGATGTACTCGGCTTCCGGGCGGGCCGCGGCGTCGCGCGCGAGCTTGAAGGAGTCGCCGGTGACGTCGGCGAACTCGATCACCTCGTCGCGCTGGTAGTGGTGGCCGAGGATGAAGACGCGGTCGCCGAGCGCGGCCTTGGCCGCGCGGGCGCGCTCGACGAGGTTCGGGTCGGAGGCCGGGGGGAGGTCGCCGGGGCAGTCGACGCCGCGCTCGCTGTTCGGGTCGGCCTCACGGCCGAGCAGCAGCAGAGCGAGCGGCGTCGGAGCGGGGTCGACGCCGTGGGTCTCGGTGATGGTGGTGGTCACGGGCGGGTGCCCTTCTGTGCGGCCGATCAAGCGGTGAAGCCTTTTCGTCTATCTGACACTATCTATGATAACCGGTTAGCGTCAGAGTGACGATGGCCATCCTGTCGATGTGACGAGAACCGCTCGCCGGATCGGACCCTTCCCGGCGTGGCCGAATCCGTGGCGGCACCGGTCGGGGGTATGGGTTGGGGCCATGAAGGCAATCGCGATCAACCGCTACGGCGGCCCCGAGGTGGTCGAGTACACCGAGCTGCCCGACCCGAAGGTCGGCCCGGACTCCGTCCTGGTCCAGGTGCGCGCGGCCGGGGTGAACCCGGTGGACTGGAAGGTCCGCGAGGGAGGCCTGGACGGCCTGCTGGACGCGCACTTCCCGATGGTCATGGGCTGGGACGCGGCCGGCGTGGTCCGTGCGGTGGGCGGCGGCGTGACCGAGTTCGCGCCGGGGGACGAGGTGTACGGCTACGTGCGCAAGGACGCGGTGGAGCACGGCACCTACGCCGAGCTGGTCGCCGCCCCGGTCCGCACCCTCGCCCGCAAGCCGGCCGCACTGGACTGGGCGCAGGCCGGCGGCCTGCCGCTGGCCGGGCTGACCGCGCTGCAGGCGCTGCGGGCCCTGCGGCTGCGCGAGGGGGAGACGCTGCTGGTGCACGCCGCGGCCGGCGGCGTCGGCCACCTGGCCGTCCAGCTGGCCCGGGCCCGGGGCGCCCGGGTGATCGGCACCGCGGCCGAGCGCAACCACGACTACCTGCGCGGCCTCGGCGCCGAACCGGTGACCTACGGCGAGGGCCTGGCCGACCGGGTCCGGGAGCTCGCCCCGGGCGGTGTGGACGCGGCCCTGGACCTGGTCGGCGGCGGCGCGGTGCAGGTCTCGGCGGGCCTGGTCGCGGATCCGGGCCGGATCGCCTCGACCGCCGACTTCGGGGTGAAGGCGCTCGGCGGCCACTACGTCTGGGTCCGCCCGGACCGGGAGGGCCTGGCGGAGCTGGCCGCGCTCGCCGACGACGGCCGGCTGACGGTGACCGTCGCCTCGACCTTCCCGCTGGCCCAGGCGGCCTCCGCCCAGGCGCTCGGCGCGGAGGGCCGCACCCGCGGCAAGATCGTCCTGCTGGTCGACTGACGGCGGACGGCCGGCCGACCCCGGGCCGTCATCCGATCGCGGTGAACCCGCTGCCGAGATCCGCCAGAATGGTGGCGAACCGTTTCAGCAGTGACGGATGACGGCGGCGCCGCCCTGTCGGCCCCGCCGCCGGCCACCGTACGACCCGTGGAGCACCGCACCGATGACCAGCAGCCGAGCGCACGAGGTGATCGGGGCCGATCTCGACGAGACCGACCGGCTCCTGCTCGCCCGACTCGGCAGCGACGGCCGCGCCTCCTACGCCGAGATCGGCCTGCAGGTGAACCTCTCCGCCACCGCCGTGCGCCGCCGGATCGACCGGCTGCGGGCGCGCGGCGTGGTGCGCGGCTTCACCGTCGTGCTCGACCCCTCGGTGCTCGGCTGGCAGACCGAGGCCTTCGTCGAGGTCTACTGCCGCGAGCGGACCGCCCCCGAGGAGATCCTCGCCAGCCTGCGGCAGTTCCCCGAGGTCGTCGCCGCCTGGACGGTCACCGGCGACCCGGACGCCCTGGTGCACCTGCGCGCCGCCGACATGCGTCACCTGGAGGCCGTCATCGAGCGCATCCGGCGCGAGCCCGGCGTCCAGCGCAGCCGCTCCTCCGTCGTCCTCTCCCAGCTCATCGGCTGAAACCCGTCCGGCGGTAACGGCACGCCGCGCAGGAAACCTGCGCGGACCGGCCCGAAGACGCCCGAAACCTGCCTGACCAGCCGCGTTCCGACGCGCGGCGAAGCCCTCCGGCTGCCTACGCTGATCACGTCCGGCCAATGCGGTGAACTGTCCCGCCGACCGGACACGATCCACACCACCCCCGCACCCCCACTGCCGAGAGGGACAGCCGTGTCCGCAGCCCCCGACCGCATGCACCGGCCCGACAACGAACTGGTCGACCTGGTTTTCGACTACATGCGGGACCGGCTGCAGTACGACCCCGTCCCCCTCGACCACCCCGGTGACGGCGAGCACCTGCGCACCCAGCTGGCCGGCCTGCTCAACGAGCACGGCAACAGCCCGGCCGACGTGCTCAAGCTCTACGACCACGAGCTGTCCCGCGCGGTGATCTCCGCGGACAGCCCGCGCTACCTGTCGTTCATCCCGTGCGCCCCGACCAAGGCCGCGCTGCTCTTCGACATGGTGGTCTCCTGCGCGTCCCTGCAGGGCATCTCCTGGCTGGAGGCGGCCGGCGCGATCGCCGCCGAGAACCAGGTGCTGCGCCTGATCGCCGACCGTGCGGGCATGCCCGCCTCGGCCGGCGGCACCTTCGTCTCCGGCGGCTCCGCGGGCAACCTCTCCGCCCTCGTCGTCGCCCGTGACACCGCCCGCCGCCGGCTCGGCGTCGGCCCCGAGGCGCGCCTGCGGATAGCCGTCGCCGACCAGGTCCACTCCTCGGTCAAGAACACCTTCAACATCATCGGCGTCGAGGCCTTCAAGGTCCCGACCGTCGACCGCCGCTTCACCGGCGAGGCACTGCGCGCCGCCCTGGCCGCCGACCCCCACCCGGAGACGGTCATCGCCGTCGTCGGCACCGCCGGCACCACCAACGAGGGCATCGTCGACGACCTCGCCGGCCTCGCCGAGGTCGCCCGCGAGCGCGACCTGTGGTTCCACGTGGACGGCGCCTACGGCGGCGCGGGCCTGTTCGCCCCCTCCGTCCGCGAGCGCTACAACGGCATCGAGCACGCCGACTCCTTCGTCGTCGACCCGCACAAGTGGCTGTTCGCGCCCTTCGACTGCGCGGCGCTGGTCTACCGCAACCCGCAGCTCGCCCGCGCCGTGCACACCCAGGACGCCTCCTACCTCGACGTCCTGCACACCGAGGGCGACGAGTGGAACCCCACCGACTACGCCTACCACCTCACCCGGCGCGCCCGCGGCCTGCCGCTCTGGTTCTCGCTGGCCGTCCACGGCACCCAGGCCTACACCGACGCCATCGAGACCGGCCTCCAGCTCGCCCGGGACACCGCCCAGCTGATCCGCGAGACCGAGCACCTGGAGCTGCTGTTCGACCCGCAGCTCTCGGCCGTCTGCTTCAAGCGCACCGGCTGGACGAACGAGGACTACTACCGCTGGTCCCAGCAGCTCCTCGCCGACCAGATCGGCTTCGTCACCCCGACCGGCTGGGACGGCGAGACGGTCGCCCGCTTCGCCTTCCTGCACCCGGGCACCACCATGGAGATGGTCCGGGAGATCCTGGCCACCATGGCCTGAGTCCGGGCCGACGCTCCTGACGGGACCCCCGCCGCGCACCGCGGCGGGGGTCCCGTCGTGCCCGGGCCGTGGCCGCGGCGCCCGCGGGCCGCCCGCACCCGGCCGCCCGCACCCGGCCGCCCGGACCCGGCCGCCCGGACTCACAGGAAGGAGCCGCTCGGCAGGTACGGCGCCGGCGGCCGCATCCCGCGCAGCCCGAGGAAGCCGCGCCCGCGCACGGCCAGCCCCACCTCCAGGCCGACGTCCAGGGCCCACTCCTGCTCGGCGGTGACGAAGTCCACCCGCGCCTCGACCCCGTCCGGCACCCGGGCCAGCGCCTCGCGCAGCAGCCGGGCGGCGATCCGCTTGGTGGTGGCCGCCAACAGCCGCACGGCGCCGCCGTCCCGGTAGCAGTAGCCGCTGCCGGCCAGCGAGTCGGCGATCAGCAGCTCCTCGAAGTGGCCCAGCATCAGCTCGTGGTCCGGCCCGTGCGCCGAGCCGCGCAGCCGCCGGTCCACCGAGTCCAGCAGGTGCCGGTGGGTGGCGTTGCCGCGGTGCACCGGGATGTCCCCCGGGTCGATCAGCCCGGCCCGGTCCACCCGCCCGGCCAGCCGCATCGCCGGGTGCAGGGTGAACCCCGCCAGCCGGTAGCGCCGCACCGCCGCCGGGGAGTCCGGGGCGCAGACCATCCCGCGCAGGCAGCCCCCGGCGTGCGCCGCCGCCCGCTCCAGCAGCAGCAGGCCCACGCCCTTGCCCTGCGCCTGCGGACGGACCGCGAACAGGGACGGCATCCACAGGCCCTCGCGGCGCAGCGACAGCACCGCCCCGACCGGCTCCCCGCCGCTCTCCGCCAGCCAGCAGCCGCCCGGATCGGTGCGGGCCAGGTGCCTGGTCCCGGCCAGCTGCAGCGGGGTCGGCGCGGCGGCGGTGCCGGGCTCGGACGGATCGGCGGACGCGGCGGCGGAGACGTCCTGGACGGCCTCCGCGTCGGCGGCGGTGTCCCTGACCGGGCGCAGGATCATGGCCACCATCCTGGCGCCCGGCGGGCCGCCGCGGGGCCTGTTCAACCGGATCCGCAGCTCGGGGCGGTGCCCGGTCCTCCCGGGTTGTGCGAGCATGGGGAGCGTATGGGACGCGGGTGGCACACCCGGTCCACGGAAATTCCGCCGCCGACAGGCCTGCGAAAACGACCTCCGTCCGGGAAATGAATCCGGGCGGCCGTTGGTTGGCACTGGCGGCAGACCGTCGTCAAAGACCGGGAGAAAGCAGATGACCGTCCAGGACGAGACCACCGTCGAGAGTGGCATCCTCCTCACCGATGCCGCCGCGGCCAAGGTCAAGGGCCTGCTGGAGCAGGAAGGCCGCGACGACCTCGCGCTGCGCGTCGCCGTCCAGCCCGGTGGCTGCTCCGGCCTGCGTTACCAGCTGTTCTTCGACGAGCGCTCGCTCGACGGCGACGTGCTCAAGGACTTCGACGGTGTGAAGGTCGTCACCGACCGCATGAGCGCCCCGTACCTGGGCGGCGCCACCGTCGACTTCGTCGACACCATCGAGAAGCAGGGCTTCACGATCGACAACCCGAACGCCACCGGCTCCTGCGCCTGCGGCGACTCGTTCAGCTAGGCCCGCCGCTCCGTCGAGCAGCACGGCACGCGTGAAGGCGGCCCCGGGGATCCCTCCCCGGGGCCGCCTTCGCGTCGCACCGGCCCGGCCGGCCGCGGGCCGGCCCTACTGCCCGGCGACGTCCGGGGTGACCGGGTCCGGTCCGATGTGCGGATCGGCGTCCAGCGGCACCTCCTGGCCGGACGACTGGTCGGTCACCGTCCGCCCGGTCAGCGGCGACCGCAGGTCCGTGGAGACCGACTGCCGCTTGGCCAGCGCGTTGCAGACCTGCCCGGGCGTCATCGGCGCCGCCACCACCACGCGGACGTCGACCCGGCCCGGGTGCGACTCGTCCGCCTTCAGCCCGTACTGCTGGCAGACCCCGCCGAAGAAGTACACGGTCAGCTTGGTGCCGCCGTCCACCCGGTAGGAGACGGCCGGCCGGGCGCCCGCCGTCCCGTTCGGGTTCGGCTCGCCCACCGCGATCCCGTTGCCCGGGGGAGTGCCCGGGGTGGCGGTCGCGGAGGGCTGCGAGGGGGCCGGAGCCGCGCCGGTCGGCTGCGGGGCCGGGCTGGCCGGGACGGGCGCGGTGACCGGGGCGGAGGAGGGCGGGGTGGCGTCCGGCGCGGGGGCCTGCGGGGAGGCCGTCGGGCCGGGCGAGGCGGACCCGGAGGCCGATGCCGAGGCCGTGGCGCCGGCCGGTGCCGCGTCCGAGGCCGACTTGCCGTCGCCGTTGCACCCGGTCACCGTGACCGCCGCCGCCAGGGCCAGACCCGCCAGGGCCATCGCCCGCCGACCGCGCCGGGGCGTCGTCTCCAGATCCATCTGCACATCCTCCCGAGAGCTGGGCGGCTCCGGCCGCTCGGCCGCTCCGCGCGGATGTGACGTGTCCCGAGCCGATCCGGTTCCGCCCCGCCCCGCCCGTCACGGGGGAGCGGGGACGGGCGGGGGATCGGGCCGCCGGGTCAGTTGCCGTACTCGGCCATCCCCGCGACCAGCCGCTGCGCGCCGGACGGCACCCGGATGCCGGCCCGCACGGGCGCGGTGGGCTCCGGGCCGGCCGCCAGCAGCGGCCAGAAGCGGCGCAGCCGCCGGGACGAACTCACCAGCGCGTCGAGGGTCTCGCCGTCCGCGTCGGGCCGGAGGACGGACAGCGGGAAGTGGTCGGGCATCATCGGGCATCGCTCCGATCAGGGGCCGTGGCCGCACCGCCACGGTCGACGACGGGGCCCGCCCGGCTCGGCACGGCCCCTGTCGCCGACCCTAGGCCGGGGTGCGGCGCCCCACCAGTGCTACCCGGAGGTAGTACACGTTCGACGTCAACGGGTGCCACCATGGCGGTGCGGGCGGGGCTGCTTGCGGCACTCTTGCTGCTGCCCGGCCGGGGCCCGGTACCGTGAGTGGGTTCACCCGTGCCTGCCCGTTGGCCCTGAAGCCATCCTGAGGAGACCTCCCGTGCGTATCGCCGTCGCCGGCTCGATCGCCACCGACCACCTGATGACGTTCCCCGGTCGGTTCGCCGACCAGCTCGTCGCCGAGCAGCTGCACACCGTGTCGCTGTCCTTCCTGGTCGACACCCTGGACATCCGCCGCGGCGGGGTCGCCCCGAACATCGCGTTCGGCATGGGCGTGCTCGGGCTGCGCCCGATCCTCGTCGGCGCGGCCGGCGCGGACTTCGCGGAGTACCGCAGCTGGCTGGAGCGCAACAACGTGGACTGCACCTCCGTCCACATCTCCGAGACCCGCCACACGGCCCGCTTCATGTGCACCACGGACGAGGACCACAACCAGATCGCCTCGTTCTACACCGGCGCCATGGCGGAGGCCCGCAACATCGAGCTCAAGCCGATCGCCGACCGCGTCGGCGGCCTCGACCTCGTCCTGATCGGCGCCGACGACCCGCAGGGCATGGTCCGCCACACCCAGGAGTGCCGCACCCGCGGCTACGCCTTCGCCGCCGACCCCTCCCAGCAGCTGGCCCGCCTGGAGGGCGACGACATCCGCGAGATCGTCGACGGCGCCGCGTACCTCTTCACCAACGAGTACGAGGCCGCGCTGATCGAGACCAAGACCGGCTGGGACGCGGACGAGCTGCTCACCCGGGTCGGCACCCGGGTCACCACCCTGGGCAGCAAGGGCGTGCGGATCGACCGCAAGGGCGAGGCCCCGATCCTGGTCGGCTGCGCCGCCGAGGAGGCCAAGGTCGACCCGACCGGCGTCGGCGACGCCTTCCGGGCCGGATTCCTGACCGGCCTGTCCTGGCAGCTCGAGCTGGAGCGCGCCGCCCAGCTCGGCTGCATGCTCGCCACCCTGGTGATCGAGACCGTCGGCACCCAGGAGTACGAGCTGCGCCCGGTCGCCTTCCTGAAGCGCTTCGAGGCCGCCTACGGCGCCGAGGCCGCCGCGGACGTCCGCGCGCACCTGGTCAGGTAATCGGGCCCCTCAGGACCGGCGCACCACCAGGTAGGCCGAGCCCCGGTCGCCGCCGAAGTCGGCGGCCGGGGCCTCGCCCGCGTACTCCTGGCCGCGCATCCCGCACCAGGCCGGGATGTCCAGCCGGGCCGCCTCGTCGTCCGCCAGCACGGCGACGGTGCCGCCCAGCGGCACCTCGCCGATCCGCTTCGCCAGCTCGATCACTGGCAGCGGGCACCGCTTGCCCAACGCGTCGAGCACGAGGGTCTCCGGCGTCCCCGCCGCCGGGGCCGCCACCGGCGCCGGCAGGTCCAGCCCGAGCGGCGCCCGCACCCCCGCGACCAGGTCCGGCAGCACGGTGAGGAAGCGCTCGACGTCCTGCTCCGACGTGCCGGTGGGCAGCGAGACCCGGACGTTGCCCTCGGTGAGCACCCCCATCGCGGCCAGCACGTGGCTCGGGGTCAGCGTCGAGGAGGTGCAGGAGGAGCCGGAGGAGACGGCGAATCCGGCCCGGTCCAGCGCGGTGAGGAGCACCTCGCCGTCGACGTACAGGCAGGAGAAGGTGACGATGTGCGGCAGCCGCCGCACCGGGTCGCCGACCACCTCGACCTCGGGCACCAGCCGCGGCACCCGGGCCCGGATCCGCTCCACCAGCGCGTGCAGCCGGGCGTTCTCCTGCTCCGCCGCGGCCCGCACCGCCCGCAGCGAGGCGGCCGCGGCGACGATCGCCGGGACGTTCACGTAGCCCGGGACCCGCCCGCTCTCGCGCTCGTCGGCTGGCAGCGGCGAGGCGTAGCGGACGCCCTTGCGCACCGCCAGCACCCCGACCCCGGGCGGCCCGCCCCACTTGTGCGCGCTCGCGGTCAGCAGGGACCAGCCGGCGGGCACGTCCACCCGGCCCACGCTCTGCGCCGCGTCGACCAGCAGCGGGACGCCGGCCTCCCGGCAGCGGTCGGCGACCTCGCCGACCGGCTGGACGGTCCCCACCTCGTGGTTGGCGCTCTGCAGGACGGCCAGTGCGGTGTCCGCCCGCAGTAGTGCGGCGAAGGCGTCCGGGTCGACCCGTCCGGTGCGGTCCACCGGCGCCACCGAGACGGTACTCCCCTCGGCCTCCCGGCGTTCCGCGACGTGCAGCACACTGGAGTGCTCCACCGCGGAGTGCACCAGGTGGCCGCCGCGCCGCCGGTTCCCGCCCAGCGCGCCGAGCACGCCGAGCTGCACCGCCTGCGTCCCGCTCGCGGTGAAGGAGATCTCGTCGGCCCGCGCCCCGAGGGCCTCGGCGACCGTTTCGCGGGCGGCGTCCAGCAGCATCCGGGCCTGCCGGCCGGAGCGGTACAGCCGGGCCGGGTCGGCCCAGCCCTCGTCCAGGGCGGCGGTCAGCGCCTGCCGTGCGACGGGGTGCAGGGGGGCCGTCGAGGCCGCGTCGAAGTACACGGTCACATTTAACGGCACTCCCGGGGGCGTTCCGGCGGGGCGACATCACTTACCGGCCGTCAGTCGATCACCCCGAATGTCCGCTTCGTCCGCACCCGACGGGTCGTCACCCGGGTTGTTCGAGGTGATCCCCCGATCGGGCGTATCGACCTCGAATGCCTGCGATGACCTGCGGTGCAGCCCTTGCCGGGCCTGATCGGGCGACCGGGCGGCGCGTTACGGGGGGCTCCCCGTCAGGAGCGCATAAGGCTGGAGTAGGGTTTGGCCCGCATAAGCATTCAAACCGTGCCCGTGGACGGGTCGCCGGGGAGGCTCACAATCCTCCACGGGGCGACGCGAAGGCGGGCGAGACTTCGGGAAGGCGCTACGTGAGTCCCAACGGCTCCGACCGCTCGCCGCGGCGCACGATGCGGCGGAAGCTGCCTCAGGCGCTGGCACTGGGCCTCGTCATCGCGACCGCCACCGGCTGCTCGGCCAACGACCTCCCCAGGCTTGGCCTCCCGAGCCCCGTCACTGAGCAAGGACCCCTGGTCCTTCACATGTGGCAGGGCTCCTGGATCGCGGCACTGGTGGTCGGCGCACTGATGTGGGGTCTGATCCTCTGGAGCGTGATCTTCCACCGGCGCAAGCGCACCGGTGTGGAGGTTCCTCCGCAGACCCGGTACAACGTGCCCATCGAGGCGCTCTACACCGCGGTCCCCATCATCATCGTCTCGGTGCTCTTCTACTTCGTCGCCCGCGACGAGTCGAAGCTGATCTCCGTCTCCGAGAAGCCGCAGCACGTGGTCAACGTGGTGGGCTTCCAGTGGAGCTGGGCGTTCAACTACGAGAACACCGAGACCCCCGACCCGGCCAACAAGGACGCCGCGTACGAAGTCGGTACGCCCAAGGACGCTCCGACGCTGTGGCTGCCGGTCAACGAGACGGTGCAGTTCCGTCTCACCTCGCGTGACGTCATCCACGACTTCTGGCCCGTCAACTTCCTGATGAAGATGGACGTCGTGCCGGGCGTGGTGAACAAGTTCGAGGTCACCCCCAACGTCAAGGGCGAGTACATGGGCAAGTGTGCCGAGCTGTGTGGCACCGACCACTCGCGCATGCTGTTCAACGTCAAGGTCGTCGACCGCGCCGACTACGACAAGCACCTGGCGGAGCTGCGAGCCAAGGGCCAGAACGGCGCGGTGCCCTCCGGCGTCATCTCCATGGGAAGTGAAGACAAGTGACCATCCTCAACGAGCCCGCCGCGGCCGGCGGGGGCGCCGGGGCCGTCACGGTCGGGGCGCAGCGGACCCGGAAGCCGGGTTCGACCATCATCAAGTGGTTGACCACCACTGACCACAAGACGATCGGCACCCTGTACCTGGGCACGTCGTTCGCCTTCTTCCTGATCGGTGGCATCCTCGCCCTGGTCATGCGCGCCGAGCTGGCTCGTCCCGGGACCCAGATCCTGTCGAACGAGCAGTTCAACCAGGCGTTCACCATGCACGGCACGATCATGCTGCTGATGTTCGCGACCCCGCTGTTCGCGGGCTTCGCGAACTGGATCATGCCGCTCCAGATCGGCGCTCCGGACGTGGCGTTCCCGCGTCTGAACATGTTCGCGTACTGGCTGTACCTCTTCGGCTCCGTCATCGCGGTGGCCGGCTTCGTCACCCCGAACGGCGCCGCCAGCTTCGGCTGGTTCGCCTACTCGCCGCTGTCGGACGCCGTCCACTCGCCGGGTGTCGGTGGCGACATGTGGATCATGGGCCTGGCCTTCTCCGGCTTCGGCACGATCCTCGGTGCGGTCAACTTCATCACCACGATCATCTGCATGCGCGCCCCCGGCATGACGATGTTCCGGATGTCGATCTTCGTCTGGAACGTCCTGCTGACCGCCGTGCTGGTCCTGCTGGCCTTCCCGGTCCTGGCCGCCGCCCTGTTCGCCCTGGAGGCGGACCGCAAGTTCGGGGCGCACGTCTTCGACCCGACCAACGGCGGGGCGCTGCTGTGGCAGCACCTGTTCTGGTTCTTCGGTCACCCCGAGGTGTACATCATCGCGCTGCCGTTCTTCGGCATCGTGTCGGAGATCATCCCGGTCTTCAGCCGCAAGCCGATGTTCGGCTACTCCGGCCTGATCGCGGCCACCATCGCGATCGCCGGTCTGTCCGTGACGGTGTGGGCGCACCACATGTACGTCACCGGCCAGGTGCTGCTGCCGTTCTTCTCCTTCATGACCTTCCTGATCGCGGTCCCGACCGGTGTGAAGTTCTTCAACTGGGTCGGCACCATGTGGAAGGGCTCGCTGAGCTTCGAGACGCCGATGCTGTGGACGGTCGGCTTCCTGGTCACCTTCCTCTTCGGTGGTCTGACCGGTGTCCTGCTGGCCTCGCCGCCGATCGACTTCCACGTCTCGGACTCGTACTTCGTCGTCGCCCACTTCCACTACGTGGTGTTCGGCACCGTCGTCTTCGCGATGTTCGCCGGCTTCCACTTCTGGTGGCCGAAGATGACCGGCAAGATGCTCGACGAGCGCCTCGGCCGGATGACCTTCTGGACGCTGTTCATCGGCTTCCACACCACCTTCCTGGTGCAGCACTGGCTCGGCGCGGAGGGCATGCCCCGCCGCTACGCGGACTACCTGGCCTCGGACGGCTTCACCACGCTGAACACCGTCTCGACCATCGGTTCGTTCATCCTCGGCCTGTCGATCCTGCCGTTCATCTACAACGTGTGGAAGACGGCCAAGTACGGCGAGAAGGTCGAGGTCGACGACCCGTGGGGCTACGGCCGCTCGCTGGAGTGGGCGACCTCCTGCCCGCCGCCGCGGCACAACTTCCTGACGCTGCCGCGGATCCGTTCCGAATCGCCGGCCTTCGACCTCCACCACCCGGAGATCGCCGCGCTGGACTACCTCGAGAACCACGGTGAGCCTGCCAAGCACCTCGCCGGCGTGACCCCGGCGAAGTACGACGCCCCGAAGCTGGACAAGGGCAAGAAGGAGGGCGACGCCTGATGAAGGAACAGGGAAAGATCTTCCTCGGCCTCGCGGTCTTCGTCCTGGCGATGGCCATCACCTACGGCCTGTGGACCAACCACTCGGACCTGGGCATCGAGGCGGCCGGCACCACCGCGCTGTTCCTGGCCTTCGCCCTCTGCGCCTTCATCGGGTACTACCTGGCCTTCACCGCCCGCCGGGTGGACAGCGGCGCGGGTGACAACCCCGAGGCCGAGGTCGCGGACGACGCCGGCGAGCTGGGCTTCTTCGCCCCGCACAGCTGGCAGCCGCTCTCGCTGGCGATCGGTGGCGCGCTCGCGTTCATGGGCGTGATCTTCGGCTGGTGGCTGATGTTCTGGGCGCTGCCGGTGATCCTGGTCGGCCTCTTCGGCTGGGTCTTCGAGTTCTACCGGGGCGAGAACCAGAACCAGTAGTCCTCCGGTTCGAGCCACGCACACCAGGGCCGCTCCTCCCGCACGGGGGGAGCGGCCCCGTTGCGTCCCCGGGGTGACGGACTCACTCACCCGGGCGAACCCGGGGTCGCTCGGATGTCGCTTCTCCGGACGCCGTTCCTACGATCTGATCAATCGTGCGAACCCCGGAGGCGGTCATGCCCGACAGGCGCGGAATCGCAGGCATCGGCGGCATCTCGCTGGCCCTCGCAGTGCTGGCCCCGCTGGCCGCCTGCTCGTCCGGCGACGAGGAGGCGGTCGGCCCCCATCGGATCGACGCCGCCCCGCTGGTCCACCTCTCGGCCGAGGGCAAGGTCGACCCGTCCCAGCCCGTCACCGTCACCGCGGTGGACGGCAGCAGGCTCACCGACGTCACCGTGGTCGGCCCGGACGGGCGGGTGGTGGCCGGGCAGCTCGCCGAGGACCAGCGCAGCTGGCGGACCACCGGCCGGCTCAAGGCCGCCACCGACTACTCGGTGCGGATCGCCGCCGACGACGGCAAGGGCGGCCGCGGCGACACCACCGCGGGCTTCAGCACCCTGGCCGCCCAGCGGCTGCTGACCGCCAAGCTCGGCCCGGACTCCTCCGGCACCGGCGTCTACGGGGTGGGCCAGCCGCTCACCGTGCAGCTCTCCGAGGCCGTCAAGGACCCGCAGGCCCGTCAGGAGGTAGAGCGCCTGCTGACGGTCACCTCCCAGCCCGCCGTCACCGGCGCCTGGTACTGGGTGGACGACAAGAACCTGCACTTCCGTCCGCAGGAGTACTGGCCGGCCGGGACCACCGTCTCGCTGGCCTTCGACGCCACCGGCAGCCGCATCGCCGACGGCCTCTACGGCGGCGACCGCAGCACGCTGCGGCTGCGGATCGGCGAGCGGGTCGAGTCGGTGGTCGACGCGGCCGCCCACGAGCTCACCCTCAAGAGGGACGGCGAGGTGGTCCGGACGATCCCGGTGACCACCGGCAAGCCCGGCTTCGACACCCGCAACGGCGTCAAGGTGGTGCTCGGCCAGGAGCGCTCGGTCCGGATGAGCGGCGAGACGATCGGCATAGCCGCCGGCAGCTCGGAGTCCTACGACCTCAACGTGGAGTGGGCCACCCGGGTGACCTGGAGCGGCGAGTACGTCCACGCGGCGCCCTGGTCGGTCGGCTCACAGGGCGTGGCGAACGTCAGCCACGGCTGCACCGGCATGAGCACCGACAACGCCAAGTGGTTCTACCAGAACACCCGGGTGGGGGACCTGGTGACGGTGGTGAACAGCCTCGGCGCCACCATGGAGCCGTTCGGCAACGGCTTCGGGGACTGGAACCTCACCTGGACGGACTGGGTCAAGCACAGCGCCCTCGGACAGCCCGTCAGCACCACCGAGCCGCCCGCCCAGGCGCACGCCTCCGGGATGGTCCGCCCCGAGGTCTGACCGGCCTCCGGCACGGCCCTGCGACCGGCCCTCCCGGACCCTAGGCCTCTGGGAGGGCCAGCCGCAGGGCGGTGTCCACCGCGGCCAGGGCGTCCGCGCGGGAGAGCCCCAGCCGGCTCGCCCGGTCCGCGTAGTCGGCCGCCGCCGCGGCGGCCAGCCGGTGCGCGGTGTCACCGGTGGCGGCGATCAGCGTGCCTCGCCGGCCGTGGGTCTCCACCACGCCGTCCGTCTCCAGCTCCCGGTAGGCCCGGGCCACCGTCCCGGCGGCCAGTCCGAGCTCCTCGGCCAGCGCCCGGACGGTGGGCAGCCGAAGCCCCGTGGGCAGCTCGCCGGAGCGGGCGCGCTCGGCGATCTGGGCCCGGATCTGCTCGTACGGGGGAGTGGCGGCGGCGGGGTCGACGGACAGCTGCACGGTGGCTCCTGGGGGCTGCGGACGGGTGGGGCCGGTCGGACGGGGCCGGGTGGAGGGGGCGGGTCCGACGGGGTCGGGCGGGGGACGGCAAAGCCCGAGGGCCGCCGACCAGAAGAACTCTGGTCAGCGGCCCTCGGGTGCGACGCCGCGGGGCGTACGGGATCAGTGGTGGCCGTGGCCGCTGGTGATCTCGTGGTGCTCCTCGGAGGTCGGCTTGGGGATCTGGGCGCCCTCGCCGTAGAAACCGCGGGAGAGCTTGGCCCGGGTGCGGGTGAGGAGGCCGGCCCGGTGGGCCACGCCGTTCTCGTCCGCCTGGGCGGGCAGCTCGACCGGCTGGACCTGCTCGTGGGCGGTGAGCTTGAAGAGGTCCTTCTGCGGCAGCTGGGCGTGCACCTCGACGAACTCGCCGTGCGGCAGGCGCTTGATGACACCGGTCTCGCGGCCGTGGAGCACCTTCTCCTTGTCACGGCGCTGGAGGCCGAGGCACCAGCGCTTGGTGACGATGAAGGTGATGACCGGGACGACGAAGAAGCCGACGCGGACGAAGTAGGTGATCGAGTTGATCGACAGGTGCAGGTGGGTGGCGAACAGGTCGTTGCCACCACCGACCAGGAGCACCAGGTACAGGCTGATCCAGGCGGCGCCGAGCGCGGTGCGGACGGGCGCGTTGCGCGGGCGGTCCAGGATGTGGTGCTCGCGCTTGTCGCCGGTGATCCAGCCCTCGATGAAGGGGTAGACGGCGATGGCGACCAGGACCAGCGGGAAGATCATCAGCGGGATGAACACACCCAGGTTCAGGGTGTGGCCGCCCCAGACGCTGATCTCCCAGCCCGGCATGACGCGGATCAGGCCCTCGGAGAAGCCCATGTACCAGTCCGGCTGGGCGTCCGTGGACACCTGGTCGGGGCGGTAGGGGCCGTACGCCCAGATCGGGTTGATCGTGGCGATCGCCGAGATGGCGGCGATGAGGCCGAACACCAGGAAGAAGAAGCCACCGGCCTTGGCCATGTAGACCGGCATCAGCGGCATGCCGACGACGTTCTTCTCGGTCTTGCCCGGGCCCGCCCACTGGGTGTGCTTGTGGTAGAAGACCAGGATCAGGTGCGCCACCAGCAGGCCGAGCATGATGCCCGGGATCAGCAGCACGTGGATCGTGAAGAAGCGCGGCACGATGTCGTGGCCGGGGAACTCGCCCCCGAACAGGAACATCTGCACGTAGGTGCCGACCAGCGGGACGGCGAGGATCGCGCCTTCCATGAAGCGGATGCCGGTGCCCGACAGCAGGTCGTCCGGCAGCGAGTAGCCGAAGAAGCCGTCGAACATGCCCAGGACCAGCAGCAGGAAGCCGAAGACCCAGTTGATCTCACGGGGCTTGCGGAACGCGCCGGTGAAGAACACGCGCATCATGTGCACGAGCATCGCCGCCACGAAGACCAGCGCGGCCCAGTGGTGGATCTGGCGGATCAGCAGACCGCCGCGGACCTCGAAGCTGATGTCGACCGTCGACGCGTACGCCTCGGACATCCCGATGCCCTTGAGCGGGACGTAGGAGCCGTTGTAGACGACCTCGGCCATCGAGGGCTTGAAGAACAGCGTCAGGTAGACGCCGGTCAGGATGATGATGACGAAGGTGTAGAGGCAGATCTCGCCCAGCATGAAGGACCAGTGGTCCGGGAAGATCTTGCGCAGGTTGGCCTTGGCGAGGGAGTAGATCCCCAGCCGGCCGTCCGTCCAGTCAGCGGCGGCTTCCCACTTGTTGGCGGGCTTGGCGCGCGTGCTGGCGGGCTTGGTGGCACCGGAGGTGGTGCTGCTCGCGCTACTCATCGAGCACGCTCCCAGTAGCTCGGGCCGACGGGCTCGTCGAAGTCGCCGGTGGCGACCAGGAAGCCCTTCTCGTCAGTGGTGATCTTCAGCTGCGGCAGCGGGTGGCCGGCCGGGCCGAAGATGACGCGCGCGCCGTCCGCCAGGTCGAAGGTCGACTGGTGGCAGGGGCAGAGCGCGTGGTGGGTCTGCTGCTCGTAGAGGCTGATCGGGCAGCCGACGTGGGTGCAGATCTTCGAGTAGGCGAGGATGCCCTCGAAGCCCTTCTCACGCGACTTGTCGTCCTTGATGTCCTCCGGTGCGATGCGCACCAGCATCAGGGCGTCCTTGGCGATCGCCTGCTGGAAGTCCTCGTCGTGGACGTGCAGGCCCTCGGGCATGGCGAACGTCAGCGAGCCGACGACGACGTCCTCGGCCTTCATCGGCTGGCTGGTGTTCATGTTGATGAGCTGGATCGGGTGGGCCGGGGTGGCCTCGTTCCAGCCCGTCTCCTTCAGCTTCTTCTCGGGCAGCGGCCCGAGGTCGCGGAGGAGGACGACGCCCGAGAGCGGGACGAGCGCCATCGAGCCGATGAGGGTGTTGCGGATCATCTTGCGACGGCCGAAACCCGACTCGGCGGCACCGGTCTGGAACTGCTGGATGACGTCCGCGCGGACCTCGTCGTCGGCCTCGATCGGGTGACGCTCGGCCGGCAGCTCGACGTCCGACATCAGGGTGCGGGCCCAGTGGACCGCGCCCGCGCCGATCATGAACAGCGCGACGCCCAGGGTCAGGCCGAGCGCGAAGTTCAGCGCGCTGACGTGACCGAGCGGGAAGATGTAGACGATCTTGTCCGGGTCGATGGCCACGTACGAGGCGATGAAGCCGACGGTGGCGAGCATCGAGACCACGAACATCAGCGAGACCTGACGCTCGGCCCGCTTGGCGGCCCGCTCGTCGATGTCGGTGCGACGGGGCTCGTGGGCCGGCAGGCCCGGGTCGGCGAACGGGTCGCCGTGACCGGCGACCTCGCCGGCGGAGCCGTGCGACTCCGGAAGCTTCTCTTCTGACATGTCGTGGCTCATGACTTCTTGGCCTTGGTGGTGTGGGCGGCGACCCAGATCGCGACCGCGATGAGCGTCCCGAGACCGAAGATCCAGCCGAACAGGCCCTCGGTCACCGGACCGAGGCTGCCGAGCGTGAGACCGCCGGGGTTGGGCTCATCGGAGGTGGTGTGGCGGACGAAGGCCACGATCTGCTTCTTCTGCTCCTCGGGCATGGTGGTGTCCGGGAACGACGGCATGTTCTGCGGGCCGGTCTGCATGGCCTCGTAGATGTGCTTGGCGTCCACGCCCTCCAGCGACGGGGCGTACTTGCCCTTGGTCAGGGCACCGCCCTGGCCGGCGAAGTTGTGGCACTGGGCGCAGTTGGTGCGGAACAGCTCGCCACCCTTGGAGATGTCGTCCGGGTTGGTCGAGGTGTACTGCTCCTGGCTCGGCGTCACCGGGCCGGGGCCGAGCGACGCCACGAAGGCGGCGAGCTGGTCGATCTCCGCCTGCGAGTAGATGTTCTTCTTGCGCGGCACCTGGGCGCCGGGCTGCTGGGCCGGCATGCGGCCGGTGCCGACCTGGAAGTCGACGGACGCGGAGCCGACGCCGACCAGGCTAGGACCGTCGCTGCTGCCCTGGCCGTTCAGGCCGTGGCAGGAGGAGCAGCCCACGGCGAAGAGCTTCTTGCCCTCATCGATCGCGAGCGACTGCGCGGCGACGTCCGCCTGCGCCTTGTCGGCGGGCGCGAACGCGGCGTACAGCCCCCCGGTTGCCGCCAGGGCGAGAAGTAGGACGACCAGCGCCGCCAATGGGTGGCGCCGTCGTGCGGAGAGCTTTTTCACGGAATAACCCCGGTGTCAGGATCTGGTCGACTGGTGGGTGCACCCGGCGGCCGGTCTGGCCGGCACGAGGCTGCCTGTCTAGGGCTGCGCGCGCGGTCGGTCGGTTGGGAGCGTCGCCACCGGCAGAATCGGCCCGACGCCGGTGAGGGCGGGGCCGGAGCCGGTGGCCAGCGACCTGATCAGCTGGTTACTTGATCAGGTAGATGGTCGCGAACAGGCCGATCCACACGACGTCGACGAAGTGCCAGTAGTACGACACCACGATCGCGGCGGTGGCCTGCTCGTGCGTGAAGCGCTTGGCTGCGTACGTCCGTCCCAGGACCAGCAGGAAGGCGATCAGACCACCCGTCACGTGCAGACCGTGGAAGCCGGTGGTCAGGTAGAACACCGTGCCGTACGGGTCGGAGGACAGCGACAGGCCGTCCTTCTTGACCAGCTCGGTGTACTCGAAGATCTGGCCGCCGATGAAGATCGCGCCCATCACGAAGGTGATGACGAACCACGAGCGGAGCTTCTTCACGTCCCCGCGCTCGGCAGCGAACACACCGAGCTGGCAGGTCAGCGAGGAGAGCACCAGGATCGTGGTGTTGACCGAGGAGAACGGCACGTTGAGTGCGCTCGCCTTCTCGGTCCAGAACTCCGGCCCCTTGACGGAGCGGAGCGTGAAGTACATCGCGAAGAGGGCCGCGAAGAACATCAACTCGGAACTGAGCCAGACGATCGTTCCGACGCTGACCATGTTCGGCCGGTTGACCGATCCGTGCGCGTGCCCGGTTTCTACTGCTGTTGCTGTCGCCACGACGGACATTATGTCGGTCCCTTATTCCGTCTTCACGCCGGGGGGTCTCCCTCGGAGTGTCCGGTGCGTGCGGTATGCCCCCCTGGGGGGCGGCGGGGTGCCCGGACGGGGGCTGAGCAGCGGCGTGTCCCTTTTCTGACGGTTCCTCGGAGGGCCCTACGACCCCCTTGCCCTGCGTGTCGTTGCACGCCCTGCAGGGCCTCCCGGGGTAGTGCGGGGGCGCCCTGTCGGCCGTACGGGTGGACCGGGCGGGTCCGGGTGACGGCGCGTCCTCCGGGCGGGTGAGCCCCGGGCGCGGCGGCTTGGGGAGGGAACGTCCGCGAGGGGGCCTCGACGGCGGGTGATCGGGAGTAGCATCCGGATCAGGCGAACGTGGTCCGGATCACACTTGAGGGAGCAGGGCCCATGGCGTACACGACCGACGAGACGCTCACCGTCCTCGTCTACAGCGACGACCGCAACACCCGCGAGCAGGTGCTGACGGCACTCGGCCGCCGGCCCGCCGAGGACCTTCCGGAACTGTCCTACCTGGAGTGCGCGACCACCCCCGCGGTGATCAAGGCCCTGGAGAAGGGCGGCGTGGACCTCTGCGTGCTGGACGGCGAGGCGGTTCCGGCCGGGGGGCTCGGGCTCGGGCGCCAGCTGAAGGACGAGATCTACGGCTGCCCGCCGGTGCTGGTGCTGATCGGCCGGCCGCAGGACTCCTGGCTGGCCGCCTGGAGCCGGGCCGACGCCGCGATCTCCCACCCGGTGGACCCGGTGGCGCTGGCCGAGGCCGTCGCCACCCTGCTGCGGGCCCGACTGGCCAAGCGGGCCCCGGCCGGCCAGTGAGCCCGGCCGGTCTTCGGACCGGGCCGTCTCAGTACTAGAGAAGACAGCGCCGCGGGCACCCCGCCCCTCGATAGGCTGACTCCATCCGTACGGACGTCCCCCCGCCGCGGGGAGACCGACAACAGCTGGAGTCAGCCATGGTGAACGTGAACCCTGCGAACGGTGGTACCGACCCCGCGCAGGTGGTCCGCACCTGGCCGGACGTCCTGGCGGCGCTGTTGAAGGGGGAGGACCTCGACCGCTCGTCCACCGCGTGGGCGATGGACCGGATCATGAGCGGCGAGGCGTCCCCCGTCCAGGTGGCCGGCTTCATGGTCGCGCTGCGGGCCAAGGGCGAGACGGTCGACGAGGTCACCGGCCTGGTCGACGCCATGTACGCGCACGCCGAGCCGCTCACCGTCCCCGGGCCGGCGGTGGACATCGTCGGCACCGGCGGTGACCGCGCCAAGACGGTCAACATCTCCACCATGTCGGCGATCGTCGCGGCCGCGGCCGGCGCCAAGGTGGTCAAGCACGGCAACCGGGCCGCCTCCTCGGCGAGCGGCTCCTCCGACGTGCTGGAGAAGCTCGGCGTCCGCCTCGACCTGCCCGCCCGGCGGGTCGCCGAGGTGGCCGAGGAGGTCGGCCTCACCTTCTGCTTCGCGGCCAAGTTCCACCCGTCGATGCGCCACGCCGCCACCGCCCGGCGCGACCTCGGCGTGCCCACCGCCTTCAACATCCTCGGCCCGCTGACCAACCCGGCCAAGGTGACCTCGCACGCGATCGGCTGCTTCGACACCCGGCTCGCCGGGCTGATCGCCGGGGTGCTCGCCCGGCGCGGCTCGACCGCCCTGGTGTTCCGCGGCGACGACGGCCTCGACGAACTGACCATCACCACCACCTCGCGGGTGTGGATCGTGCAGGGCGGCACCGTCACCGAGACCGCCTTCGACCCGCGGGACGTCGGCATCGAGCTGGTCGGCATCGAGTCGCTGCGCGGCGCGGACGCCTCCTACAACGCCGAGGTCGCGCGCCGGATGCTGGCCGGGGAGCGCGGGCCGGTGCGGGACGCCGTCCTGCTGAACACCGCGGCCGCGCTGGTCGCGCTGGACCTCGGCGAGGCGCCGCTCGCCGAGCAGCTCGCGGCCGGCATGGAGCGGGCCGCGCGGGCCATCGACTCCGGGACGGCGCAGGAGCTGCTGCGCCGCTGGTCGGAGGCGACCAGCCGGATCTGAGGCGGTCGCAGGGCCCGCGCCGGGAAGCCGGTGCGGGCCCCGGCACGTCCGGGGGCGTCCGGATGGTGGACGGTCGTTTGACCACCCGGCGCGGGCCGACCTAGAGTCCTGTCCAGGTCATGAGTGACAGCGTCAAGCCCCAGCTGGCTGTCCGGCAACCCTCCGTCCGTGGCGGGGTGCCCTGGGTGAGGACCGGGTCGCTCGGCGAATCGTCCGTGCGGCAAGCGCGGACGCCGGACGACTCACACTCCCGGGGTCCCACACCCAGGAGGAGTGCATCCCCGTGTCGATCGCCACCGAAATCTGCGCCCCGCTCGCCGTCCTCGGCCACGACGTCCAGGTCCCGCTCGCCAACGGCGAGAAGGTCGGCTACGCGGCGCTCGACTACGCGGCCAGCTCCCCGGCGCTGCAGCGGGTCTGGGACGACGTCGCCGCCTACGCCCCCTACTACGGCAGCGTGCACCGCGGCGCCGGCTACCTCTCGCAGCTCTCCACCGACCTGTTCGAGCAGAGCCGCCGGACCGTCACCGAGTTCCTCGACCTGCGCGAGGGCGACCAGGTGGTCTTCACCCGCGCCACCACCGACTCGCTCAACCTGCTCGCCTCCGCCGTCCCGGCCGGCACCCGGGTGTTCGCCTTCGAGACCGAGCACCACGCCTCGCTGCTGCCCTGGGCCCACGCCGGGCTGGACGTCCGCTACCTGCGCGCCCCGCGCTCGCACGCCGAGGCCGTCGCCGCCCTCGACGCCGCGCTCGCCGACGCGCCCGAGGGCCCCAAGCTGCTCTGCGTCACCGGCGCCTCCAACGTGACCGGCGAGCTGTGGCCGGTCGCCGAGCTGACCGCGACCGCCCACCGGCACGGCGCCCGGGTGGTGCTGGACGCCGCCCAGCTGGCCCCGCACCACCGGGTCTCGGTGCGCGAGCTGGACGTCGACTGGATCGCCTTCTCCGGCCACAAGATCTACGCACCGTTCGGCGCCGGCGTGCTGGCCGGCCGGGCTGACTGGCTGGACGCGGCCGAGCCGTACCTGGCCGGCGGCGGCGCGACCCGGACGGTGGCCCGGCAGGACGACGGCTCGGTGGCCGTCCAGTGGCACACCGGCCCGGCCCGGCACGAGGCCGGCTCGCCGAACGTCATCGGCGCCTACGCCATCGCGTCCGCCTGCCGGGCGCTGACCGAGGCCGGCTTCGACGCCCTGGAGGCCCGGGAGCGGCAGCTGGTCGCCCGGCTGACGGCCGGCCTGGCGGAGATCCCGCAGGTCAAGGTGCTGAACCTGTTCGGTGCCGGCTCGGCCCGGGTGGGCGTGCTGTCCTTCGTCGTCCAGGGCTGGAACAGCTCGCACTTCTCGGCCGCGCTGTCCGCCGAGTACGGCATCGGCGTCCGCGACGGGCTGTTCTGCGCGCACCCGCTGCTGCGCACCCTGCTCGGGGACGAGGACGTCGCCCCCTCCGAGTGCGGTGCGCCGGAGCCCTCGCTGCCGGGCGAGCGCAGCCTGAACGCGATCCGGGTCAGCTTCGGGGCCGGCACGCCGGACGAGCACGTCGACCGCTTCCTGACCGCCGTCCGGGAGCTGGTCACGGACGGCGCGGCCTGGAACTACCGCAACGAGGGCGGCCGCTGCGTCGCCGACACCCGCCGGCAGGGCTGAGCGGCCCGGGAGCCGGCGGGGACTACTCGTCCAGGCCGAGCGCGAACGCCGCCTCCAGGTCGTGCTGGGAGTAGGTGCGGAAGGCGATCTGGGTCTCGGTGTGGGCCACGCCCGGGACCTTGTTCAGCCGTCCCGGGATGACCTCGGCCAGGTCGTCGTGCCGGCGCACCCGGACCATCGCCACCAGGTCGTAGCCACCGGTCACCGAGTACACCTCGCTGACGCCCTCGATGGCTGCGATGGCCTCGGCGATCTCCGGGATGCGGTCGACACTGGTCTTGATCAGGACGATGGCGGTGATCACGTTCGGCTCCTTTGTGGGGTGCCGCCAGCGTATCGGGCGTCAGCCGGGTCGTCTCGGGGGGTGGCTGACCACCGTGCAGGCGTAGAGGAAGCCCGCCGAGAAGCCGATCACGTGCACCAGGTAGGCCACCCCGGGCCCGGCCGCGTGGACCGACCACCACTGCAGCGCGAACCAGAGGCCGAGCACCAGCCAGGCCGGGAAGCGCAGCGGCAGGAACAGCAGCAGCGGGACCAGCGTCGTCACCCGGGAGCGCGGGTGGAAGCGCAGGTAGGCGCCGAGGACGGCGGAGATCGCACCGGAGGCGCCGATCAGCACCCGGGTCGAGTCAGCGGAGTGCGCCTCGGCCAGGGCGAAGCCGTACGTGGCCACGCTGCCGGCGGCCAGGTAGAAGACGGCGTACCGGGCGCGGCCGAGCCGTAGTTCGACGGTGGGGCCGAAGACGTGCAGGAAGAGCAGGTTGCCCAGCAGGTGCAGCCAGCCGGCGTGTAGGAAGAGCCCGCTGAGCACCGACAGCGCCGGGTGCTTGCCCGGGGTCGGGGCGGCCGGGCAGCCGGGGACGGGGTCGGGGGCCTCGGCCAGTTGCCCGGCGGTCAACGGGTGCCCGGTCAGCAGCTCGACCGGGACGGCGCCCCAGCGCTGCTCGTACCGCTGCTCCGCGCAGACCCGGGTCTGGCCGGTGCCGTACAGCGGGTTGAGCCCGGCGGCCGGGCCCAGCAGGAACACCAGGGTGTTGAGCGCGATCAGGGCGTAGGTGACCACCGGGGCGGGCACGGCCGGCCGGCCGTCCCGCTCGTCGGTGTGGCCCGGGGCCGTCAGCGCCATGCGGCCAAGCATCCCTCCGGCCCGGGCGGGTGACACCGCGCTGTACGGCAGGTGGCCTACTCGGGGCCCCGGACCGGGGCCGGGGCCGGGCCTGCGGCTTCGTGCAACCGGTGGCCGCGATGGTTGCCCCAGGCAATAGGCTTGGCGCGGGCATTCCCGCCTCCCGCCGCCGACGCCGGGGCTCCGGGGGGAGCGCCTAGCCCGCCCAGGGACCACCCGAGAGGACCCCCGATGACCGTCCCCGCCCTGACCGCCGAGACGCGCTGGCGCTGCACGCTGTGCGGCAACCTCACCCGCTTCGACGTGACCCGCTCCGCGCGGGTCACCGAGTTCCTGCACTTCGACCTGGCCGGCGAGTCCAAGGTCGAGGAGACCGAGGTGCTCAGCGAGACCGTCGAGTCGGTGCGCTGCCGCTGGTGCAACGCCGTCGACCAGGTCGAGCTGGTGGCCCGTCCCGGTGCCGAGGACGCGGCGGACCCGGCCGAGCAGGGCTGACGCCCCCGGTGCGGTGGGCGGTGCGCGGCGCGCCCGCCCTCCGCGCTGGGACAATGCAGACAGGACGCACGGAGCGTGACGACAGGGGCGGCGGCCGCGGGCCGCGGACCCCGTAGGACCAGGATCGGAGCCGAGGACGTGGTGGACGCAGCGAGGGAGCCCGCCGAAGCGCAGGGGCTTCAGCCCGCTGCCGACGCGCAGCCGCCGGCGGCCGGCGCGGCCGCGTCCGAGTCCGGGGTGGCCGGCGAGGACCCCGGCGCCGGCGAGGGCCCGGCGCCGGAGCGCGTCGTGGAGAAGCTGGACCGGCCGCTGCCCGAGGGGGTGCGCCGACGGGTGGTCGGGCTGGCCTCGGACGCGCTCGGCGGTCTGCCGCCCGGTGAGCTGCCGCAGAGCCTGCGTCAGTACGTGAAGTTCACCCCGGCCCGCCGGGCCAAGTACGCGGCGACCGCGCTGGCCGCGGCGCTGGAGTCGGAGCCGGCCTTCCGGGTGCGGATAGCGGAGCGGCTGCGGCTGGGCCAGCCGGACCTGGTGAAGGCGTTGGAGTCGGGCAGCGTCCCGAGCGCCGCCGATCCGATGGACGTCGCGGCCGCCGCCTACCTGGTGCGCTCGGCGGGCTGGAGCCGGCTGGTCGCCGAGGCCGGCGACGAGGCGGAGCGGGTCGGGGCCGAGGGCGCGGCCGCCGAGGCCGCCCGGCTGGTGGAGAAGCTGCAGGCCGAACTGGCGGAGCTGCGCTCCGCCGCCCGGGCGGACCTGGACCGCCAGCGCGCGGAGTCCGAGGACGTCCGCCGGGAGGCGGAGTCGCTGCGCAAGAAGGTGCGCTCCCTGGAGAGCGACACCCGCCGCGCGCAGGCGGAGACCCGCCGGCTGGCCGGCGAGCTGGAGGCGGTGAAGGCGCAGGCGGCCGCCGAGCGCGGCGCCGCCGAGACCGAGGCGCGCCGCCTGCGGCACCGGGTCGGCGAGTTGGAGACCTCGGCCGAGCAGGGGCGCCGGTCGGCCCGGGAGGGGCGCAGCGTCGAGGACATGCGGCTGCGGCTGCTGCTGGACACCGTGCTGCAGTCGGCGCAGGGGCTGCAGCGGGAGCTGGCGCTGCCGGTCTCGCAGATCCGGCCGGCGGACCTGGTGGAGGCCGTGGTGCCCGGGTCTGCCTCGCCGCACGACGTGGCCCGGCGCGGCCTGGCCGAGGACGACCCGGCGCTGCTGGACCAGCTGCTGGCGATCCCGCAGGTGCACCTGGTGGTGGACGGCTACAACGTGACGAAGACCGGCTATCCGACGCTGCCGCTCGAGCAGCAGCGGCTGCGGCTGCTGGGCGGTCTGGCGATGCTCGCCCAGCGCACCCAGGCGGAGGTCACCTGCGTGTTCGACGGGCAGGACCTGGACGTCCCGGTGATCATGGCGCCACCGCGCGGGGTGCGGGTGCGGTTCAGCCGGACCGGTGAGACGGCGGACGAGCTGATCCGGCGTCTGGTGCGGGCCGAGCCGCAGGGCCGTCCGGTGGTGGTGGTGTCCACCGACCGCGAGGTGGCCGAGGGCGTGCGGAAGGCGGGCGCACGCCCGGTGGCGTCGGTGCTGCTGCTGAACCGCCTGGCGCGGCCCTGAACCCCGCCCGGGCGGGATGACGGCTGGTCAGCGACCGGTTCGGGGTGGTGTGGGGATCTCGTGAAGTCAGCGGGAGGGTGGAGTTCACGCCATCGGGGGAGTGGAAAATCCCTTGGATCTTCACTAGGGTCTGGCGTCAAACCTATTTTCCGGATTCTCACCTGATCGGGTGAGGCCGATGGAAGAAGGAGCCGGTCCTTGGCCTCCCACCGCCGTCCCAAGCAGCCGAGCCGCGCGCGGGTCTCCGTGCTCACCGCTGCTGCTGCGACCGCGGTCGCCCTCTCCGCCCAGGTGGCCGCGCACGCCGCGCCCCAGCCGAACAAGACGGACGTCAAGGCGCAGATCGACCAGCTCCAGCAGGAGCAGGAGCAGGCGGCCGAGAAGTACAACGGCGCCAAGGAGCGGTCCGACCAGCTCCGCAAGCAGGCCGACCAGCTGCAGGACCAGGTGGCCCGCAGCCAGGAGCAGATGACCCAGCTGCAGACGGGCCTGGCCGAGGTGGCGGGCGAGCAGTACCGCACCGGCGGCATCGACCCGTCCGTCCAGCTGATGCTCTCCTCCGACCCGTCCGGGTACCTGGACAAGGCCTCCAGCGTCCAGCAGGCCAGCACCAGCCAGGCCGAGGCGCTCAAGGGGCTGCTGGACCAGCAGCGCCGGCTGGACCAGGAGAAGGCCGAGGCCGCCGCCGTGCTGGCCTCGCTGGACTCCACGACCAAGGACCTGAACCAGGCCAAGTCGGACGTCAACCAGAAGCTCAAGGCCGCCCAGGACCTGCTGAACTCGCTCAGCGCCTCCGAGCGGGCCGCGCTGCGCGCCCAGCAGGCGCAGGACGACCGGGCCTCGCGCGGCGCGGACCGGGTCGACCTCAGCAGCCTGCCGCCCGCGAGCGGGTACGCGGCCGTGGCCGTCGCCAAGGCGATGAGCAAGCAGGGTTCGCCGTACGTCTGGGGCGCCACCGGCTCGACCACCTTCGACTGCTCGGGCCTGATGGTCTGGTCGTACGCCCAGGCCGGCGTCTCGCTGCCGCGCACCTCGCAGGAGCAGGGCAACGTCGGCACCCGGGTGCCCTCGCTGGACCAGGCCCAGCCGGGCGACCTGGTGATCTACGGCAGCGACCGGCACCACGTCGGGATGTACATCGGCAACGGCATGGTGGTGCACGCCCCGCACACCGGTGACGTGGTGAAGGTGATGAAGGCCGACGCGATGCCGATCAACACCATCCGCCGGGTCTGACGGCGGGACAGCCGCCGCGGGGCCGTCGCCGACCCTGTGATCCCCGCCACTCCCGACCGGGGGTGGCGTTCGGATTTCTGCGCGCCCCAGGGGTCCTGAACGGCCTTGCGGTGAAAGCCGATCAGCTTTGCGTGCGGTGGTGATCACCATCGGTCATATTCACAAATGAACTTGGGTCTTCTTCCATCTTTTTTCTGACAAGGATTTGAACGGATCACGGTTCAGTTACTAGGGTCGTGCCTCGAACCACCGCACTGTCGATCGCCCAGCCAGGGTGGCGGCGGTGGTTTCCGTCGAGTTCGCGAAGCAGCGGGGCAGCCCGAAGGGCCGCCCGGCGGGGAGCCCAGTGTTCGGGGGCGCTGTGGAGCGGAGCCGGGGAACCACGTTCCTCCGGGGTGAATCGGCGTCAGGTCGGCCGGTGGAACGGCCGTGAGGCGTCGTAGGGCCCGCTTCCGGCCCGAACCCGTCAGCTCACCCGGTAGGCGGACGTAGGAAGAAGGAGCCCGCCTTCGTGGCGTCCCATCGTCGTCCCAAGCCCGCCGGCCGCGCCCGGGTGTCGATCCTGACCGGTGTCGCCGCCGCGGCGGTCGCGCTGTCCGCGCAGTCCGGCGCCCACGCCGACCCGCAGCCGACCAAGGACCAGGTCAAGGAGCAGGTCGACCAGCTCAACGAGCAGGCCGAGGTCGCCACCGAGAAGCTCAACGCCGCCCAGGAGAAGCAGCAGGAGCTGCAGAAGCAGGTCACCGGCCTGCAGGACCAGGTGGCGCGGCAGCAGGCGCAGGTGACCGACCTGCAGGGCGGCCTGGCCGAGATCGCCGGCGAGCAGTACCGCAACGGCGGCATATCCCAGACCGTCCAGCTGATGTTCTCCGCGAGCCCGGACAACTTCCTCAACCAGGCCGGCACGCTGAACCAGGCCGGTGACACCCAGAAGGGGCAGCTGAAGCAGCTCCAGGACGAGCAGCGCAAGCTCGACCAGGTGCGCACCGAGGCCCAGGGCAAGCTCGCCGAGATGGAGACCACCACTCAGCAGCTGAAGGCCGCCAAGGACGAGGTCCAGGGCAAGCTCAAGGCCGCGCAGGACCTCCTCAACACGCTGACCGAGCAGGAGCGCCAGGCGCTCCGCGCGGCCGAGGAGAAGGCCGCCGCCGAGGCCAAGGCCAAGGCCGACGCCGCCGCGAAGGCCGCCCAGCAGCAGGCCGCGCAGCAGGCCGCCGACCGCTCCTCGCGGGACAGCAACCGCACCGACCTGAGCGCCCCGACCACCTCGGCGCCCGCCCCCAAGCCGGTCGCCGCCGGCAGCTCCCGCGGTGCCGCGGCGCTGTCCATCGCCGCCACCAAGGTCGGCTCGCCGTACGTCTACGGCGCCACCGGCCCCAGCTCGTTCGACTGCTCGGGCCTGATGGTCTGGGCGTTCAACCAGGCCGGCGTGTCGCTCCCGCGGACCTCCCAGGAGCAGGCCGGTGCCGGCACCCGGATCGGCAGCGACCTCTCCCAGGCGCAGCCCGGCGACCTGCTCATCTTCTACAGCGACGCCCACCACGTGGGGATCTACGCCGGCAACGGCCAGGTGCTGCACGCGCCCAAGCCGGGTGCCTCGGTGCGCTACGAGGCGGTCTCCAACATGCCGCTGGCCTCCATCGTGCGGGTCTGATCCCCACTCCGGAGCACCCGGGCCCGGCCCTCCGTCACGGAGGGCCGGGCCTGCGGCTTTTCCACCGGGCACGGATGGGTGTCCGATTGGTGGTCGAATATTCGGGTCCGGAGGGGTTTGGACTCGCTTGCCCGGACTCGCTAACGTCTGCCACCGGACTCCCGCTTCCAGACCGCCCACCGGGTGCGGCGGCGGGGCCGTGCCGCAGGACTGGAGCCGCCGCCGCCATGCCCGTGCACCGCCGTTCCCAACTGCTCGCCCGTGCGCTGGTGCTGACCGCGGCCGCCACCACCGCCCTGGGCGTCACGACCGGCGGCAGTGCCCAGGCCGCCCCCGGGGCCCCCGAGCCGCCCAGCCGCAAGGACGTCAAGGCGCAGGTCGAACAGCTCTACGACGAGGCCGAGCAGGCGTCCGAGCGGTACAACGCCGCCCTGGAGGCCCAGCAGCGCCTCCAGGGCGAGACCACCGTCCTCCAGGGCGAGATCGCCGTCGGCCAGGAACAGCTCAACCAGCTGCGCGGCGACCTGGCGAGCGTGGCCGGCGCCGAGTACCGCGGCGGCGGCCTGGCACAGACCGTCCAGCTGATGCTCTCCACCGACCCCGAGGGCTACCTGACCCGGGCCCGCACCCTGGACCAGGCCGCCGAGCGGCAGCAGGAGACCCTGCACGAGCTGGTCACCCGCCAGCGCCGGCTCGACCAGCGCCGCACCGAGACCTCCGGCAAGCTCGCCGAACTGGAACAGGCCCGCCGCTCGCTCGCCGAGGGCAAGCAGCAGGTCCAGCAGCGGCTCGCCAAGGCGCAGCGGCTGCTCAACAGCCTGGGCGCCGCCGAGCGCGCCCGGCTGGCCGCCCAGGACGCCAGGGACGCCGAGCAGCGGGCCACCCGTGGCACCGACCGGCTGGACCTCGGCAGCGCCCCGCCCGCCTCCGAGCGCGGGGCGGCCGCACTGGCCGCCGCGGTGCGGATGATCGGCTCGCCCTACGTCTACGGCTCCACCGGGCCGCGCGCCTTCGACTGCTCCGGTCTGATGTACTACAGCTGGCGGCAGGCCGGAGTGACCCTGCCGCGCACCTCGCAGGCCCAGGCGTACGCCGGCCAGCGGGTCAGCCTCTCCGAAGCGCGGCCGGGAGACCTGGTGATCTTCTACCGGGACATGCACCACGTCGGGATGTACGCCGGCGGCGGGGTGATCGTGCACGCCCCCTACCCGGGCGCCAAGGTCCGCTACGAGAGCGTCAACGCGATGCCGGTCGCAGGGGTGGTCCGGCTCTGAGCCCGCCGCCGTCCGATCCGGTCGACATACCCCGCCGCGGGCTGTCGCGGCGAGCCGCGCTGCTGCTCGCGGCCGGCGGGCTGGCCCAGCTGTCGCTGCCGCCGGCCGCTCCGGCGCCCCCGGCCCGGCAGGCGGCGGACCGGCGTGCCGAGGTGGCCGCGGTGCTGGCCGAGCGGGCGCGGACGCTGCCGACCCGGTCGGGCCCGGCGGAGGCGGTGGCGGAGTACCGCAACCTGGTCCTCGGTGCCGCCGCCGGCCCGGACGGGCTGACCGCCGCCGCCGACCTGGCGGTCCGGATCACCGGCTACGACGAGTACCCCGTCGTCCACCCGCGCCGGATCACCCTCGTCCGGGACCGGCTCGGGGCCGGAGGCGGTGGCGGAGGCGAGGCCGGGGGCCGGGGCGAGGACGGCTGGCGGGTCGAGCGGGAGGAGGCCGCGAGCGGGCCCCCGGCGCTCTGGGACCTCGGCACCGTGCGGTCCGCGCCGGGCGCGCACTGCCTGGTGCTCGCGCTCGCCGGCGGGCCCGACCCGGCCGAGCTCGTCACCGTGGCCGACCGGGCGGTACCCGCCGTGAGCGAGGTCTGGGGGTCCGCCTGGGCCGGCCGGCTGTTGCTCGAACTGACCACGACGGAGGCCGAGTTCGCCCGGTTGCTGGAGGGCGATCCGGCCGGCTGGGCGGGCATGGCCGCCGTCACGGTGGCCGCCCCCGGCGCGCCCCGGCGCACCCCGGCGGACCGGGTGACCGTCAACCCCGAGGCGTGGGGGCGGCTCAGCGGCTTCGGCCGACAGGTGGTCGTCACCCACGAGGCCACCCACGTCGCCACCCGGGCCGACACCCGGGCCTGGACGCCGCTGTGGCTCTCCGAGGGCGTGGCCGACTGGACCGCCTACCGGGGCTCCGGCCGCAGCCCGCAGCAGATCGCGCCTGAGCTGGCCCGGGACGTCGCCGCGGGCCGGCTGCCCACCGCGCTGCCGGCCGACGGGGCGTTCGCCGCGGGCGCCGACGGCATCGCGCAGGCCTACGAACAGGCCTGGCTGGCCTGCGAGCTGCTGGCGCGCAGGTACGGGGCCGACCGCCTGGTGGCGTTCTACCGGGCGGTCGCCGCCGCCGGGCCGGGGGAGGACCGGGAGCGGTGGCTGGACGGGCTGCTCCGCTCGGAACTGGGCGTGGGCCTGGACGGGTTCACCCGGCTCTGGCTGGACGAGGTGGCCGCGCTGGGGCGCTGAGGCCGGGGCGTCGGGGCGGGGGCGCCGAGCGCCGGGCCGTGCGGGCTGGACGCCGGGCCGGGCCGCGCGGACGCCGCCGTCAGCGCCGCTGCTCGGCGGGTGCCCCGGGCCGGTCGATGCCGTCCAGGAGGTCCTGCTCGTAGGCGATGCCCGGACGCACCGGGTAGACACCGGCCGGCACCGGCTCGGGCGTGGTCAGCACCACCGTGGCGGGCAGCTGGACCGGGCCGCGGGTGGAGCGCCAGAGCCGGACGCAGGACAGCAGGGTGGCGGCCAGCAGCAGCAGGTTGCGCAGGCCGAGCACGGTGACGCCCCAGGGCTCGCTGGACAGGATCCGGCTGAACATCAGCGGGAACTCGGCGAGCGTCAGCGGGCAGGCGATCAGGAGCAGCAGCGCCACCGGCCGCTGGCTGGTGCCGTGCACGGTGAGGCAGACGGCGGCGACGCCGATCAGCCAGACCAGGTACTGCGGGCTGATCACCCGGCTGGTCACGGTGAAGATGAGCAGGGCGCACAGCGCCGCGTCGTACATGGTGGCCGCGTTGCGGCGCTTGGCGGTGAAGCGCCACAGCAGCAGCCAGGCGAAGCCCAGCAGGGTGCCGGCCATCATCACCTTGCTGATCACCGGGACCCACGGCCCGAGCATCTCGGGCGAGCCGTAGTTCATGGTGACCTTGCCGTCCCAGGCGCCCGCCAGCCGGGCGAAGTGCAGCGGCAGCGCGCCGAGCGACTCCACCTCGATGCCGCGCTCCTTCTGGAACGCCAGGAAGCCGAAGGCGCCGTTCATCCCGGCGGCGAGCAGGAAGCCCACCGAGACGGCGGTGGCCGCGGCCAGCGTCCAGGAGCGGCGGGTGCGCCGGCCGGAGGGGGTGCCGATCAGGCCGAGCAGCGGCCAGATCTTCACGATCCCGCCCAGGCCGAGCAGCATCCCGCCGATCGCCGGGCGGCGGACCAGGGCCAGCAGTCCGGCCAGCGCGATCGCGGTGACGATGATGTCCAGGCGGTTGTAGACCATCGGGCCGAGCAGCGGCACGGCCACCACCCAGAGCCAGGCGCCGGTGAGCGCGCGGCCGCGGCGCAGGCCGGTGCGCACCAGCAGGGCCGTGGCGGCGACGTCGGCGATCCCGCAGATCACCCAGAAGGAGACCAGGTAGGACCAGGGCAGCAGACCCGGCAGGAGGATCACCAGGGCGGCGCCGGGCGGGTACTGCCAGGTCACGTCGTCGAACGGGAAGGTGCCGGTCTGCAGCACGCCGTACCAGGCGTGGTAGATCATCCAGACGTCGGCGGTGATGTCCCCGCCGGGCCCCTTCACCACGCCGGTCATCAGCAGCACCAGCACCGTCCGGGTGGCCAGCCAGGTGGCGCCGAGCGCGGCGAGCGCCCCGAGGGGGCGGCCGGGGGCACGGACCGGCTCCTGCCGGACTGCCGGCGTCCGGCCGGGGCCGGCGGCGCCGCTGGGTGTACCGGGCTCGGTGGCCGGGGCCAACTCCACTGCGCTCCCTCGTTCGTCTCGGACGTCCCACCGGAGGCGCCGTGCGACGGACGCCCGGGCGGGCGGTGGCGGCCCGGCGCGTGGTCGGCCGGGCCGCCATCGGCCGCCTAGGTTCTAGGACTGACCCGGGGGTGAAACGGTTGCCGTGCGCGGATCCGTTCCCGGCGGGTCATGGTGTTGACCTATCGTACGGATCACCCAGCGGTACACCGAGCACCCCCCGACCGAGCGAGCCATGGCCTGATGCACAGAACCTTGATCGTCACCAATGACTTCCCGCCCCGCCCCGGCGGCATCCAGGCCTTCGTGCACAACATGGCCGTGCGTCAGCCCGCAGGGAGCGTCGTGGTGTACGCCTCGACCTGGCGGGACGGCAGCGAGGTGGCCCGTTTCGACGCGGAGCAGCCGTTCCCGGTGATCCGCGACCGCACGAAGGTGATGGTTCCCACACCCAGGGTCACCCGGCGGGCGGCCGAGATCCTGCGGGCGGAGAAGTGCGACTCCGTCTGGTTCGGCGCCGCCGCCCCGCTCGGACTGATGGCGCCCGCGCTGCGCCGCGCGGGCGCCGGCCGGCTGCTGGGCATGACGCACGGGCACGAGGCCGCCTGGGCGCAGCTGCCGGCCGCCCGGCAGCTGCTGCGGCGGATCGGTGCGGGCACCGACGTGCTGACCTACCTGGGCGAGTACACCCGCTCCCGGATCGCGGGCGCGGTCGGGCCGCAGGCGGCGGCCCGGATGGTGCAGCTGCCGCCGGGCGTGGACGAGACGACCTTCCACCCGGGTTCGGGGGGCGCCGAGGTGCGCCGCCGGCTCGGGCTGGCGGACCGTCCGGTGGTGGTCTGCGTCTCCCGGCTGGTGCCGCGCAAGGGGCAGGACACCCTGATCGAGGCGATGCCGCAGATCCTGGTGGACGTGCCGGACGCGGTGCTGCTGATCGTCGGCGGCGGCCCGTACCGGGCGGACCTGGAGAGGCTGGCCGACGCCCGGGGCGTGCGCTCCGCGGTGCGCTTCACCGGCTCGGTGCCGTGGTCCGAGCTGCCCGCCCACTACGGCGCCGGGGACGTCTTCGCGATGCCCTGCCGCACCCGGCGCGGGGGGCTGGACGTCGAGGGCCTGGGCATCGTCTACCTGGAGGCCTCGGCGACCGGCCTTCCGGTGGTCGCGGGCGACTCCGGCGGTGCGCCGGACGCGGTGCTGGAGGGCGAGACCGGGTACGTGGTGCCGGGCGGCTCGGCCGACGCGGCCGCCGAGCGGATCGTCCGGCTGCTGCGCGACGAGGAGCTGCGGCGGCGGATGGGCGAGGCCGGACGGCGCTGGGTGGAGCGCTCCTGGCGCTGGGACCTGCTGGCCGGGCGGTTGACCTCGCTGCTGGCGGGCTGACACGCGCGCGGGGGCCCGGCTCGACGAGCCGGGCCCCCGCGCGGTACCGCGTCAGCGCTGGTAGATCGCCTCGATGTCGGCGGCGTGGTCCTTCAGCACGACGTTGCGCTTGAGCTTGAGCGAGGGCGTCAGGTGGCCGCTCTCCTCGGAGAACTCGGTGTCCAGCAGGCGGAACTTCTTGACCGCCTCGGCGTGCGAGACCGCCGCGTTGCCGTCGTCCACGGCGGCCTGCAGGGCGGCCAGCAGGTCCGGGTCCTGGCTGAGCTCGGCGACGGTGGCGGTGGCGGGCTTGCCGTTGAGCTCCTTCCACTTCGGGAAGAAGTCCGGGTCGACGGTGATCAGGCAGGCCACGAAGGGCTTGCGGTCGCCGACCACCATGACCTCGCCGACCAGCGCGTGGGCCCGGATCCGGTCCTCGATCACGGCCGGGGCGACGTTCTTGCCGCCGGCCGTGACGATGATCTCCTTCTTGCGGCCGGTGATGGTGAGGTAGCCCTCGGAGTCCAGCGAGCCGAGGTCCCCGGTGGCGATCCAGCCGTCCTTCAGGGTGTCGGCGGTGGCCTGCGGGTTGTTCCAGTAGCCGGTGAAGACGTGCGGGCCCCGGAAGAAGACCTCGCCGTCCTCGGCGATCCGGACGTCGGCGCCGGGCACCGGCTGGCCGACGGTGCCGATCTTCGGCTTGTCCCACGGGTTGAAGGCGGTGGCGGCGCAGGTCTCGGTCAGGCCGTAGCCCTCCAGGACGGTGAAGCCGATGCCCCGGTAGAAGTGCCCGAGCCGCTCGCCGAGCGGCGCGCCGCCGGAGATGGCGTGGGTGGCCCGGCCGCCGAGCGCGGCGCGCAGCTTGCTGTAGACCAGCTTGTCGAAGACCGCGTGCTTGATCCGCAGGACGAGACCCGCGCCGCCGGCGTCCAGCGCCCGGCTGTAGGCGATCGCGGTCTCGGCGGCCTTGTCGAAGATCTTGCCCTTGCCGTCGGCCTGGGCCTTGGCGCGGGCGGTGTTGTAGACCTTCTCGAAGACTCTCGGCACGCCCAGGATCAGGGTCGGCCGGAAGGCGGCCAGCTCGGCGGTGACGTCCTTGATGTCGGAGACGTGGCCGAGCTTGATCGGCGCCATCGCCGGGGCGATCTCGGCGATCCGGCCGAGCACGTGGGCCAGCGGCAGGAACAGCAGGACGGAGCTCTCGCCGGTGCGGAACAGCGGGGCCAGGCGCTCCACCACGTTGCCGCACTCGGCCATGAAGTTGCGGTGCGTCAGCTGGCAGCCCTTCGGGCGGCCGGTGGTGCCGGACGTGTAGACGATGGTGGCGAGCGAGTCGGCGGTGGCCGTCGAGCGGCGCTCGGTGACGGTCTCGTCGGCGACCTCGCGGCCGGCCTCGGCGAGTGCGGCGACCGCGCCCCGCTCGATCTGCCAGGCGTGCCGCAGCTCCGGCAGCCGGCCGCGGACCTCCTCGACCACCGCGGCGTGCTGGTCGGTCTCGGTGAGGACGGCGACCGCGCCGGAGTCGCCGAGGATCCACTCGACCTGCTCGGCGGAGGAGGTCTCGTACACCGGCACGGTGACGGCTCCGGCCGACCAGATCGCGAAGTCCAGCAGCGTCCACTCGTAGCGGGTCCGGGACATGATGCCGACCCGGTCTCCGGGGCGGATCCCGGCGGCGATCAGGCCCTTCGCGGCCGCTCGCACCTCGACGAGGAACTGTGCGGCGGTCAACTCCTGCCACTGGCCGTCCACCTTGCGGCTGAGGACGGCGACGTCCGGGTGCCGCTCGGCGTTCTGGTGCACGAGGTCGGAGAGGTTACCGCCGCTCGGTACCTGGTAGAGGGCCGGAAGGCTGAAGTCGAGCAAGACTGCTCCTCGTTCGCGACGCTGCGGGACGGCAGGACGTTACTGCCCGGTAGGCAGCTTCGACCAGGGGGGTCGGCTCCGGTGTTCGAAGTGTCACACCCGGGCCGGGTCGGACCAGGCCGTGACCGGGTCGTTCGAATGGCACCCTACGGTAGCCCCGCGGTGACCGGCCGGTAGCCTGCCCCGGCGTCCGCCGACCGGCGCTCCCGTGGGAAAGGGGCGCGGCCGGGCCGATCCCGGGTCGCGATAGCCTGCTCCGGGCGGACCGGATCGAGCGCTCGACCGGACCGGCAGGCAGAGGGACGAGGCGGAGGGCCATTCCATGGCGGAGCACACCAGGTCGAGCATCACCATCGACGCGACCCCGGCCACGGTCATGGCCGTGATCGCCGACTTCGCCGCCTACCCGGCCTGGACCGGCGAGGTCAAGGAGATCGAGGTCCTCGAGACCGGCGAGAACGGCCGCGCCGCCAAGGTGCGGCTGCTGCTCGACGCCGGTGCCATCCGCGACGAGCACGTCCTCGCCTACACCTGGGACGGCGACCGCGAGGTCGGCTGGACGCTGGTGCGCAGCCAGATGCTCCGCTCGCTGGACGGCTCCTACACGCTCGCCCCGCTCTCCGGCGGCCGTACCGAGGTGACGTACCAGCTCGCCGTGGACGTCAAGATCCCGATGCTCGGCATGATCAAGCGCAAGGCCGAGAAGGTCATCATCGACCGCGCCCTGGCCGGTCTGAAGAAGCGGGTCGAGGACGCCGAGGGCAAGAAGCCCGCGCAGGGCTGACGGCACGGAACGGGGGTCGGACGGCATGACGGCGACGCGCACCATCCTGGTCAGCGGCGACGCGGGCGCGCCCGCGGTGGCCGCGGCCACCGCCCTGCACGCCGCCCGGCGCGGCCACCGCACCTGGCTGCTGGCCGCCGACGACCCGCACCGCTCCCTCGACGGCGTCCTCGGGGTGCGCCTGGACCCGGAACCCGTCGGCTACGAACCCGGTCTGAGCGTCTCCCGGATCGACGAGCAGGCCGCCTTCCGCTACGCCGCCGGGGAGCTGACCGCCCGGCTCAAGCCCGCCCTCGACCTGCTCGGCGCCGAGCAGCTCGACCCCGATGAACTGACCGCCCTGCCGGGCATCGCCCGGATCGCCCTGCTGCGCGCCCTGCCCGCCGCCGACCAGGACGTCCTGGTGGTGCTGGCCCCGCCGCCCGCCGAGCTGATCGCCGCCCTCGCCCTGCCCGAGCAGCTCCAGCGCTACCTGGACCGGCTCGTCCCCGAGCAGCGGCAGGCCGCCCGGGCGCTGCGCCCGCTGCTGGCGGGGCTGGCCGGCGTCCCGATGCCCGCCGAGTGGTTGTACGAGGGGCGGACCAAGGCGTCCGCGGTGCTCGCCGAGTCCCGGGCCGCGATCACCGCGCCCGGCACCAGCGTGCGGCTGGTCGTGCCGGCCGACGGCCACCCCTACCGGGAGCTGCGCCGGATCCGGGCCGGGCTGGCCCTGCACGGGCACCGGCCGGACGCGGTCGTGGTGCACGGCGTGCTGCCGGAGACCGCCGAGGACTCGCCGGACCCGTGGCTGGCCGGGCTGGCCCGCCGCCGCCGGGAGGAGCTGGCCGACCTCGCCGCGGCGACGGACGCCCCCGTGCTGACCACCGGACCGGCCGACGCCACCCTCGAGTCGGTCGCCGACCGGCTGTACGGGGACGGGCCCGGGCCGGAGCGGCTCGCCCCGGAGCCCTGGACGGTCGAGGACCGGCTGGCCGAGGAGGGCCTGCTGGTCTGGCACCTGGATCTGCCCGGGGCCGACCGGGCCGACCTGGACCTGGTGCGCCGCGGTGACGAGTTGGTGGTCGGCCTCGGCGCGCACCGCCGGGTGCTGGCGCTGCCGTCGGCGCTGCGCCGCTGCACGGTGGCCGGCGCGGGCCTGCACGACGGGGCGCTCTCGGTGCGGTTCGCGCCCGACCCGGCGCTCTGGCCCCGGGGCTGACACCGCACCCGCCGCCGCCCGGCCCCTCGGCGGCCGGTCCGGCTCCCCTTCCGGCACCGCCTTTCCTTCCGGCACCGCCTTTCCTTCCGGCACCGGCTCCGCGACCCGTCCCGCGGCTGTGCTGCCCCCGCAGTGCCCCGCCTCCCGGCCCGACCCGGCGCCCTCCGGCCGTCGGGTACCGTCGGCCCCGAGGGCCGCGGGGTGCGGCCACGGCTGAGGAGGCGCCCGCGATGACCAGCACCGACGACCGGACCGAGCCCACTGCCGAGCAGGGCGGCCCGCAGGCCCACCCGTTCGGTCCGGAGCTGGGCCCGCTGGTGGACGAGGTGCGCAGGCTCGCCACGGCCGTCGGGCAGAAGGCGCAGGAGGCGAGCGCCGACACCCTCATCACCCTCTCCGGGCTGGCCGACCGGCTGCGTACCCAGCAGCCCGAGGTCTACGGGCACCTCGCCGCCGCGGGCTCCGGACTGGCTGCCGCGGGGTCCGAACTGCTGGCCGCCTACCGCGCCGCCGTGACCGGCCACGAGCACCGCTGGACCGCCGGCGACAGCGCCCCGACCGAGCGGATCGACCTCGACTCCCCTGACGAGCCGTCCGCCAAGCAGTGAATCCGTAACCTTCGAACGGTGATCGCGTTGCTCTCATGCGTGACGTTACGGGGACTTCGATACGACTTTTGAAGCATGGCGGCCCGGTTGGCCCAGAATTGTCTTCGGTTAATGTATGCGAGGCTGTGTACGGGGGCCGGGTTGGGCGGTACCGTTCCGTCCAGCGGGAACGAGTGAATAGCTGAGGGACACATGGCTCTGACCATCGGCGTCGATGTCGGCGGGACCAAGATCGCGGCAGGCGTGGTCGACGAGGCGGGCGAGATCCTGGCCAGGACCAGGGTGCCCACCCCGGCCGACCCGCAGTGGGCCGTCGATGCCATCGCGCAGGCCGTGCGCGAACTCAAGGAGCAGCACCCCGGCGTGGGCGCGGTCGGCGTCGGTGCCCCCGGCTTCGTGGACAGCGACCGCTCCACGGTGATCTTCGCGCCCAACATCGACTGGGAGAACGAGCCGCTGCGCCAGCGGATCGAGGAGCTCACCGGCCTGGACGCCGCCGTCGAGAACGACGCCAACTGCGCCGCCTGGGCCGAGTTCCGCTTCGGCGCCGCCGCCGACCACCAGGACATGGTGCTGATCACCGTCGGCACCGGCATCGGCGGCGGCATCGTCCTCGACGGCCGCCTGCACCGCGGCCGGTTCGGCGTCGCCGGCGAGATCGGCCACCTCAACATGGTCCCCGACGGCCTGGCCTGCGGGTGCGGCGGCAAGGGCTGCTGGGAGCAGTACGGCTCCGGGCGGGCGTTGCGCCGCTACGGCCGCGAGAAGGCCGCCGCCAACCCGGTGCTCGGCCGGCGGATGCTGGAGCTCAACGACGGCGTCGCCGAGACCATCCGCGGCATCCACATCACCGAGGCCGCCGAGGCCGGCGACCCGCTCGCCCTGGAGTGCTACGCCGAACTGGCCGACTGGCTCGGCCGCGGCATGGCCGACCTCGCCGCCCTCTTCGACCCGGGCGTCTTCGTCCTCGGCGGCGGCGTCTCCGACTCCGGCCGGCTGCTGCTCGACCCGGTCGCCAAGGCCTTCGAGCACTACCTGACCGGTGGCGTGCACCGCCCGCGCGCCGAGGTCGTGCTGGCCTCCATGGGCTCGGCCGCAGGCATCGTCGGCGCCGCCGACCTGGCCCGCACCGTCTGACGCCCGACCCCACCCCCGAAGCCCGCCGGCGGCGGTGCGACCGGACCCCGACCAGTTCCCGGACGCGCCGCCGCCGTCGCACGCCCCGGACTGCCCCTGCCGTACGGTCGTCCCAGCGACCGCGACCGGGGAGGACCATGACCACGCCACCGCTGGAACCGCCGCCGGCCGGCCCGCGCCGGCTCAGACTGCTCAGCTACAACGTCCGCTCCCTGCGGGACGACCGGCGGGCCCTGGCCCGGGTGATCCGGGCCTGCGCACCCGACGTCGTCTGCATCCAGGAGTCACCGCGCTACTGGCGGCCCGAGGGCCAGGCCGCCTGGCTCGCCCGCAGCACCGGCACGGCCGTCCTGGCCGGCGGCGGGCGCACCGCCGCCGGGCCGCTGCTGCTCGGCCGGCCCGGCGCGGTCCGGCTGCTCGGCGTGTACGACCGGCTGCTGCCCAAGACCCGCGGCCTGCACGCCCGCGGCTTCGCCACCGCGCTGCTGCGACTGCCGGACTCGGCCCCGTTCAGCCTGACCAGCTGCCACCTCAGCCTGGACGCCGACGAGCGGTACGGCCAGTTCGAACTGCTCCTCGACCAGCTCCGGATCGCCGAACACGGCATCGTGGCGGGGGACTTCAACGAGCACCCGGACGGCCCCGGCTGGCGGCTGCTGGCCTCGCGGCTGCAGGACGGGCACCCGACCGCGCCCTGGGGCGGCGAGTTCACGTCCGTCCCCGAACGCCCCTACCAGCGGATCGACGCCGTCTTCGCCACCCCGGGGACGACCGTCCTCGGCTGCGGGGTGCCGCACGGGCTCCCCGGCGTCACCGAGGCCGACCTGCGCGCCGCGACGGACCACCTGCCGGTGCTCGCGGTGCTGGAACTGCCGGCCGGCCGGGGCCCGTCCGGCTGATCCCGCCGGGCCCGGGCGGGCCGGGCTCAGACGACCGCGCCGTGGTCCGGGTCCTCCGGCTCGTCCTCGTCGCGGTCCTTCATCCGGGTGACCAGGGTGACGAAGCCGCCGAGGAACGCGGTGACCCCGACCCAGGCCGGCCAGCCGGAGATCTCCCGCCAGACCACCGCGTCGAACAGCAGCAGGGCGGGGCCGCCGAGCACGGCGAGCCAGGCGAACTTGGCGGTCGTGTCGGCCGGCGGCAGCGGCGGGGGCTCCGGCGGGACGTAGTGGCCCTCGTCGGTCTCCTCGGCCAGCTCGAAGTCGCGCGGGCCGGAGTCCGCCGCCGGCAGCACCGGGCGGCCGGAGCGGGGGCGCGGCTGCGGGGCGAGGTCGGCGAGGTCGTCCGGGTCGGTCCGGGGGCCGACGCCGTCCTTGAAACCGCCCTTCAGATCGCCCTGCGCCCGGAGGTTCTCGACCTCCGGCCAGTCGGGGTTGGTGAGGTCCACCGGGTCGTCGAACTGGGCCACCAGGGCGGCGAAGATCTCGTCCTGCTCGGCCTGGCTGCGCTCGGGGGCGCGCCGGGTGCGGGGCTCCGCCGGCTCGTCGGCCGGTTCGGCGGCCCGCTCCGGGACCGGCCGGTCGACGGCCTTCGCGGTGCCGCCCCCCGCCGCGGTGGGGCCGGCGGGGGCACCGCCGGCGGGCGCACCGTCGACGGGCCCGGCGCTCTGCGCGCCGGCCTCCCCGCTGCCGCCCTCCCCGGTGCTGCCGTCCTTCGTCGCGCCGTCCTCGCGGGGTGCCTCGTCCCCGCCGCCCGCCGTGCTGCTCTCGTGCACTTCCGGCCCTTCAGCCATGGTGATCGTCGGATTCGACCCGGGTGACGCCCGCCGAACGCGCGGGAGCCAGCCGTCGGATGAAGTCCCGGCTGGCCGCGAATATTTCCGGTGCGTCGTGGTCCAGCGTCGCGACGTGGAAACTGCGCTGGCACAGCCGCTCCGTCACGTCGGTCGAGGATATCCGGGCGAGCACCAGGTCGGAGTTGGCCGCGGAGACGACGTGGTCCTGCGGACTGCGGAAGAGCAGCACCGGCTGGGTCACCTGCGGCAGCCGCTGCTGGACGTCCCGCCACAGCCGGGCCAGCGACCACGCGGCGTTCAGCGGCGTCCGGTCGTACCCGAGCTCCGTCACGCCGGGCCGGGCGATGTCGTCGGCGATGCCGGGCACGCTCGGCAGGAGGTGCCGCAGGACCGGCAGCAACACACTGGCGGGGGTGTCCGAGCGCACCGACGGGTTGACCAGGACCAGCCCGGAGACCGTCGCGCCGTGCACCGCGGCCAGCCGCAGCGCCAGCGCACCGCCCATCGACAGGGCGCAGACGAAGACCTGCTCGCACTCGGCGGCGAGCGCCAGCAGCTCGCGCTCCACCTCCGCGTACCAGTCCTCCCACCGGGTGACCTGCATGTCCTGCCAGCGGGTGCCGTGCCCGGGCAGCAGCGGCAGCGAGACGGTGAAGCCGGCCGCGGCCAGCTCCTGCGCCCAGGGCCGCATCGACTGCGGGGAGCCGGTGAAACCGTGGCACAGCAGGACCCCGACCGGTCCGCCCTGGTGGCGGTACGGTTCGACACCGGGCAGCAACGGCATGGCGGGCTCCTTCGCGGGCGGGTGGCGCTGGGGGAGGGGGCGCTGGACGGGAAGCTGCGGAATCCGCATCGTCCCACGCCCCCGGCCGGGACGTACACCCCCGACGGCGGCCCCGTGCCCGGCCGGACCGGCCCCGGCGGCGGCCCGTCGGGGCGGGGCGCGGCGCGGGCGGCGGCCGCGGGGCATTAGGATCGACCGGTCCGCATAACAGGAGGCCCGGGTTGTTCTACCGACTGATGAAGATGATCGTCGCGCCACTGCTTCGGATCTTCTTCCGGCCGTGGATCGAAGGTGAGGAGAACATCCCCACCGAGGGTGCGGCGATCATCGCGAGCAACCACCTGTCCTTCTCGGACTCCTTCTTCTTCCCCGCGCTGATCAGGCGCCGGGTGACCTTCATCGCGAAGGCCGAGTACTTCAACACCCCGGGCCTCAAGGGCCGGCTGACCGCCGCCTTCTTCAAGGGCGTCGGCCAGCTGCCGGTGGACCGCTCCGGCGTGCGCGGCGCCGGCGAGGCCGCGATCCGCAGCGCCATCGCGGTGCTGGACCGCGGCGAGCTGTTCGGCGTCTACCCCGAGGGCACCCGCTCGCCCGACGGCAAGCTCTACCGCGGCAAGGTCGGCGGCCTGGCCCGCGTCGCGCTGGCCACCGGCGCGCCGGTCATCCCGGTCGCCATGATCGACACCGAGAAGGTGCAGCCGCCCGGCCAGGTGGTCCCCAACTTCGGGATCCGCCCCGGCATCCGGATCGGCCGCCCGCTCGACTTCTCCCGCTACCACGGCATGGAGAACGACCGCTTCATCCTCCGTTCGGTGACGGACGAGGTGATGTACGAGATCATGCGGCTCTCCGGCCAGGAGTACGTGGACATCTACGCGACCGCCGCCAAGCGGCAGATCGCGGACGACAAGAAGAAGGCCGACGCCGAGCGCAAGGCGGCCGCCAAGGCCGAGAAGGCCGAGGCCGCGGAGGCGGAGAAGGCCGAGAAGGCGGCGGCCGAGGCCGAGAAGGCCGCCGAGCAGCAGAAGGACACCGGGTCGGCCTGACGCCGCCCGCACGGGCCAGGGGGAGGGCGGACGGATGACGGACGGCGGGAGAACCGGCGCGGCGGTCGGCGGCACGGTCGCGGCCGGGGGCATGTCCGTCGAACTGCCGCTCTGGAAGGCCATCTCCTACTTCCGGCTGCTGGCCCTCGGCTACGCCCTGCTCCGCTACCTCAACTCCTACCTGCACTTCCTGCACCCCGTCGCCGGCTGGATCTTCCTCGGGGCGCTCACCCTCTGGACCCTCGCCAGTACCCGGGCCTTCGCCGGCCCGCAGCGCTGCACCCGGTGGGTGCTCGGCACCGACCTCGCCCTCGCCGTCACCGGCATCGTGATGAGCGGGATGACCGACGACCCGGTCCGGATCAGCCACGGCGCGCCCACCCTGCCGACCATCTGGGCCGCCGGCACGGTGCTCGGCTTCGCCGGCAAGGGGGGCTGGCGCTGGGCCGCCGCCTCCGGCTCGGTGATCGGCGTGGCCAACATCCTCGGCCACGGTGGCCCGACCAGCGACAACATCCACAACATCGTGCTGCTGATGGTGGCCGGCTGCGCCATCGGCTACGTCATCGAACTGGCCCGCGCCAGCGAGGCCACGCTCACCCGGGCGCTCCAGGTCGAGGCCGCCACCCGGGAGCGCGAGCGGCTCTCCCGCGACATCCACGACGGCGTGCTCCAGGTGCTCGCGCTGGTCCAGCGCCGCGGCTCCGAGCTCACCGGGAAGGCCGACGCCGGCGCGGACTTCGCCGAACTCGGCCGGCTGGCCGGCGAGCAGGAGCGCGCCCTGCGGGCGTTGATGACCGGGGGCCCGATCCCCGGACAGCGCGCGCCGCAGTGCGCGGCCGACGAGCCGCAGGACCTCACCGCCCTGCTGCGCCCGTACGCCGACGAACGGATCACGCTCTCCGCCCCCGGCACCCCGGTGCTGCTGCCCGCCCCGGCGGCGGGCGAACTCGCCGCAGCGGTCGGCGCGGCCGTGGACAACGTGCGCCGGCACGCCGGGGAGCCGGCCCGGGCCTGGATCCTGGTGGAGGACGAGCCGGAGGCCGTCACGGTCAGCATCCGTGACGACGGCCCCGGCTTCGCCCCCGGCCGGCTCGGCGAGGCCGAACGGGCCGGGCGGCTGGGCGTCTCCCAGTCCATCCGCGGCCGGCTGCTGGACCTCGGCGGCACCGCCGAGCTGTACTCGGCGCCCGGGGAGGGCGTCGAGGTGGAACTGCGCGTCCCGAGGAAGGGTTCTGATGACCGATCAGCCGTCGACTGACCGGCCGGTGCGGGTGATGGTCGTGGACGACCACCCGATGTGGCGCGACGCCGTCTCGCGCGACCTCGCGGAGGCCGGACTGGACGTGGTGGCCACCGCGGGCGACGGCGAGGAGGCCGTCCGCCGGGCGCGCGCCTGCACGCCGCAGGTCGTCGTGCTGGACCTCAACCTGCCCGGCCTGTCCGGCGCGGAGGTGTGCCGCCAGGTGGTCGCGGCCGATCCGGCGGTGCGGGTGCTGGTGCTGTCGGCCAGCGGCGAGCACCAGGACGTGCTGGAGGCGGTGAAGTCCGGGGCGACCGGGTACCTGGTGAAGTCGGCCGGGCGGGAGGAGCTGCTGGACGCGGTGCGCCGTACGGCCGTCGGCGACGCCGTGTTCACGCCCGGCCTGGCGGGCCTGGTGCTGGGTGAGTTCCGCCGGCTGGCCACCGAGCCGGCCCCCGCCTCCGCCCCGGCCGTCCCGCAGCTGACCGCCCGGGAGACCGAGGTGCTGCGCCTGGTCGCCAAGGGCCTGTCGTACCGGCAGATCGCCGACCGGCTGGTGCTGTCGCACCGGACGGTGCAGAACCACGTGCAGAACACGCTCGGCAAGCTGCAGCTGCACAACCGGGTGGAGCTGGTCCGCTACGCGATCGAGCAGGGCCTGGACGACGAGATCTGACGGCCGGCCGCGGGCCGCCCCGAGCGCCCGGCCCGGGACGGCCCGCCGGCCGCCCGCTCAGCGCCGGACGGCCGCCGCTTCGCGCAGCAGGCCCGCCACGATGTCCACGCCGTCGCGGGTCAGCACCGACTCGGGGTGGAACTGGAGGCCCGCGAAGCCCGGTCCGCGCAGGGCGTGCACGTCGCCGGTGACGGTGTCCCGGGCGACCTCGACGCCCTCGGCGGCCAGCCGGGCCGCGTCGGCGTCGGAGCAGCGCGCGGTGAACGCGTTGTAGAAGCCGACCGTCCGCTTGGTGCCGAAGAGGTCGATGCTCTCCTGCGCCCCCTGGTACGGGACGGCCTTGCGGCCCAGGCCCAGTCCGAGCTCGGCGGAGAGCAGCTGGTGGCTGAGGCAGACCGCGAGCAGCGGCGCGCTGCGCGCACCGGAGCGGGCGGCGGCCAGTGCGTCGGCGACGACCGGCCGCAGCAGGGCCATCTTGGGGTCGCCCGCGAGGGCCGGGTCGCCGGGTCCGGGGCCGAGCACCAGCGGGCCGTCGTGCGCCGCGGCGAGCTCGCGCAGCCCCGGCCGGTCGTAGCGCACCACGGTGACCCGGTGGCCGATCGAGGTGAGCAGGTGGGAGAGCATCGCGGTGAAGGTGTCCTCGCCGTCGACGACCAGGGTCGGCGCGGGCTCGGTGACCACCGCCGGGGTCTGCATCCGCAGCCAGAACGGTGCGAGGTCGGCCCGCCGGGCGTCGAGCGCGGCCTGGACCCGGTGGTCGTCGGCCAGCCGGGGGCCGGTGGGGCCGGGCAGTCGGGCGGGGGCGGGCCGGGCGCCGATGGCGGTGAGCACCCCGGCGGCCTTGGCGTGGGTCTCGGCGACCTCGGACTCCGGGACGGAGTGGCGCACCAGTGTGGCGCCGACCCGGACGACCAGGCCGCCGGTGGCCGGGTCGATGTCGGCGGTGCGGATGCAGATCGGGGAGTCGAGCAGCTGCCCGCCGCTGGCGGAGCGGCCGATCAGCGCCAGCGCGCCGGAGTAGTAGCCGCGCCCGCCCGGCTCGTAGCGCTTGATGACCCGGGTGGCGTTCTGCACCGGGCTGCCGGTGACGGTGGCGGCGAACATCGTCTCGCGGAGCACCTCGCGGACGTCCAGCGAGGTGCGCCCGCGCAGCTCGTACTCGGTGTGCGCCAGGTGGGACATCTCCTTGAGGCGGGGTCCGAGCACCTGCCCGCCGAGGTCGCCGACGGTGCACATCATCTTCAGTTCCTCGTCGACGACCATCGTCAACTCCTCCAGCTCCTTGGGGTCGTGGAGGAAGTGGAGCAGCGAGTCGATGTCCGAGCCGCCGGCCGGATAGCGGTACGTCCCCGAGATCGGGTTCATCACGACGGTGCCGCCGCTCTGCCGGACGTGCACCTCCGGGGAGGCGCCGACCAGCACGCGCTCGCCGGTGTGCACCAGGAACGTCCAGTACGCGCCGCGCTCCTGCTCCAGCAGGCGCCGGAACAGGGAGAGGGCGAGCGCGGGGGAGAAGTCCTCGAGCGTGGCGCGGAAGTCGCGCCGGATCACGAAGTTGGCGCCCTCGCCGTTGCCGATCTCGTCCTCGATCACCCGGCGGACGATCGCCGCGTAGGCCTCGTCGTCGACGTCGAACGAGCCGCCGGTGAGGTTCACCGGCAACTGCGGTAGGGCGGAGTTGAATTCGGCCAAGGGCAGGGCGAACTGCTCGGTCACCGAGAGGGCCTGCAGCGGGGTGCCGTCGTCGTGCGCCTCGAAGCCGCGCTCGCGGATCTGCCGGTACGGGACGAGTGCGAGCAGGTCGTGGACGGGGCCGGCGGCCGGCACGCCGGTGCGGACCGGCAGGTCGGCGAGGTGCGGGTACTCGTCGACGGTGCCCAGCAGCACCTCGACGGTGTCCGGGGCGAGCCGCGGGGTGCGGCGGTGCAGCAGGGCGAAGGCGGGGGCGCCGGGGGAGGTGAGACGGGCGAGCAGATCGGCGGCGGTGGTCACGGGAACGGCTTCCTTCCGGGTGGACTGGCGAGGTGCGGTGCGTGGATCCGCTCCCGGAGGGCCGGCTGCTCAGACGCCGACGGCCGCCCCGAGGGGCGGCCGTCGTGTTCGTCTAGGAACGCGCGATCGGTGGGCCACCCTTGGAGGAGGCCCACCACCAGGAGTGGGTGTGGGGCGCGTGCATGGCTCGAGCGTAGCGGATGGGGCCGGGCGGGTGAGCCCCGTCACGTGATTGTCCGAGTCGTGTCTCATCCCTCGGGCAATGGTCACGAATCGCTCGCGTCACCCCGTAGCCTTGGCGGTGTGACCGTGACGAATCCCCACTCCTGGCAGTCCCTGCCCGCGGCGCAGCAGCCTGAATGGCCGGACCAAGAGGCTCTGCGCAAGACCCTTGCCGAGCTCGCCTCCTATCCGCCGCTCGTCTTCGCCGGCGAGTGCGACCAGCTGCGCGCCCGGCTCGGAGCCGTGGCGCGTGGTGAGGCGTTCCTGCTGCAGGGCGGTGACTGTGCCGAGGCCTTCGACGGCGTCTCGGCGGAGCACATCCGCAACAAGCTGAAGACCCTGCTGCAGATGGCGGCGGTGCTGACGTACGCCGCCTCGGTGCCGGTCGTGAAGGTCGGCCGCATCGCCGGTCAGTACTCCAAGCCGCGCTCCAAGTCGACCGAGACCCGGGACGGCGTCACCCTCCCGGTCTACCGCGGCGACTCGGTGAACGGTTTCGAGTTCACCCCCGAGTCCCGCATCCCGGACCCGGAGCGCCTGAAGCGGATGTACAACGCGTCCGCCGCGACGCTCAACCTGGTGCGCGCCTTCACCACCGGTGGTTACGCGGACCTGCGCCAGGTGCACGCCTGGAACCAGGACTTCGTGCGCAACTCGCCGGCCGGCCAGCGCTACGAGCAGCTCGCCCGGGAGATCGACAACGCCCTGGCGTTCATGAACGCCTGCGGCGTCGCCCCGGAGGAGTTCAGGACCGTCGAGTTCTACTCCTCGCACGAGGCGCTGATCCTCGACTACGAGACCGCGATGACCCGTGTGGACTCGCGCACCGGCGAGCTGTACGACGTCTCCGGCCACATGGTGTGGATCGGCGAGCGCACCCGCCAGCTGGACCACGCGCACATCGAGTTCGCCTCGAAGGTCCGCAACCCGATCGGGGTGAAGCTCGGCCCGACCACCTCGGTCGACGAGGCGCTGACCCTGATCGAGAAGCTGGACCCGGAGCGCGAGCCGGGCCGCCTGACCTTCATCACCCGGATGGGTGCCGGCAAGGTCCGGGAGCACCTGCCCACCCTGGTGGAGAAGGTCACCGCCTCCGGCGCGCAGCCGGTGTGGATCTGCGACCCGATGCACGGCAACACCTTCGAGGCCTCCAGCGGCCACAAGACCCGCCGCTTCGACGACGTGCTCGACGAGGTCAAGGGCTTCTTCGAGGTGCACCGCGCGCTCGGCACCCACCCGGGCGGCATCCACGTGGAGCTGACCGGCGACGACGTGACCGAGTGCGTCGGCGGCGGCGACGAGGTGCTGGTCGACGACCTGCACCAGCGCTACGAGACGGCCTGCGACCCGCGGCTCAACCGTAGCCAGTCGCTGGACCTGGCGTTCCTGGTCGCGGAGATGTACCGCGGGCAGTGAGGCGGCCGCCCCGGAGAGCGGGGCGATCACCGAGATGTGACGAAGGCCCCTCCGGTTTCGGGATTCCCGAGCCCGGAGGGGCTTTTTCGTGCCCGGATCGCCGGGTAAGGTGAGGCTTAGTGAACTAAGGCAAGCCTTAGTCAAGATCCAATCCGCTCCACCCCCCGGGAGACCCGCGATGTACGTGTGCATGTGCCATGCGGTCACCGAGGACCAGGTGAAGAAGGCGATCGACGCCGGTGCCGACAGCCCCCGCCAGATCGCCAAGGGCTGCAAGGCCGGCACCGACTGCGGGTCCTGCGTCCGCCGGATCCAGGCGCTGCTCGGCGAGCACGGCGCCCGGCCGTGCCCGACCGCCCGGCTCGCCGCGAAGCTCGGCCTGGCCGACCCGGAGGCCCCGGAGCAGGCCCCGCCGGCGTCCGGGGCGCCGGCCCCGGTCAGGGTGCTGCGCGCGGCCTGAGGCCTCAGGGCTCCGGCGTCTCAGGGCTCCGGCGCCTCAGGACTCCGGCTGCTCGATCAGCTGGGCGAGGTAGAGCGCCTCGCCGAGCTTCTCCAGGAGCTCCAGCTGGGTGTCGAGGTAGTCGATGTGGTGCTCCTCGTCCGCCAGGATGTCCTCGAAGATGTTCGCCGAGGTGACGTCGTTCTTGGCGCGCATCACCACGATCCCGCGCTTCAGGCGGTCGATCGCCTCGACCTCGACCTGGCGGTCCGCCTCGAACATCTCCTTGACCGTCTGGCCGATCCGGACGTGGAACAGCCGCTGGTAGTTCGGCAGCCCGTCCAGGAAGAGGATCCGGTCGGTGAGGGTCTCGGCGTGCTTCATCTCGTCGAAGGACTCGTGCCGGGTGTACTTGGCGAGCTTCGTCCAGCCGAAGTTCTCCTGCATCTTGGCGTGCAGGAAGTACTGGTTGATCGCGGTGAGCTCCGCGGTGAGCTGCTCGTTGAGGAACTCGATGACCTCTGGATCGCCCTGCATGGCGCTGCCTCCCTGCGCTTCGGCCTGCGGTTGGTCCCGCGTTGCGCATCCTGGCACCGGGGTGGGCGGAAATTCCAGTAAGTTCACACTCACTAGGACATGTGTCGGAATATCCGATTTACCCGGGAAAGTTCCGGGGGCAGTGGACCGTTGGCCCGTACGAGCGGGGCGTGCGGCCCGCAGAAGGGGCGCGCGCCGGGCCCCGGCCGCCGTCTGTCACCATGGAGCCATGGGTCAGTCCGAACAAGAACCACTTCCGCCGTCTGACCCGAGGATCCCCCCGGGGCAGCGCGCGCAGCGCGGCTGGCCCGCCCTGCACTACGGTCCGGTACCCCGCTTCAAGCCGCTGACCTGGGACCTCCAGGTGTTCGGCGCGACCGCCTCGGCGGAGAAGCACAGCTGGGACTTCACCGCCTTCCAGACCCTGCCCCGCACCACCGTCGTCGCCGACCTGCACTGCGTCACCAAGTTCACGCTGCTCGGCAACGAGTGGACGGGTGTGCCGGCGGCCGCCCTGCTCGACCTGGTGCCCCCCGCGCCCGGCGTCACCCACGTCATGGTCTGGGCCGAGTACGGCTACAGCGCCAACCTGCGGCTGGCCGACTTCGCCGACCCGCGGACGGTCCTGGCCACCCACCGCAACGGCGAGACGCTGACCGCCGAACACGGCTTCCCGGTCCGGCTGGTCGTCCCGCAGCTGTACGCCTGGAAGGGCCCCAAGTGGGTCCGCGCGGTGGAGTACATGCGGGCCGACCGCCGCGGCTTCTGGGAGGAGCGCGGCTACCACAACCTGGCCGATCCGTGGCGTGAGCAGCGCTACTCCTACCAGGAGGAGCCGGGCGACGGCCCGCTCCGCTGAGCCGCCCGACCCGCTCGCTGGGCCGCCCGACCCGCTCTAGAAGAACGGGAAGTTGACCGTCACCGCGGTGTGCTGCGGGCGGCGCTCGCCGGCCGCGGGGGACTGGCCGGACACCTTGCCCGTGCCGAACAGGTTGACCCCGGTGGTCTGCATCGTGAAACCGGCCGCCTGCAGCGTCTTCGCCGCGTCGTCCTTGGTCATGCCGGTGACGTCGGGCACGGGCACCATGCCCTTGCTGACCACCAGCGACACCGCGGCGTTCTCCTGCAGCAGCTGCCCGGCCGCCGGAGAGCTGCTGATCACCGCGCCCTCCGGCACGGTGTCGTCGTAGGTCTCGGTCACCCCGCCCCTGGTCAGCTGGGCGGCGGCCAGCGCCTCGGCCGCCTGGCCGGCGGGCTTGCCGGTGACGTCCGGCACGGCGATCCGCTTGGGGCCCTTGGAGACGGTCACCGTCACGGTGTCGCTCTTGCGGGCCCGTGCCCCCACCCCGGGGTCGGTGGCGATGACCTGCCCGGCCGGGACGCTCTCGCTGAACGCCTCGACGAACCGGCCGTGCATGCCCTCCTTGTCCAGGATCCGCTGCGCCTCGGCCCGGTCCTTGCCGAGCACACCGGGCACCGGTCCGTACAGGCCCTCGGAGAGGCCGTAGGTGACGCCGCCGACCGCCAGCACCAGGGCGCTCAGCGCGGCGACCCAGAGCAGCGGGCGCCGCGGGAGGCGGCGCAGCCGGCCGGGGCGGCGGCGCACCGGGGTCGGCTCGTCGTACGGGCGCGGCTCGACCAGCAGCTGGTCCATCAGGTCCGCCGGGACGTCCAGCACGCTGGTGCGCTCGGGCGGTGGGGCGTCGGCCGGGTGCGGCAGCGGCTGGATGACCGAGGTCGGCTCGCTGGTCGGGTAGCGCGGGCTGGGCCGGGTGGAGGCCGGCGGCTCGGCGTCCAGCTCGGCCGGGGTGAGCGTGCGGCGGACCCGCTGCAGGGCGGCGAGCAGCTCGACCGCGTCGTACGGGCGGGCGTCGGCCGTCCGCGCGCAGGCGCCGGCCACTATCGCGTCCAGCGCGGCGGGGACGGCCGGGGCGGTCAGCGAGGGGGCCGGGACGTCCTCGTGCAGGTGCTTGTACATGACCTGGACGGGGTTGTCGCCGGTGTGCGGCCGGCGGCCGGTGAGCATCTCGTAGAGCAGGATGCCGGCCGCGTAGACGTCGACCCGCTGGTCGGTGGGGGCGTCCGGGAGGATCTGCTCGGGAGCGAGGTAGGAGACGGTGCCCAGGACGGTGCCACCGGTCGCGGTGCTGGTCGAGGTGGGGGCGCCGTCCGCGGTGCCGAGCACCCGGACCAGGCCGAAGTCGGCGACCTTGACCAGGCCGCCCTCGGTGATCAGCACGTTCTCCGGCTTGACGTCGCGGTGCACCAGCCCGGCCCGGTGGGCGGCGCCCAGGGCGGCGAGCACCGGCTCCAGCACGTCCAGCGCGGCCCGGACGGACAGCGCGCCGCGGTCGCGCAGCAGGTCGCGCAGGGTGCGGCCGGGCACGTACTCCATCGCGAGGAAGACGTTCCCGCCGTCCGCGCCCTGGTCGAAGACGTTGACCACGTTGGGGTGGGTGAGCCGGGCTACGGCCTTGGCCTCGCGGATGAACCGGGCGGTGAAGCCGTCGTCACCGGCCAGCGAGGGGTGCATCACCTTGAGGGCGACGACCCGGTCCAGCCGGGTGTCGGTGCCCTTGTAGACGGTGGACATCCCGCCGGTCGCGATGCGCTGCTCGACCCGGTACCGGCCGTCCAGCAGGGTACCGATCAGCGGGTCGTGCAGTGCCATGTCCACCCGGGGGAGTCTAGTGCCGCGGGCGCGCACCGGACCCTGGGGACACCGCCCCCGGGCCCGGCTGTGCCCGGCTTGTGACACGGGACGCCCCCGGGGCGCCGCGGGTGTCCCGGCGTCAGAAGGCGGGGCGCTCGCGGGTGTCCAGGTCCGCCCGGCCGGCCATCGCCGAGGAGGCCTCGGCGTGGAAGCGGCGCGGGATGCGGCCGGCCCGGAACGCGAGCCGGCCGGCCTCGGCGGCGTGCCGCATCGCCTCGGCCATCAGCACCGGGTCCTGCGCCCTGGTCACCGCGGAGGCGAGCATCACGGCCGCGCAGCCCAGCTCCATCGCCAGCGCGACGTCGGAGGCGGTTCCGGCGCCCGCGTCCAGGATCACCGGGACGTTCGCGCCCTCCACGATCAGCTGGAAGTTGTGCGGGTTGCGGATGCCCAGGCCGGAGCCGATCGGCGAGCCGAGCGGCATGATCGCCGCGCAGCCGACGTCTTCCAGCTTGCGGGCCAGCACCGGGTCGTCGTTGGTGTACGGGAGCACCGTGAAGCCGTCGTCGACGAGGGTCTCGGCGGCGTCCAGCAGCTCGATCGGGTCCGGCAGGAGGGTCCGCTCGTCGGCGATCACCTCCAGCTTCACCCAGTCGGTGCCGAGCGCCTCGCGGGCCAGCCGGGCGGTCAGCACAGCCTCCCCGGCGGTGTAGCAGCCGGCCGTGTTGGGCAGCACGCGGATGCCGTTGCGGGTCAGCACGTCCAGGACGGAGCCCTGGGTGGAGGCGTCCACCCGGCGCATCGCCACGGTGGTGAGCTCGGTGCCGGAGGTCAGCAGCGCGCGCTCCAGGACCTCCAGGCTCGGGGCGCCGCCGGTGCCCATGATCAGCCGGGAGCCGAAGGTCGCCCCGGCGATGGTCAGCAGGTCGTCGGCCATGGTCAGCCTCCCTGGACGGCGGTGAGGATCTCGATCCGGTCGCCCGCGGACAGCGCCGTGTCCGACCACGAACCCCGGGGCACCACGGCCTCGTTGAGCGCGGCGGCGACGCCGGAGTGGGCCGTGCTGAGGGTGGCCACCACCTCGGCGAGGGTGGTCGTGGCGGGCACCCGGCGGGGCTCGCCGTTGACGGTCAGTGCGATCTCGGTCATGCGGAGGCCTTCGTGGTGGAGCGGTCGGGGGAGAACCGGGTGGGGGTGAACGGCTGCGCCAGCTCGGGGAGTTCGCCGGTCGCCAGGTACTCGGCGAGCAGGTCGGCGGTCACCGGGGCGAGCAGCACCCCGTTGCGGTAGTGGCCGGTGGCGGCGACCAGTCCGGGCAGGGCGGTCGGGCCCAGCAGCGGCGCGTTGTCCGGCGAGCCGGGGCGCAGCCCGGCGGAGGTCTCCAGTAGCGGGAGTTCGGTGATGCCGGGGACCAACTCGTGTGCGTCGCGGAGCAGTTCGTAGACCCCGCCGGCGGTCACCGTGGTGTCGTAGCCCTGTTCCTCGGTGGTCGCGCCGATCACCAGCTCGCCGTCCTCCCGGGGCACCAGGTACAGGTGCTGCCCGCGCACCACGGCACGGACGTTGCGGGACAGGAACGGCCGGTACGCCCCGGGCACCTGCAGCCGCAGGATCTGCCCCTTCACCGGGCGGACGGGCGGCAGCACCCCGTCCGGCAGGCCGGGCAGCCGGTGGCTGTGCGGGCCGGCCGCGAGCACCACCCGGTCGGCGGTCACCGCCCCGCCGTCGCCGAGCCGCACCCCCACCGCCCGGTCGCCCTCGACCAGCAGCTCGACCGCCGGGGTGCGCCGCACGACCACGCCCGCGGCCTCGCCGGCCAGCAGCAGCGCGGCGAGCAGCCGGCGGCCGTCCACCTGGTGGTCGTCGGCGACGTGCAGGCCGCCGCGCACGCCGGGGGCGAGCATCGGCTCCATGCGGCGGGCCTCCCGGCCGGTCAGCCAGGTCGAGTCCAGGCCGAGCCGCTGGTGGAAGGCGTGCAGTTCGCGCAGTTCCGCGCGGTCGTCGGAGTCCAGCGCGACGGCGAGCGTGCCGCACCGCCGGTAGCCGGTGTCCGCGCCGCCGCTCGCCTCGGTCAGTTCGGCGGCGAAGGCGGCGTATCGCTCGTTCGAGGCCATGCCGAGGCGCAGCAACGGCTCCTCGCCGTACTGCAGCTCGGTGACCGGCGCGAGCATCCCGGCCGCGACCCGGGCCGCCCCGCCGCCGGGGGAGGGGTCGACCACGACCGTCGCCAGTCCGCGCTGCGCCGCCCGCCAGGCGACGGCGAGACCGATCAGGCCCCCGCCGACCACCAGCACGTCGGCGCGGGCGCCCGGTGCCAAGCGTGTCAAAGCTGCTCTTCTCCCTTCGCCGGTATGACCCGGATCAGGTTCGGACGGTCGCAGGCCGTGCCAGCCCGCCTCTCAGCCCGGTCCGCCGGGCTCCCGTGATGGTGCCCCCACCATAACGCCGGTGGTCGGCCCGGCCGAAGGCGTGTACGAGGGGTGGACGGAGGGTGCGCAGGTGGGGGTGCCCGCGGTCGGCCGGGCGGGCGTGCGGTCCCCCTGGTGGACGCCTCGACCGGGCGTCGAGGGCGCTGAGTACAGTGACGGGCGTGGCAGAGCTGAGCGGAACGGATCAGGTGGTCGTCGTCGGAGCCGGGCTGGCCGGGGCGCAGTGCGCCCTCAAGCTGCGGCAGGGCGGCTGGCGGGGGCGGATCGTGCTGGTCGGCGAGGAGCGGCACGCGCCGTACGACCGGCCGCCGCTGTCCAAGGAGGTGCTGCTCGGCAAGACCGACGCCACCCCCCTCGACATCGACTACCCGCACCTCGGCATCGAGCTGCTCACCGGCCGCCGCGCCACCGGCCTCACCCCCGGCGTGCTGCACACCGACGGCGGTGAACTCCCCTACGGTGCACTGGTGATCGCCACCGGTGCCACCCCGCGGCGGCTGCCCGGCGCCGAGCGCGCGCACCTGCTGCACACCCTGGACGACGCGCTCGCGCTGCGGGCCCTGCTGCGGCCCGGGCTGCGCCTGGTGCTGGTCGGCGCGGGCTGGATCGGCGCCGAGGTGGCCACCGCGGCCCGCGAGGCCGGCTGCACGGTGACGGTGGTGGAGGCGGGCCCGGCCCCGCTGCCCGGTGCGCTGCCGACCGAGGTCGGTTCGGCGATGGCCGCCTGGTACGCCGAGGCGGGTGTCGAGCTGCGCTGCGGGGTCGGCGTCGCCGCCGTGGAGTCCGGCTCGGTGCGGCTGGCGGACGGCTCGCACCTGGCCGCCGACGAGGTGGTGGTCGGGGTCGGGGCCCGGCCCGCGACCGACTGGCTGGCCGGCTCCGGCGTCGAGCTGGACGGCACCGGCGCGGTGCTGGTCGACGAGCGCCTGCGCACGGGCGTGCCGGGCGTCTTCGCGGCCGGCGACTGCGTCAGCTACCCCTCCGCACGGGTCGGCGCCCGGCTGGCCGTCCAGCACTGGGACCACGCGCTGCAGTCCGGCGAGGCGGCGGCGGCCGCGGTGCTCGGCGCGGAGGTGTCGCCGTACGACCCGGTGCCGTACTTCTGGTCGGAGCAGTTCGGGCGGATGGTCCAGTACGCCGGGCGGCACGCCGCGGGCGACCGGATGCTGTGGCGCGGCGGCCCCGGGGACGCCTCCTGGGCGGTGCTCTGGCTGCGCGACGGGGTGCCGAGCGCGCTGCTGACCGTCGACCGGCCGCGCGACCTCACCCAGGGCCGGCGGCTGATCGAGCGCGGCACCGCCCTGGACCCGGTCCGCGCGGCGGATCCGGCCGTGCCGCTGAAGGCCGCCGCCGCCCTCTGACCGGCCCCTTGGTGCGCGGGGGCCCGTCGAGGTGGCAGTCTGGTGCCGTGAGTGAGATCGATGCGAAGACTGATGCCCTGGTCCCCGAGTGGCTGTACCTGCCCGACATCTCCGAGCGGTGGGGCGTGCTCGTCACCGAGGTCCGCAACATGGTCAAGAAGGGTGAGCTGATCGCGGTACGCCGCGGACCCAACAAGTCGCTGCAGGTCCCGGCCGCGTTCATCGCCGAGGAGGGCCCGGTCAAGCACCTGGTCGGCCTGCTGACGGTGCTGCGCGACAGCGGGTTCAGCGACGAGGAGATCGTCGAGTGGATGTTCACCGAGGACCCGTCGCTGCCCGGGACCCCGGCGCAGGCCCTCTGCGAGAACCGGGCGACCGAGGTGAAGCGGCGCGCCCAGGCGATGGCGCTGTGACGACCCCCGCGCCGGCCGCCGGCCCCCGGGCCCGGCTGGCCGACGCCCGGCTGTACCTGTGCACCGACGCCCGGCGCGAGCAGGGCGACCTGGCCGAGTTCCTCGACGCGGCGCTGTCCGGCGGGGTGGACGTCGTCCAGCTCCGGGACAAGGGCCTGGAGGCGCGGCAGGAACTGGAGGCCCTGGAGGTCTTCGCGGACGCGTGCCGGCGCCACGGCAAGCTGCTGTCCGTCAACGACCGCGCCGACGTCGCCCACGCGGCCCGGCCGGACGTGCTGCACCTCGGGCAGGACGACCTGCCGGTGCCGGCCGCCCGGGCGATCCTCGGCGAGGACGTGCTGATCGGGCGGTCCTGCCACGCCGAGTCCGAGGTGGACGCGGCGATCGCCGAGCCCGGCGTGGACTACTTCTGCACCGGTCCGGTCTGGCCGACCCCGACCAAGCCGGGCCGCCCGGCGCCGGGCATCGGCCTGGTCTCCTACGCGGCCGCGCGGGACACCGACCGGCCGTGGTTCGCCATCGGCGGGATCGACCTCGGGAACCTCGACGAGGTGCTCGCCGCCGGCGCCCGCCGGATCGTGGTGGTGCGCGCCATCACCGCGGCGGACGACCCGCGGGCCGCCGCCGCCGAGCTGTCGCGCCGGGTGCGCGCGGCCTGACCCCGTCGTCCGCCGCTGTCCGCGGTGCCTCAGTACTTGCGGACGGTGGCGGCCTCGGCCAGCGCCAGCAGCACCGCCCGGGCCCGCTCGTCGGCGAGCGGCGCCGCCTCCAGCGCGGTCAGCGACTGCCGCATCAGTTCCTCGATCCGGCGCTCCACCCGTTCGGGCGCGCCGCTGCGGGCGACCAGGGCGCGCAGCCCGGCGACCTCCTCGGGGGCGAGGTCCGGCGCGCCGAGGCGCTCGTCCAGGTGCCGGGCGTCGGCGGCGGACAGGCCGCGCATCGCGTGCGCCACCAGCAGGGTCCGCTTGCCCTCGCGCAGGTCGTCCCCGGCGGGCTTGCCGGTGACCGCCGGATCGCCGAAGACGCCGAGCAGGTCGTCGCGCAGCTGGAACGCCTCGCCCAGCGGCAGGCCGAACGCCCCGAACGCCGCCACCAGCTCCGGCCCGGCCCCGGCCAGCAGCGCGCCGACCTGCAGCGGCCGCTCGATCGTGTACTTCGCCGACTTGTAGTGCAGCACGGCCTGCGCCCGCTCCAGCGCGCCCGCGTCCGCCGAGTCGCCGGCCACCGGCTCCAGCACGTCCAGGTACTGGCCGACCATGACCTCGGTGCGCATCAGGTCGAACACCGGCTTGGCGGCCAGCACCGCCGCCGGCTCCAGGCCGGAGCGCAGGAACAGCTCGTCGCACCAGATCAGCAGCAGGTCGCCGAGCAGCACCGCGGCCGAGGCCCCGTACTGCTCGCGGTCGCCGCGCCAGCCGCTGTCCCTGTGCAGGGCCTCGAAGCGGCGGTGGACGGAGGGCAGGCCGCGGCGGGTGTCGCTGCGGTCCATCAGGTCGTCGTGCACCAGGGCACTCGCCTGGAGCAGTTCGAGGGCGGCGGCCGCGTTGGCGATCCCCGCGCCGTCGGCCGGGCCGCCGGCGCCGCGCCAGCCCCAGTAGCAGAAGGCCGGGCGCAGCCGCTTGCCGCCGTCCAGCAGGAAGTCGCGCAGGGCGTCCGTGGCGGGGGCCAGCTGGGGGGAGATCTTGTCCAGCAGGGCGGCCTGGCCGTCCATGAACGCGGCGAGGGCGGCGTTGACGCGGGTGCGGACGTCCTCCACGTCAATGGGGTTGGCCGGCCGGTTGCTGGACGAGGTCACGATGAGGCTCCGCTGGTTCGCTGGGGGTGCAGCAAGCGTAGCGGGGCGGCTGGGAACGGCTGTGCGAGCAGGTGTTCGGGCCCGGACCTACCGGCCGGTAGGGCCACCCGAACGGCGTCCACCAGGTGTCTCAATCCGTGGAACCGAGTTGTCCGGCCCCTTCGAACGCCGGATAACCTGCCAGCATGGCACTCGGAATCGCTTCCACCAGACCGGACCGCGCACAGACGGTCCGCGAGCTCCTGGCGGCCGGAAAGCGGTCCTTCTCCTTCGAGTTCATGCCCCCGCGCACCGAAGCCGGGGAGCAGAAGCTCTGGGACGCCATCCGCCGCCTCGAACCGCTCGACCCCAACTTCGTCTGCATGACGTACGGCGCCGGCGGCTCCTCGCGGGAGCGCACCGTCAACATGGTCGGCCGGATCGCCACCGAGACCACGCTCACCCCGGTCGCCCACCTGACGGCCGTCGACCACTCGGTCGCCGAGCTGCGCAACATCATCGGCCAGTACGCCGACCAGGGCGTCCGCAACGTCCTCGCGGTCCGTGGCGACCCGCCCGGCGACCCGACGGGCGAGTGGGTCAGCCACCCGGAGGGCGTCACCTACGCGTACGAGCTGGTCGAACTGATCAAGGGCATCGGCGACTTCTGCGTCGGCGTCGCGGCCTCGCCGAACATGCACCCGCGCTCGACCGACTGGGACGAGGACATCCGGCACTTCGTCGGGAAGATCCGGGCCGGCGCCGACTACGCGATCACCCAGATGTTCTTCGAGGTCGACGACTACCTGCGGCTGCGCGACCGGGTCACCGCCGCCGGCTGCGAGACGCCGATCATCCCGGAGATCATGCCCGTCACCAACGCCCGGCAGCTGGAGCGCTTCCCGCAGCTGAGCGGCTCCGCCTTCCCCGTCGACCTGGAGGCCCGACTGCGGGCCGCCATCGACGACCCGGCGGCGCTGCGGGCGATCGGCATGGAGCACGCCACCGCGATGGCGGAGCGGCTCCTCGCCGAGGGTGCGCCCGGCCTGCACTTCATCACCCTCAACCACTCCACGGCGACGCTGGAGATCTACCAGAACCTGGGCCTGCACCAGCGCCATGCCTGACGCGACGCCCGGCGCCGCGCCCACCCGGACGCGCACCCGGCCGCACCCCCACGAGCCCGTCACCGGTCCGCCGGTGCCGGGCTCGGTCGTGTGCGCCCCGCTCCCGAGCGGCGGGAACGCGATGCGGTACCCCGGCCGTTGAACCGGTACAGTCGCCGCACACGCGCGGCGCGCGCGGGCACGCGACTGGAGGTAGCGGGCGGATGGGCATCGGATACCTGCTGCTGTACGTCGCGTTGGCGGTGGTGGCGCTCTGGCTCCTCGCGGAGGTGCTGCTGCAGAACCGCGCCCCGCTGCACTGGCGGGCCCTCGCCCTGGTCGGCTTCCTCGCGGTGGCCGCCGGCATGGTCCTCGGGTCGGTCCCGGTGATCGGCGCCGGCGCTGCCCTGTTCGCCGTCGGCCAGACCTTCGTCACCCTCTCGGTGAAGCGCGGCCACCAGGGCGGCTGGTCGCTGCGCAAGGCCGACGGCAGCCTGCCCGGCCCGCTCGCCAAGGTGCCCCTGCTGGGCGCCCTGACCGGCGGCGCCGTCGCGGTGGCCGCGGTCGAGGCCGCCGCCCCCCGGGTCGGCGAGGTCAGCGCCGTCGAGGAGCCCCCGCTGCCGGAGGCCGTCGCCCCGGTCGCCGAGGCCGCCCCCGAGGTCGAGCAGACCGCCGCCTTCGAGATGCAGGAGCTCGCCCAGGACGGCGTCTACGCCCAGTCCTACTACGAGCAGCAGCAGCCGCACGACCCCTACGCCGAGGCCTACCAGGCCGGCTACGACGCCGTGCAGCCCCAGCAGCAGCCGGCCTACGACCAGCAGCAGTGGCAGACCCAGCAGCAGCCCGCCTTCGCCTACGACCAGGGCTACGGCGGCTACCCCCAGCAGCAGGTCCAGGACCCGTACGCGGGCTACCAGCAGCAGGACCAGTACCAGGCATACCCGCAGCAGCAGGCCGGCTGGGACCAGCAGCAGAACTGGCAGCACCCCGACCAGCAGCAGCACCAGCAGCACCCGGAGCAGCAGCACCAGCAGGGGATCCCCCAGCAGCAGGCCTACGACCAGCACGCCTACGGCTACCAGCAGCAGAACACCTGGCACCAGGGCTGACCGGAGCCCGCCCGCGCGGGCCCCGGGCCGGGCTCAGGCCGGGCCGACGAGGTTCGCGGTGATGCAGGCCGACATGCCGGTGCGGGCCAGCCCGCCGCCCGGGTGGGCCGACCCGCCGACGAGGTACAGGCCGGGTGTCGGGGACTCGTTGGGGAGCCGCAGCCACTCGCCCGCGGGCCCGGCGAGGGCCGGGGCCGGGACGGAGCCGCCGGGGGCGCCGGTCTCCCGGAACGTGGTCTCCGGGGTGCGGACGACCCGCCACAGCACCCGCTCGCGCAGGCCGAGCCCGGCCGCGTCGACGTGGTCGAGCAGCCGGTCGGCGTAGCGTTCCGCGACGCCCGGGGCCGTCCAGTCGACGGCGCCCTGGGCGGGCACGGTCGCGGTCAGCACCACGCTCTCGTGGCCGTCGTCCGGGCGCAGCGACGGGTCGTCCGGGCGGAGCACCTGCACCGTCGGGCGGTCGTGGGGCGCGGCCGCGCCGGCCAGGGCGGCCGACTCGGCCGCCGGGTCGGCGGCGTGCACGACGGTCCGGTGCGGGGTGCCCGCCGGCCGGGGGCCGCGCAGGGCGAGCAGCACGCCGAAGCGGCCCGGCGCCGGGACCGGCCCGGTGCCGGCCGGCGCGGGGAGGCCGGAGCTCCGGGGGTCGAGGAGGGTCCGGGCGTCCGTCGCGGCGATCACCAGGTCGGCGTCGATCCGGCCGGCCGCGGTCTCGACACCGCGGGCCCGGCCGTCCTCGACGACCACCCGGGTGACCGCGGTGTCGAAGCGGAACTCGACCCCGCGCTGCTCGCAGCGCCGGTGGACGGCGTCGGCCAGCGCCCGCAGACCCCCGCGGACGTACCAGACGCCGAAGGACTGCTCCATGTACGGCAGCACGGTGGCGCTGGCCGGAGCGGTGTGCGGGTGCAGCCCGAACCGCAGCGCGTGCTCGTGCAGCAGCGCGGTGAGGCCGGGGTGGCCGCCGAGCTCCCGGGCGGCGACGTCGGCCAGGGTCCACGGGCGCGGCCGGCCGAGCCTGGCGAGCAGGCCGCGCCGCGGCGGGACGGGGTACGGGTCGGTGTGCAGCGGGGTCGGGTCGGCGGGCAGCGGCTCCTCCAGGAGCGGGCGGCGGGTCGCCTCCCAGACCGTCCGGCCGTGGTTCATGACCTCGCTCCAGCGGGCGCCGGAGCCGGCGCCGAAGGCGGCGTCCAGGGCCTGGCTGACGCCGCCGCGGGAGGCGTTGGGCAGGTCGACGGCCGTGCCGTCCGGGAACAGGTGCCGGCTCTCCGGGTCCACCGGCGCCAGGTCGACGAGCTGCTCCAGCGGCTCCCGGCCGGTCTTCAGGGCGAGGTCGCGGTAGACGGCCGGGAGGGTGAGCAGGCCGGGGCCGGTGTCGAAGGCGAAGCCGTCGCGCTCGTACCGGCCGACCATGCCCCCGTACGTGCCGGCGGCCTCGCAGACCGTCACCCGGTGTCCGAGGGTGCCCAGCCGCGAGGCCGCCGCGAGCCCGCTCATTCCTGCGCCGATGATGACGATCCGTGCCATGGCACTGATCCTAGGACGCCGCGGTCACGGCCTAGAAACGCCGGGCGTACTGCTCCTCCGACGGCCGGCCGGGCTGTTCGCGCTGCTCGCGGGCGGCGCGGCGCTCCCGGCGGCGGGCCCGGAAGGCCCGGATCCGGTTGATCGCGAACCAGACCAGCAGCAGCCCCGCGGCGAGCAGGACGGCGGCGATCGATGCGGCCAGCCAGGGGTGGAAGATCGCCAGCGTCACCAGGCCCGCCACCGAGACGTCCTCCGCCATGCTGACCGCGATGTTGCTGGCCGGCTCGGGCGAGGTGTTGACGGCCATCCTCAGCGAGGCCTTCACCAGATGGCTGACCAGTGCCGTCGTGCCGCCCATGGCACCGGCCGCGACCTCGCCCAGCGAGCCCGGGTCGGCGCTCGCGATCAGGGCGCCGACGGTGGCGCCGGCGATCGGCCGGATGACGGTGTGGACGGAGTCCCAGAGGCTGTCCACGAACGGGATCTTGTCGGCCACCGCCTCCAGCAGGAAGAGCACGGCGGCGGCGATCAGCACGTCGGTGCGTTCCAGTGCGGGCGGCACCGAGTCCGCGCCGGCGAACCGGCCCAGCAGTCCGAGCAGCAGCACCACCGCGTAGGCGTTGATGCCGCTGGCGAGTCCGCTGGTGAAGATCAGCGGCAGGACCGTCATCGTCTCCCCCTCCTCATGATGTGGCTCCCCCCGTTCCGTTCGAGCACTGCACGCCGTACCGTACCGGGACGTCCCCCGCCGACCCGCCGGTTCCGGCCGTCGGCGGACCGGCTGCGGGGGATCTGAGTACGGATACTCAGATCCGCGGTTGAGTACGTCAGCGGATGGCCCCGGGGCCCCTCGGGACGGGAGAGTAGGGGCACCGGGACGGCGGCGCGTCGGGCGCCGACGGACCGGTCGGCGGACCACGTCCGCCCCAGTCGGCCACGAGGGGCCGGAGGGGCGGCGGCGGTGGTCCGCCTCGGGTGCCGGTCACGGTCACCGCACCGCCGACACGGGGCGGCGGAGCGGGCCGGGGGGAGACCGGCCACTGTGGGGGGAGCTCGGGGGGAGCTCGGGGGGAGCTCGCCACCACCGCCCTCGGGGGAGGGGCGGAGCGGCGGCGCACGGCGGCGGCGCGGGACCTGGGGGGACAGGCCCGCGCTGGCCGCCGGCACCCGTTTCCGGCCGCGTTGTCAGTGGTCCCGTTCACGATGGAGGAGCACGGACCGCCCGGTCCGCGCGCTGCCTCGGAACGGGGGAGACCATGACCGTCAGCCGTCCTGAGCCCGTCACCGCCCGCCTCCACTCCGCCGCCCTGCCGCACCCGCCGCGCGGCGGCGACGTCCATCCCGTCCTGCGCCGGACGGCCGCGCCGCCCGCCGCCCTCGACCTGCTGGCCGACGCCCACCGCACCCTCGACCGGGCGCGCGCCCTGGAGGATCCGCTGGAGCGGTACGCGGCGGCCCACCTGGCGGCGCTGCGCACCGTGGCGGCCGTGCTGGCGGTGCGCGGCCGGCCGGAGAAGGACCCGCGCCGGCGCAGAGCCATCCGCAGCGCCTGGGAGGTGCTGCCCGAGGTGGCCCCCGAGCTGGCCGAGTGGGCCGTCTACTACGGCGCGGGCGCGCGCCGCCGGGCCGCCGCCGAGGCCGGGATCAGGGGTGCCGCGAGCGCCCGCGACGCCGATGACCTGGTCCGCAACTCCGCCCTGTTCCTGCGCCTGGTCGAACGGCTGCTGGGCCTGCGCCCGGCGCCGCCGGCCCCGCGGTTACCCCTGGACGTGGACGACCCGCCGGTGGTGACGGGCCCCGTCAACCGGTCGGTCTAAGGTGGAGGCATCCTGATCGATCTGCACGTGCCAAGGAGCCCCACCGTGTACCCGACGCGTCCCCGCAGTGCCCTGCGTACCGCCGTGGTGTGGGAGGTGGTGCGGGCAGCCCTGGAGAAGCGGGCGGCCGAGCTGGACCAGCCGGTGCTCGACGTGGTCGACACCGGCGGCGGCACCGGCAACTTCGCCGTGCCGGTGGCCAAGCTGGGCCACCGGGTCACCGTGGTCGACCCCAGCCCCGACGCGCTGTTCGCCCTCGAGCGCCGCGCCGCCGAGGCCGGGGTGACGGAGCTGGTCCGGGCCGTCCAGGGCGACACCCAGACGCTGCCCGAGCTGGTCGCCCCGGGCACGGTGGACGCGGTGCTCTGCCACGGAGTGCTGGAGGTCGTGGACGACCCGGCGGAGGCGCTCGGCAGCCTCGCCGGCACCCTGCGCAAGGGCGGCCTGGTCAGCCTGCTGGCCGCCAACCGCAACGGCGCCGTGCTGGCCCGCGCGCTGTCCGGGCACTTCACCGAGGCCCGGACGGTGCTGTCGGCCGCCGACGGCCGCTGGGGCGAGCAGGACCCGATGCCGCGCCGCTTCACCGGCGAGGAGCTCGGCCTGCTGGCCGAGGGCGCGGGCCTGACGGTCGAGTCCGTGCACGGCGTCCGGGTCTTCGCGGACCTCGTCCCCGGTGTGCTGGTGGACACCGAGCCGGGCGCGATGGAGGCGCTGCTGAAGCTGGAGGAGGCCGCCGCCGCGCAGCCCGCCTTCCACGCCGTGGCGACCCAGCTGCACCTGCTGGCCACGCTCGGCTGAGACGTTCCGGGCCCCTCCGCCGCCGTACGGTTCGCGCACCGTGCGGCGGCGGTTCGCTTCCCGTACGACGGCCGGTCGCCGCGCTGCGCTCCGGAACCTCCCCAGCTCCGGAAGGATTCCACCCGTTCGGGCACTTGTCCGCGCCCCACCGCGTTGAGGATGATGCGGCCCCGCCCGGTCGAAGTGGCCCGTCCCACGCGGCGCAGACCACCCCGTAACGGGCCCACGGACCGTATGATCTGGGTAAAGCCGGAAAGCATGACAGGCGGATGCGTGGGGCATATGGACGACACGGGCCGGGTCCCCCGCACAGGCGTCCGACCGTGTGCACCGATGGCTGATTGGACTTGCCGCCCCGACCGGGTCGGCGGACCGGTCGCACCCGCGACCGACGAGTAGGAGGACTCCGTGCCGCTCTCGGAGCACGAGCAGCGACTGCTCGACCAGATGGAGCGAGCGCTGTATGCCGAAGATCCCAAATTCGCGTCTGCGCTTGAGGGAACCGGGCTGCGCACCTACACCCGTCGGCGGGTCTACCTGGCCGTCGGCGGCTTCGTGGTGGGCATCGGCCTGCTGATGGGCGGCATGGTCGTCCCGGACCAGATCTGGGTCAGCGTCGTGGGTTTCCTGGTGATGCTCGGGTGCGCGGTGTTCGCCGTGACGGGTTGGCGCCGCGGGCCCGCGAGCCAGGGCTCCGGCCCCCGGCCGGCCGCCGCACCGCGCCGCAAGGCCGGGATGATGGACCGCGTGGAGCAGCGCTGGCAGCGCCGCCGGGACGAGCAGACCGGCGGGTTCTGAGCGCACGGCACGGCGCCGGGCGCGCCGGCCGGAACGAACGCCGGGGCGGGCAGTCGATCCGACTGCCCGCCCCGGCGTTTCGCGCGTCCGGGCGCGGCCCCGTCAGGACTCCCCGTCGCGCCCGCGCCGGGAGGTCAGCCGCCGCACCGGGCCGGTGATCGCCGCGGAGAACCGGGCCGTCCGATTGCCGGCCGCCGTCCGCGCCGTGAGCAGCGCCTCGGAGATCCGCCACCACAACTGCGCCGAGGACGGCGGCAGCAGCACCGCCCTGGTCCGCCCGGCCCGGCCGGCGGTGGCCAGCAGGCCCTGCCGGGCCGTCCGGACGTCGGCCGCCAGCGGGGCGGTGGTGACCTGGCCGGACGGGGCGTAGAGCACCCGCTCGGTGGCCAGCGCCAGACGGCCGGTGGCCGCCGCCGACTCCGCGTCCAGGTCCGCCTCCTCGGCGATCCGCCGGGCGGCCGAGCGCGGAGTGCGTGACTCGTCCGGGGGAATCCCGAGGTCCCAGGCGGAGTCGACCAGCTCGTCCCAGGCGGCCAGCACCTGGGCGTCGGTCAGCTCGGCCGGGCCGCTGCCGCCGGGGCGGCGGCGCCCGCCGCCACCGAGGCGGCGCCGCCGCAGCGCCGTGCGCCAGAACATCGGCACCAGCAGCAGCACCAGCACCAGCAGCACGGTGGCGGTGGTGCCCAGCACCTGGGCGGAGAGCAGCCAGGAGTCGTCGGCGGCGCTGCTGACGGCCTTGCCCTTGTCACCGCACTCGCCCATCTGACGCAGCTTGGCGTCGCAGTCCTTGCTGGTGGTCGGCGCCGGGACGGCCGCCGAGCTCTGCGGGGCCGCGGTCGGCTGCTGGGTCGGGGCAGTGGTCGGGATGCTGGACTGCTCGGTGTAGCGGGGCTGGACGCCGCGGCTCGGGGTGGGCTCGAAGCGCATCCAGCCGAAGCCCGAGAAGTAGAGCTCGGGCCAGGCGTGGTACATCCGGCCGTTCACCGAGTAGACGTTCCCGCCCTTGGCGTCGCCGGGGGTGAATCCGACCGCAACCCGGGCCGGGATCTTCAGCACGCGGGCCATCGCCGCCATGGTGGAGGCGAAGTGGACGCAGAAGCCCCTGCGGTCGCGCAGGAAGACGGCGATCGCGTTGTTGCCGGTGCCGCCGCTGACCGTGGTGTCGTAGGTGAACTGCGAGCTGGTGAAGTAGTTCACCAGGGCCGTCGCCCGGTCGTAGTCGTTCTGGGCGTTGGCGGTGACCGCCCGGGCCTGCTGGGCGACCACCGGGGGCAGGTCGGCGGGGACGGCGGTGTAGCGCTCGCGGATGTCCTGCGGGGCGAGCGGCACGGTGCGCAGCTCGTTCGCGGTGGGGCGCAGGTCCAGGGCGGTGACGTGGTAGCTCAGGCCGCGGATCGCCCGGTCGTTGGTCGGGACGACGGTGCGGGTCAGCGGGTCGAGCTTCCAGTCGGACCGGTTGGGGACCTGCACGGTGGCGGCCGGGTAGGGCATCGGCAGCCAGCTCTTCTCCAGCTGGTTGCTGATCCGGAACTCGCCCTCGATCCGCGGGAGGTTGGCGTCCCGCAGGCCCTCGGGGGAGGGCAGGGTGGTCGGGAGGTCGGTGACCGCGGTGCTGCTGAGCTTCCAGTTGGTGCCGTCGAACTGGTCCAGCGAACCGGTCCGCAGGTAGATCTGGTCGGCGAGCTCGGTGTCCAGGGTGTAGCTGAGCAGCTCGGTGTCGGTGGGCTTGGTGACCTCCGACTCCAGGCTGACCAGCGGGTCGAGGCTGGTGGCGGCGCCGTAGCCGCCCTTGCCGCCGGGCCCGGCCGAGCCGGACCCGATCAGGCCGGACTCCCAGTGCGGGAGCAGGGCGGGCAGCAGCAGGGCCGCGACGAGCGCGAGGATGCCGATCTGCTGGCCGCCCACGCCGACCGCCCGCCCGCCCTCAGTGCCGCGCGAGGTGCCCCGGAAGACCCGGCCCCAGCGGGACACCCGGTCCTGGCCCTCGGCGAACAGCAGCACCAGGTAGCCGGCCGCGGCCAGGCCGAACCAGAGCCAGCTGCCGCGGTCCCCGGCCAGGCCGTTGCCGACCGAGTACAGGGCCAGCAGTGGCAGCCCGGCCAGCGCCGAGTGCCGGTACGTCACCGCGATGGTGTCCACCGCCACGGCGACCAGGCCGATCGAGGCGACCAGGATCAGCCGCAGGCCGGCGTTGGGCGGTGCCGGGATCGCGTACTGCTGGATGTCGTCCAGACCGGAGGCGAAGACCTGGTCGAGGACGCGCATCGAGGACGGGCCGGGCACCAGGCCGCCCCAGAGGGCGCCGGAGCCGGCGAAGCCGACGAGCAGCAGCAGGAGCAGCACCAGCAGCTGCCCGACCGGGACCGTCCAGCGGTACAGCGGGGAGCGGCGCAGGCCCGCGCCGGCCGCGGCGATCACCACGACCACCAGGAAGGCGTGGGCGATCCAGCTGCTGGTGGTGAGCAGCGGGGTCAGACAGAGCGAGGCGAGGGCGGTGGCCAGCGCCGAGTACACGGTCAGTTTGGCCCGGGTGGTCACGCGCCGGCCTCTTCTCGGTAGGGGGAGGTCGTCCTGGCGCCGTCGGCGGCCCGCCACAAGTCCGGGAGGGAGTCACCGGAGCGGACCGGCAGGACGGTCCAGCCGGCCTCGCGCAGCTGCCGGACGCGGGCCTGGAACTGCTCGCCGCCGGTGTCCGGGGCGAGCATCCGCAGGCCCGCCCAGGTGCCGGTGTCGAGCAGCAGGGCGACGGCCCCGCCGGTGCGGCTGCGCAGCCGGGCCAGCCGGGTGGCCTGCTCCTCGTCCAGGTCGCCGAGGACGGCGACCAGCAGGCCCTCGCCGCCGGTGCGCAGCGGCTCCTCGGCGCGGGAGAGCCCGCCGCCGTCGGACAGGTCGGCGATGGCGAGGGCGTCCAGGATCAGCCCGGAGGAGTCGGCGGCGGTGTTGGTGCCGCCGGTGCCGGGGCCGGGGACGCTCTGGCCGGTGTCGGTGAGCAGCCGGGTCTGGTAGCCGCGCTCCAGCAGGTGCGCGGCGACGGAGGCGGCGCAGCTGACCGCCCACTCGAAGGACGAGGCGGGGCCGCTGCCCCGGTGGCCGATCTCGCGGGTGTCCAGCAGGACGGTCGCCCGGGCGCGCTGCGGCTGCTCCTCGCGGCGCACCATCAGCTCGCCGTACCGGGCGGTGGACTTCCAGTGCACCCGGCGCAGGTCGTCGCCGGGGCGGTACTCGCGCAGGATCACGTCGTCGTCGCCGGCCAGCGCCAGCGTGCGGGAGCGGCTCTCGCCCTGCCCGGCCCACTCGCCGCTGAGCCGCACGTGCGGCAGGGCCTGGATCTGGGGCACGACGGTGAGGACGTCGGAGGCGGAGAAGGAGCGGTTGACCTCGCACATGCCGAACGGGTCGGACAGCCGCAGCTGGAGCGGCCCGAGCGGGTAGCGGCCGCGCAGGTCCGAGCGGACCCGGTAGGAGACCTCGCGGTAGCCGCGCGGCTCGACCCGGTCCAGGACGAAGCGCGGGCGCGGCCCGAGCACGTACGGGACCTTGTCCTCCAGGAGCAGCAGGCCGGTGGGCACCCGGGAGACGTTGTCGACCCGCAGGTGGACCCTGGCCTCCTGGCCGGCCACGGCCCGGCGCGGGCTCAGCCGGCGCCCGCTGGCCACCCGGTAGCGGGTGTTGGCGACCACCATCGCGGCGGCCAGCGGCAGGGCGGCGAGCAGCAGGCCCACGCGCAGCAGCGCGTCCTGGTCGAGCAGGTAGGCGCAGAGCACCGCGGTGATGCCGGCGGCGAGGAAGGAACGCCCCCGGGTGGTGAGGCCGCGCAGCCCGGCCCGCACGCCTGACGTCGGGTCGGACGGCACCTCAGCCCCTCCGGACGGCCGGGCCGCCCTGCGGGCGCGGCAGCGGGAGCCGGGCGACCAGGTCGGTCACGATCTGCTCGGAGGTGCGGCGGCTGAGCTGGGTCTCGGCGGTCGGCATCAGGCGGTGCGCGAGGACGGGCACGGCGAGGCGCTGGATGTCGTCCGGGGTGACGTAGTCGCGCCCGTCGAGCGCGGCGGCGGCGCGGGCGGCCCGGACCAGGTGCAGGGTGGCGCGCGGCGAGGCGCCCAGGCGCAGCTCGTGGCTGCTGCGGGTGGCGCCGACCAGGTCGACGGCGTAACGGCGGACCGGGTCGGCGATGTGCACGGTGCGGACCAGGTCGATCAGCTTGAGGATGTCGGCGGCGTGCGCGACCGGCTGGAGGTCCTCCAGCGGGCTGGCGCCGGCGTGGACGTCGAGCATCGCGAACTCGGCCTCGGGGCTCGGGTAGCCGATCGAGATCCGGGCCATGAAGCGGTCCCGCTGGGCCTCCGGGAGGGGGTAGGTGCCCTCCATCTCGACCGGGTTCTGGGTGGCCACGACCATGAACGGGGACGGCAGCTCGTAGCTGGTGCCGTCGATGGTGACCTGGCGCTCCTCCATGGACTCCAGGAGCGCGGACTGGGTCTTGGGCGAGGCCCGGTTGATCTCGTCGCCGACGACGATCTGCGCGAAGATCGCGCCCGGGCGGAACTCGAAGTCGCGCTGGTGCTGGTCGTAGATGTTGGTGCCGGTCACGTCCGAGGGCAGCAGGTCGGGCGTGAACTGGATGCGGCGCACCGTGCAGTCGACCGAGCGGGCGAGCGCCTTGGCCAGCATGGTCTTGCCGACGCCGGGCACGTCCTCGAGCAGCAGGTGGCCCTCGGCGAGCAGGACGGTCAGCGCGATCCGGACGGCCTCCGGCTTGCCCTCGATGACGCTCTCGATGTTGGCGCGGACCCGGTCCACGACCGCGGCGAGCTCGGGAAGTCCGATCCGGTGGTAACCGTCCGCCCCCTGGCCGCCCCCCGCGGGACCGCCGAGACCGGCCTGATCGCTGTAGCTCGTCACCCGTTTACGCTCCCTGGCACGCTGTGCCCGCCTCACCCCGAGGCCGGACCCCACCCCATGCTTGACGCGGCCGTTCCGGGGGCGGTTCCGATCGGGGATCCGGCGCCCGGCGCGGCCTGCGGCCTGGCCGCCCCAGGTGGTTCGGGGTCCGACCGGCAGGCGCATTCTCCCCCGTGCGGAGGTCAGAAGTCACCCTCGGGAGCGGGGCGGCCGCCGGGAGGCCCCGCCGGCCCGGACGCCGTCGGCCGGGCGGGGCGGGCGGGGCGCCGGCCGTCAGTGGATCTCGCGCAGCAGTCCGGTGTGGACGTCGAAGACGAAGCCGCGGACGTCATCGGTGTGCAGCAGGAACGGGGAGGTGCGGACCCGCTGCATGGACTGGCGGACGTCGCCGTCCAGGTCGACGAAGGACTCCACCGCCCACTGCGGGCGCTGGCCGACCTCCAGTTCCAGCTCCCGGCGGAAGTCCTCGGTGAGGCCGAGCAGGCCGCAGCCGGTGTGGTGGATCAGCGCGACCGAGCGGGTGCCGAGGGCGCGCTGGCTGATGGTGAGGGAGCGGATGGTGTCGTCGGTGACGACGCCGCCCGCGTTGCGGATGACGTGGGCGTCGCCCAGTTCGAGGCCGAGCGCCGCGAACAGGTCGAGGCGGGCGTCCATGCAGGCCACCACGGCGATCCGCTGGACCGGGCGGGCGTCCATGCCGCCGTCCTGGAAGGTCACCGCGTACTCGCGGTTGGCCGTGACGAAGCGGTCGATGACGGCGGGGCTGGGGGAGTCGGCAGCGGCGGTCGGCGTGGGCCGGTCGGGTGTCACTGTCATGGTGGTGACGTTAGTGCCGTCCTGGCTTGTGCGGTGGGGTGAGGAGCTACAGAACGAGCCGCCGCGATCGGGTGCATCGCCACAACGGGCGGCCCGGCCCCGGGGTGGTGCCGGCCTGCGCTGGTGCCCGTGCCGGGGCCGGTGCGGCCGCGCTCCCGGGCCGGCCGCGGGGGCGGGGCGCGCGGTGTTTCGCGAGGGCCCGCGGCCGGTGCCGGAGCGGGGCCGCGCCCACGGCCGCGACCTGCGGTGATCCGTACCGCCGCCCGGGTGGTGCGCCGGAGCGGACCATTGACTGCCGGGGCCTGGGCGATAGAGTTGCGGCGCAGTGGAGCACACCCGCCGGGGCCCGTCAACCGGGCCCGTCCGGTCGGTGCGCCCGGCCCGACGCGGTCCGTGGCCTCCACCCGCTCCGTGCCCACCTGGCGCACCTTCCCCGGCGCCGGGCGGTCATGACCTTCCCCCTGAGCGGGCGGGGACCACGGGCCGCGTCGTCGTGCCGTGAACCGGTGGGCGAGAATGGTCCCAGCTCCCGGACGTCGGGCTGCTTCGCACCTGAGGAAGGGCGCCACCGCGCATGACCACCAATGAGCCGGGCCCCAAGCACGTTCCGGTGATGCTGCAGCGGTGCATGGACGCGCTGGCGCCGGCGATCTCGCGCCCCGGGGCGGTGGTGGTGGACGCCACCCTGGGCCTCGGCGGGCACAGCGAGGCGCTGCTCGCCCAGTTCCCCGAGGTGCGGCTGGTCGCGGTGGACCGCGACCCGCAGGCGCTCAAGCTGTCCGGCGAGCGGCTCGCCCCCTTCGGCGACCGGGCGACCCTGGTGCACGCGGTCTACGACGAGATCCCCGAGGTGTTGGAGCGCCTGGGCATCGACCGGATCGACGGCGTGCTGTTCGACCTCGGCGTCTCCTCGATGCAGCTGGACGAGGCGGACCGCGGCTTCGCCTACGCGCAGGACGCGCCGCTGGACATGCGGATGGACCAGACCCGGGGGATCAGCGCGGCCGAGGTGCTGAACACCTACAGCCACGGCGACCTGGCCCGGATCCTCAAGGTGTACGGCGAGGAGCGCTTCGCCGGGAAGATCGCCTCGGTGATCCTGCGGGAGCGGGAGAAGGAACCGTTCACCAACAGCGCGCGTCTGGTCGAGTTGGTGCGCAACGCCATCCCGGCGGCGACCCGGCGGACCGGTGGGAACCCGGCCAAGCGGACGTTCCAGGCGCTGCGGATCGAGGTCAACGGCGAGCTGGAGGTCCTGGACCGGGCGATCCCGGGGGCGCTGGACGTCCTCGCGGTCGGCGGCCGGATCGCCGTGATGTCCTACCAGTCGCTGGAGGACCGCCTGGTGAAGCAGTACTTCGCCGCGGGGGCGACCAACACCGCGCCGCCGGGGCTGCCCTTCATCCCGGAGGAGCACCAGCCCTGGCTCAAGCTGATCACCCGTGGTGCCGAGCTGGCCACGGAGCAGGAGATCGAGGAGAACCGGCGCGCCGCGCCCGTGCGGCTGCGGGTGGCGGAGAGGATCAGGGACCGTAGCAAGCGGGGCTGAGGCGTTTGCCCCGGTGGGGTTCCGAAGGGCGGAGGAGAGCGGTGGGGCCGGTGGCCGGTGAGGTCCGGGCGGGGCGGGGAGCACTCCCCGGACAGGGCAGGGCACGGATCACGGTCCGGCCGGGGCGGCGTCCGGTACGGGGGCGCACGCCCTTCGCCGTACTCGTGGTGGTGCTGCTGGCGGCGGGGCTGCTCGGGCTGCTGGCGCTGAACACGGCGCTCAACGAGGGCTCCTTCGAGCTGTCCCGGCTGCAGAAGCAGACCACCGTGGCGACCGACGAGCAGCAGGGCCTCCAGCACCAGATCGACCAGAGCTCGGCGCCGGACGCGCTGGCGAAGCGGGCCGCCGAGATGGGCATGGTCCCGGCCGGCGGGATGGCCTTCCTGGACGTCCCGAACGGCGGCAAGGTGATCGGCACGCCCGGACCGGCGCAGGACAGCCCGCCGGTGAAGCGGTCGACGGTCGAGCCGTGGCCGGTGAAGCAGCAGCCTCCGGCGGCCGGCCAGCCGAGCGCTCCGGCGCCCGCGCCGTCGGTCCCGGTCGCGCCCTCCGCGCCGCCGAGCCCGGCCGCGACGGCCGGCGACTCCGTCGTCCAGATCAACCCGGCCTCCCCGGTCGCGCCCGCTCCGCAGTCGAGCGGGGGTGCCGGCCGATGAGCACGCCACGTCAGCCCTCCGGCGGCTCGGGCTCCGGCAACGGCCGCCGCCCGGCGCCCAAGGGCGCCGCGCCCCGCGCGGGTGCGCCGCGCGGCCAGTCCGGCGCCAAGGCCCAGCCCGCCAAGGGGCAGCCGGCCAAGGGGCAGCCGAAGGCCCAGCCCGCCAAGCCGCAGCCCGCCAAGCCGCAGCCCGCCAAGCCGCAGCCCGCCAAGCCGCAGCCCGCCCGCGGGCAGTCCGCCGCCAAGGCCCAGCCCGCCCGGTCGCAGCAGCCCGGCCGCAGCCCGTCCGCCAAGGCGCAGCCCGCCGGGGCCGGCGCCGCCCGCACCCCGCGGGCGCCGCAGCAGCGCCGCCCCGAGGGCCGCCCGCCGGCCCGCAGCCAGGCCGCCGTCCGGCCGCGCCGCCCGCTGCAGCGCCCCAGGGCGCTCCGGCTGGCCGAGCCCAAGCGCCGCCTGCGAGTGATCACCGTGGCGATGTCGCTGGTGTTCTCGGTGTTCGCCGGGCGCCTGGTGCAGCTCCAGCTGCTGGACGCCGACGCGCTGGCCGCGGACGCCAACACCAACCGCTACCTCAACATCCCGATCACCGCCGAGCGCGGCTCGATAACGTCCTCCGACGGCGTCGCCCTGGCCACCACCGTCGACGCGTACGACATCACCGCCGACCCGGCGATGTTCACCCCGGAGGCGACCGGCATCCCCGACGCCCCGGAGCAGGCGGCGGCGCTGCTGTCGCCGATCATCGGCGTGCCCAAGGACCGGATCGCCGCGGACCTGCACACCCCCAAGACCCGCTACAAGCGGCTCGCCGCCCAGCAGACCCCGGCCGCCAAGAACCAGATCAGCGACCTCAAGGCGGGCCTGGAGAAGCAGGCCGGTTCGCGCACCTGCCAGGCCCAGAAGCGGCTCCTGGGCAAGCCCGCCGACCAGGGCGGCCGCACCCGGGTCGACAACGAGTGCGCCAACCCGCTGGCCGGCGTGTTCAACCGGGAGACCCAGAAGCGGGTCTACCCGGCCGACGGCCTGGCCGCCAACCTGGTCGGCTTCGTCAACGGCGAGGGCGAGGGCGCGGGCGGCCTGGAGCTGCAGTACCAGAAGCAGCTGGCGGGCAAGGACGGGCACAGCAGCTACGCCCAGTCCGGCGGCCGGCTGGTGCCCACCGCAGGCGGGTCGAGGGACCCGGCCGTCCCCGGCAACGACATCAAGCTGACCATCAACCGGGACGTCCAGTGGGCCGCCCAGCGGGCGATCACCGACCAGGTGGCCAACTCGGGGGCGGAGAAGGGCTACGTCGTCGTCCAGGACGTCAAGACCGGCCAGGTCCTCGCCATGGCCACCGCCCCCGGCATCAACCCGAACGACCTCAGCACCGCCAAGCAGTCGCAGCTGGGCAACCCGGCGCTGGTCGACGCCTACGAGCCGGGCAGCACCGCCAAGCTGATGAGCCTGGCCGCCGTGCTGGACACCGGCAAGGCCAACTGGGACACCAAGGTCACCGTGCCCAACCGGCTGGTCCGGGCCGGGCAGCAGTTCAAGGACGACGTCAACCACGACCCCTGGTACCTGACGCTGGCCGGGGTGCTCGCCAAGTCCTCCAACATCGGCACCATCGAGGCGATCGAGACGCTCGGCGCCGACCAGCTGGAGTCCAACAAGGTCCTGGACTCCTACATGCGCAAGTTCGGCGTCGGCCGGCCGACCGGGCTGAACTTCCCGGGGGAAGCCTCCGGGATGCTGAAGAAGCCGGAGGACCTGGTCGCCTCGGAGAAGTACAACATCTCCTTCGGCCAGGGCCCGCTGCAGATGAACGCGCTGCAGGCGACCTCGGTCTACTCGACCATCGCCAACGGTGGCGTCCGGGTCGCGCCGAGCATCGTCCAGGGCGTCACCAGCCCGGACGGCCGGTACACCCCGACCCCGCCGGGCGAGCAGACCCGGGTGGTCGGCGAGCAGACCGCGAAGACCCTCACCTCGATGCTGGAGTCGGTCGTCGACGACGAGCAGGGCACCGGCGGCAAGGCGGCCATCCCCGGCTACCGGGTCGCCGGCAAGACCGGCACCGCCGACCGGGGCGCCGCCAACGGCGTCGGCTACGACGGCTACACCTCCTCCTTCATCGGGTTCGCCCCCGCCGACGCACCCCGGGTGACCGTCTCCTGCACCCTGCAGGGCCCGGTCAACGGCCACTTCGGCGGCCAGCTCTGCGGCCCGGTGTTCAAGCAGGTGATGGAGTTCACCCTGAAGACCCTGCAGGTCCCGCCGAGCGGCAGCCAGGCGCCGAACCTGCCCGTCGAGTGGAAGCCGTGAGCGAGGATGAGCAACGAACGGGCCGGCCTGGACGACGGCGCGGCGAAGGCCCGGTTTGGCCCTGGGCACCCTTCGGCGGATAGCCTTCCCGCCGTGCCGAAACCCGATCAAATCACCGTGAGTCCGCCGCGCCCGGCCGGGACCGCCGCCCTGCCGCTCGCCGAGCTGGCCCGCCAGCTGGGCCTCGACCCCGTCGAGGGGGGTGCCGTCAGCGGCGTCACCCACGATTCCCGCGCGGTGCGCCCGGGCGACGTGTACGTGGCCTTCCCCGGCGCCAACCACCACGGCGCGGCCTTCGCGGCGCAGGCCGCGGCGGCGGGCGCGGTGGCGCTGCTCACCGACCCGGCCGGCGCCGAGCTGGCCGCCGGTACCGGTCTGCCGCTGCTCGTCGTCGACCGGCCGCGGGCCCGGATGGGCGAACTGGCGGCCGCCGTCTACGGCCGTCCGTCCGAGCGGCTGCTGATGATCGGACTGACCGGCACCAACGGCAAGACCACCACCTCCTACCTGGTCGAGGGCGGTCTGCGCGGCGCCGGGCGGGCCCCCGGGGTGATCGGCACCGTCGAGATGCGGGTCGGCAGCGAGCGGATCAAGAGCGAGCGCACCACCCCCGAGGCCACCGACCTGCACGCGATCCTCGCCGTGATGGCCGAGCGCGGCGCCGACGCGGTGACCATGGAGGTCTCCAGCCACGCCCTGGTCTACGGCCGCACCGACGGGGTGGCGTACGACGTCTCCCTGTTCAACAACCTCACGCCCGAACACCTCGACTTCCACCCGGACATGGAGGACTACTTCCAGGCGAAGGCCCGGCTCTTCCAGCCCGGCAAGTCCCGCCACGGCGTGGTCAACCTGGACGACGAGTACGGGCGCCGGCTGGCCGCCGAGGCCGAGATCCCGGTGACCACCTTCTCCGCGAACGGTGCCGTCGAGGCCGACTGGCGGGCCGTGGACGTCCAGCTGGGCCCGGTGAGCTCCACCTTCCGGCTGCTCGGCCCGGACGGCGCCGAGGCCGACGCCGTCGCGCCGCTGCCCGGCCCCTTCAACGTCGCCAACACGGTGGCCGCGATCACCCTGCTGGTCGCCGCCGGGCTGCCGCTGGAGCAGGCCGTCGCCGGCGTCGCCGCCGTCCCCGGCGTGCCGGGCCGGCTGGAGCGGGTGGACGCCGGACAGCCCTTCGTCGCGGTGGTCGACTACGCGCACAAGCCGGACGCCCTGCGGGCCGTCCTCGGCTCGCTGCGCGAGGTCACCAAGGGCCGGCTGCACGTCGTCGTGGGCTGCGGAGGCGACCGCGACCCGCACAAGCGCGGGCCGATGGGCGCCATCGCCGCCCGGCTCGCCGACACCGCCCTGCTGACCAGTGACAACCCGCGCAGCGAGGACCCGCTGGCGATCCTCGCCACCATGCTCGACGGCGCCGCCGCGGTGCCGGAGGCGGAGCGCGGGGCCGTCCTGGTCGTCCCGGACCGGGCGGAGGCGATCCGGCTCGCCGTCGCGCGCGCCCGGGCCGGGGACACCGTGCTGGTGGCCGGCAAGGGCCACGAGCTCGGCCAGTACGTACGAGACGAGATCCGCCCCTTCGACGACCGGGAGGTGCTGCGCGAGTCCGTCACGCAGGCCACGGCCGCCCGGGGCGACCGAGGAGTAGAGCAGCAGTGATCGCACTGACCCTCGCCGAGGTGGCCGCCGCAGTCGGGGGAACCCTGGACGGCGCCGACCCCGACACCCTGGTGACCGGCCCGGTCGAGGTCGACTCGCGGAAGGTGCGCCCCGGCGGCCTGTTCGCGGCCTTCGTCGGCGAGCACGTGGACGGCCACGACTACGCGGCGACCGCCGTCGCGGCCGGCGCCGTCGCGGTGCTGGCCTCCCGCCCGGTCGGCGTCCCCGCCGTCATGGTCGACAGCGTGGTGGACGCCCTCGGCAAGCTGGCCCGCGCCGTCGTCGCCCGAGCCGAGGCCACCGCCGTCGTCGCGCTGACCGGCTCGGCTGGCAAGACCAGCACCAAGGACCTGATCGCCCAGCTGCTCCAGCGCCTGGGCGAGACCGTCTACCCGCCCGGCTCGCTGAACAACGAGATCGGCCACCCGATGACCGCGCTGCGGGTCGAGGCCGGCACCCGGCACCTGGTCATGGAGATGGGCGCCCGGCACAAGGGCGACATCCAGTACCTCACCACGATCACCCCGCCCCGGATCGGCCTGGTGCTGAACGTCGGCACCGCGCACGTCGGCGAGTTCGGCTCCCAGGAGGCGATCGCCGAGGCCAAGGGCGAGCTCGTCGAGGCGCTGCCCGCCGAGGGCACCGCGATCCTCAACGCGGACGACCGGCTGGTGCGCGCGATGACGTCCCGTACCAGGGCGAAGGTGGTCCTGTTCGGCGAATCACCGGACGCCCACGTCCGGGCCACGGACGTTCGCCTGGACGCCACCGGCCGGCCATCGTTCACGCTCACCACCCCGGCCGGTTCCGCGCCCGTGCAGCTGCGCCTGTACGGTGAGCACCACGTCTCGAACGCCCTCGCCGCCGCCGCGGTGGCGGTGGAGCTCGGGATGTCCGTCGACGACACCGCGACAGCCCTGGGCGAGGCGGGTGCGCTGTCCCGCTGGCGCATGGAGGTCGTCGACCGGGCCGATGGTGTCACCGTCGTCAACGACGCCTACAACGCGAACCCCGACTCGATGCGGGCCGCGCTGCGGGCGCTGGTCTCGATGGGGGGCCGCGGTCCGGAGCGCCGTCGCACCTGGGCGGTGCTCGGCGAGATGCGGGAGCTCGGCGAGGACAGCCTGGCCGAGCACGACGCCATCGGGCGGCTCGCGGTCCGGCTCGACGTCACCAAGCTGGTGGCGGTCGGCGGACGAGAGGCGGCCTGCATGGAACTCGGCGCGAGGAACGAAGGTTCGTGGGGTGAGGAGTCGGTGCTGGTGTCCGACGCGGACGCGGCGGTCGAGCTGCTGCGCAGTCAGCTGCTCCCGGGGGATGTGGTCCTGGTGAAGGCGTCCCGTTCGGTGGGACTGGAGAAGGTGGCCGAGGCCCTCCTCGCGGACGGTGTGGCCGAGTAATGAAGCAGATCCTCTTCTCCGGCATGATCGGTCTGATCCTGTCGCTGCTCGGTACCCCCGCCCTGATCAAGCTGCTCGCCAAGCACGGCTACGGCCAGTACATCCGCGACGACGGCCCGAAGGCGCACCACAGCAAGAAGGGCACGCCCACCATGGGCGGCATCGCCTTCATCCTGGCGACCCTGATCGCGTACTTCGCGACCAAGGCGATAACGGGCGAGAGCCCCACCGTCTCCGGGCTGCTGGTGCTCTTCCTGACGGCCGGGCTCGGCCTGGTCGGCTTCCTGGACGACTACATCAAGGTGGTCAAGCGCCGCTCGCTCGGTCTGCGGGCCAAGGCGAAGCTGGCCGGCCAGTCGATCGTCGGCCTCGGGTTCGCCGTGCTGGCGCTGCAGTTCCAGGACGACCGCGGGCTGGCCCCGGCCTCCCAGCACCTGTCCTTCGTGCGGGACTACGGCTGGTCCATCGGCCCGGTGCTGTTCGTCATCTTCGCGTACTTCATGATCGCCGCGATGTCGAACGGCGTGAACCTGACGGACGGTCTGGACGGCCTGGCCACCGGTGCGTCGGTGATGGTCTTCGGCGCCTACACCTTCATCGGCATCTGGGAGTACACCCAGAGCTGCGCCTACTCCATCACCGCCACCGCCAACTGCTACGACGTCCGTGACCCGCTGGACCTCGCCGTCGTCGCCGCCGCCCTGATGGGCTCCTGCTTCGGCTTCCTGTGGTGGAACACCTCGCCCGCCAAGATCTTCATGGGCGACACCGGCTCGCTCGCCCTCGGCGGCGCCCTGGCCGGTCTGGCGATCTGCTCGCGCACCGAGCTGCTGGTCGCGCTGCTCGGCGGCCTCTACGTGATCATCACCCTGTCGGTGATCATCCAGGTCGGCTCCTTCCGGATGACCGGCAAGCGCGTCTTCAAGATGGCCCCGCTGCAGCACCACTTCGAACTCAAGGGCTGGACCGAGGTCCTGATCGTGGTCCGGTTCTGGATCATCCAGGGCCTCTGCGTGGCCGTCGGCCTCGGCCTCTTCTACGCGGGATGGGTGACCGGATGACCGACCCCGGGCTGACGAACCCCGACTTCACCGACCTGCCCGTCGTCGTCGCCGGCCTCGGCGTCTCCGGCATCAGCGCCGCGCGGGTGCTGCGCGGCCTCGGCGCCGCGGTCACCGTGGTGGACGGCGGCAGCGGCCCGGGCCTGGTCGCCCGGGCCGCCGAACTGGAGGCGCTGGGCGCCGCGGTGCGCCTCGGCGACGGCGACAGCCTGCCCGAGGGCACCCGGCTGATCGTCACCTCGCCCGGCTGGGCCCCGGACAGCCCGCTGTTCGCCGCCGCCGACGCCGCCGGCGTCCCGGTCTGGGGCGACGTCGAGCTGGCCTGGCGGCTGCGCCGCCCGCTGCCCGGCACCGGCGAGCCGGCCCCCTGGCTGGCCGTCACCGGCACCAACGGCAAGACCACCACCGTCCAGATGCTCGCCTCGATCCTCACGGCCGCCGGCCGGCGCACCGCCGCCGTCGGCAACGTCGGGGTCTCGGTGCTGGACGCGGTGCTCGCCGAGGAGCCGTACGACGTGCTCGCCGTCGAGCTCTCCAGCTACCAGCTGCACTGGGCGCCCTCGCTGCGCCCGTACTCGGCGGCCGTGCTCAACCTGGCCCCCGACCACCTCGACTGGCACGGCTCGATGGAGGCCTACGCCGCCGACAAGGGCCGGATCTACGAGGGCAACGTCGTCGCCTGCGTGTACAACCTGGCCGACCCGGCCACCGAGGCGCTGGTCCGCGAGGCCGACGTCGAGGAGGGCTGCCGGGCGGTCGGCTTCGGCCTCGGTGCCCCCGGCCTGTCCAACCTCGGCGTGGTCGACGGCCTGCTGGTGGACCGCGCGTTCGTGGCCGACCGGGCCAAGAGCGCGGCCGAGCTCGGCTCCGTCGAGGACGTCAACCCGCCGGCCCCGCACAACATCGCCAACGCGCTCGCCGCGGCGGCGCTGGCCCGGGCCTACGGCGTCGAGCCGAAGGCCGTCCGGGAGGGCCTGCGGGCCTTCCGCCCGGACGCGCACCGGATCGCGGAGGTCGGAGTGGTCCGCGAGGTCGCCTACATCGACGACTCCAAGGCCACCAACACCCACGCCGCCGCCGCCTCGCTGGCCGCCTACCGGCCGATCGTCTGGATCGCCGGCGGCCTGGCCAAGGGCGCGACGTTCGACGACCTCGTCCAGGGCGCGGCCGAGCGGCTGCGGGGAGCCGTCCTGATCGGCCAGGACCGCGCGCTGATCAGGGAGGCGCTGGAGCGACACGCTCCGGATGTCCCGGTGATCGAGGCGGCCGAGGGCCAGACTGGCGCGGTGGCGATGGCCGAGGTGGTCCGTGCGGCCGCGTCGCTCGCCCGATCGGGTGACACGGTGCTGCTGGCGCCGGCCTGCGCCTCGATGGACATGTTCACCAACTACGGCGAGCGCGGCGACCTCTTCGCGGCGGCCGTCCGGGAGCTGGCGGACGCCGGCGAGTGAGCCTCGGGACCGCGCCGACGACCGTCGGCGCCGGATCGGAGCGGCCCTCGGGCGGACGAGCCGCGTACAGGGAGAACGGGTAGGGGCGTGGTGGCGGGGCAGGGCAGAGCGGATTCCGGCGTTTCGGAGCAGGGTGCCGCCGAGCCGTGGCGAGTGATCTCCGCCACCACGACCAAGTACAAGTCGGCCGGGCCGCTGGCCCGGGTCCGGGCCTTCCGGGACCGGCTGCGGTACTGGCTGGACCGCCCGCTCACGCCCTACCTGCTGGTCGTCGGCACCACGCTGCTGCTGGTCGTCCTCGGCCTGATGATGGTGTTCTCGGCCTCGCAGATCCTCGCGCTGGGCCAGCACCACTCGGCCCAGTACTACTTCCTCAAACAGCTGGTCGCGGCCACCCTGGGGCTGGTCCTGCTGATCGGCTTCGCCTCCGTGCCGCTGGCCGTGCTGCGGGTGATCGTCTACCCGGTGATGTTCGGGGTGATCGGCGCGCTCACACTGGTCGCCGTGCCCGGCATCGGGGTGCGGATCAACGGCAACCAGAACTGGCTGGACTTCGGGTTCTTCCAGTTCCAGCCCTCCGAGTTCGCCAAGCTCGCGCTGGTGCTCTGGGGCGCCGACCTGCTCGCCCGTAAGCAGAAGACCGGCACCCTGACCTCCTGGAAGCACCTGCTCGTCCCGTTGGTGCCGGGGGCCCTGCTGCTGCTCGCGCTGATCATGTTCGGCGGCGACATGGGCACCTCGATGATCCTGGTGGCGATGCTGTTCGCGCTGCTCTGGATGGTCGGGGCGCCGCTGCGGCTGTTCGTGGCCACCCTCGGGGTGGCGGTCGTGGTCTGCACCGCGCTGGTGGTGACCGTCCCGCACCGCGCCGAGCGGCTGAGCTGCATCGGCGTCACCAAGCTCGACCCGGAGGGGGCCTGCTTCCAGGCCCTGCACGGCGTCTTCGCGTTCGCGAACGGCGGCGGCTTCGGCACCGGGCTGGGCGCCGGCGTCGAGAAGTGGGGCCAGCTGCCCGAGGCGCACACCGACTTCATCTTCGCCGCGACCGGCGAGGAACTGGGCCTGGTGGGGACGCTGTCGGTGATCGGCCTCTTCGCGGCACTAGGCTACGCGGGTATCCGTGTGGCCATCGGTACGAGGGACCCCTTCGTCAGGTACGCCGCGGGAGCCGCCACCACCTGGATCATGGCGCAGGCCATGATCAACCTGGGGTCGGCGCTGGGACTGCTGCCCATCGCGGGCGTCCCGCTCCCGCTGTTCTCCTACGGCGGTTCCGCCATGCTGTCGGCCATGTCCGCGATCGGAGTGCTGCTGTGCCTGGCGCGCAGCACCTCGGGCGCGAAGGCGGCGCTGGCCGCCCGGAGCAAGAACTCCCGGATCAGGAAGCGACTGGCCCGGGTGCTGCCACGACGACGAACCACAGCGCGCCCGGCCCCGGTGCCGGCACGCAGGGAGCGGTGAATTTCGGTGCATGTCGTACTCGCCGGCGGGGGGACCGCCGGTCACATCGAGCCGGCCATGGCCCTCGCGGACGCCCTCCGCAGGCACGACCCGTCGATCGGGATCACCGCCCTGGGAACGGAGCGCGGTCTGGAGACCCGGCTGGTGCCCGAGCGCGGCTACCAGCTGGAGCTCATCCCGGCCGTCCCGCTGCCCCGCAAGCCCACCCCGGAGCTGATCACCGTCCCGGGCCGGCTGCGCGGGACGGTGCGGGCCGCCCAGGAGATCATCGAGCGGGTCAAGGCGGACGCCGTGGTCGGCTTCGGCGGCTACGTCGCGATGCCCGCCTACCTGGCCGCCAAGCGGGCCGGGGTGCCGATCGTGGTGCACGAGGCGAACGCCCGTCCGGGTCTGGCCAACAAGATCGGCGCCCGCTACAGCGACTTCGTGGCGGTGTCCACGCCGGACAGCAAGCTGCGCGACTCCCGGTACATCGGCATCCCGCTGCGCCGGACCATCGCCACCCTGGACCGCGGCGCCGCCCGTCCGGAGGCCCGGCACTACTTCGGCCTCGACCAGCGGCTGCCCACCCTGCTGGTGTCCGGCGGCTCCCAGGGCGCGCGCCGGCTGAACGAGACGGTCACCGCGATCGCCCCGCGGCTGCAGCAGTACGGCGTGCAGATCCTGCACGCGGTCGGCCCGAAGAACGAGCTGCCGCAGGTGGAGGACATCCCCGGGATGCCGCCGTACCGCGCGGTGCCGTACGTCGACCGGATGGACCTCGCCTACGCGGCCGCCGACCTGATGCTCTGCCGGGCCGGCGCCATGACGGTGGCCGAGCTGGCGGCCGTCGGGCTGCCCGCCGCGTTCGTCCCGCTGCCGATCGGCAACGGCGAGCAGCGGCTGAACGCCCAGCCGATGGTCAAGGCCGGCGGCGGCCTGCTGGTGGACGACGCCGAGCTGACCCCGGACTGGGTGCTGCAGAACGTGCTGCCGGTGCTCACCGACCCGCAGCGGCTGTGGGACATGAGCCGGGCCGCCGCCGAGTTCGGCCGCCGGGACGCCGACGACCTGCTGGTCGGCATGGTCTACGAGGCGATCGAGGCCTCCCGCGGCGGCCGCCGCCGTGGCTGACGGCCGGCTCGCCGACCCGCTGGAGGACGAGCTGGAGGACGAGGAGTCCGCTCCCCGCCTCCGGCTCTCCCGGCGGGGCGTCGTGGTGCTGAGCGTGCTCGGTGCCGCGGTGCTCGGCGTGCTGGCCTGGGTGGTCTTCCTCTCCTCGGTGCTGGACGTGCGCGAGGTCGCCGTCCAGGGGGCGAAGGACGACAAGCTGACGGCGGACCAGGTCCGCGAGGCGATCGGCCGGGTCGGCGACGGCCCGCTGGCCCGGGTGGACCTGGACGCCGTGCAGCACCGGGTGGAGGCGATCCCGCGGGTGGCCAAGGCCGAGGTCTGGCGGGGCTGGCCGCACACCCTCCAGGTGAAGGTCGTCCAGCGCACTCCGGTGGCCGCCGTCAAGGGGGACGACGGCCGGTTCACCCAGGTGGACGCCGCCGGCGTGAGCTTCGCCACCGAGTCGGCCCCGCCGGCCGGGGTCCCGGTGGTGGAACTGCGGCTCAGTCAGCAGGCGAAGGACTCGGACGGGGTCATCTCCCGCGCGCAGCTGGTGCAGGGCGCGGTCTCGGTGGCGGCCGGTCTGCCGCCCGAGGTGGCCAAGCGGGCCGGGGCCGTTCTCGTGCATTCCTACGACGACATCCAGCTGCAGCTCAGCGGGGGTGCGACGGTGCGCTGGGGGAGTCCGGAACAGATCGATCGAAAGGCCCGGGTCCTGGTGGCGTTGATGGGTCAGAAGGGCACGAACTTTGACGTGAGTGCGCCGGAGGCGCCGGCGGTGTCGGGATGATCCGGTAGGTTCTGTGCCTGAGGGAGGGGTTGACGCCTCGAAGTGTCGGCCCGACCCTTGGTGGTCACCCCGGTTTCGTTAGCCGGCCGATGATCACATAGGCTCAAAAGAAAAAGGGAAGCTCGGCGTGTTCGTTGAAACGCGTGCCCGGAGCCACCTAGTGTCCTGTGTCACCAGACTGTGCCCCCTGGTGATGTGACGGAGGCACAGGACTAACCCTAAAGGTCAAGTTTAGGGTTGGGGTCGGCGGTCGGCATTTCGGACATTCAGTCAGAAACCAGGCTCCCTACCCATCGACATCCGTCGGAACGGCCCCGTCGGGCCGGGCCGACCCGGAAATTCGAGGCGAGAGGCCTTCGACGTGGCAGCACCGCAGAACTACCTCGCAGTCATCAAGGTCGTCGGAATCGGCGGCGGTGGTGTCAACGCCATCAACCGGATGATCGAGGTCGGTCTCAAGGGCGTCGAGTTCATCGCGATCAACACCGATGCGCAGGCCCTCCTGATGAGCGACGCCGACGTCAAGCTCGATGTGGGCCGTGAACTCACCCGGGGCCTCGGCGCCGGCGCCAACCCCGAGGTCGGCCGCAAGGCGGCCGAGGACCACCGCGAGGAGATCGAGGAGGTCCTCAAGGGGGCCGACATGGTCTTCGTCACCGCGGGCGAGGGTGGTGGCACGGGCACGGGCGGCGCGCCCGTCGTCGCCAACATCGCCCGTTCGCTCGGCGCCCTGACCATCGGCGTGGTCACCCGCCCCTTCACCTTCGAGGGCCGGCGCCGTGCCAACCAGGCCGAGGACGGCATCGCGAGCCTGCGCGAGGAGGTCGACACCCTCATCGTGATCCCGAACGACCGGCTGCTGTCCATCTCGGACCGCCAGGTCAGCGTGCTCGACGCGTTCCGCTCGGCCGACCAGGTCCTGCTCTCCGGTGTCCAGGGCATCACCGACCTGATCACCACCCCCGGTCTGATCAACCTCGACTTCGCGGACGTCAAGTCCGTCATGTCGGACGCCGGTTCGGCGCTCATGGGCATCGGCTCGGCCCGCGGTGAGGACCGCGCCAAGGCGGCCGCCGTGATGGCGATCTCCTCGCCGCTGCTGGAGGCCTCGATCGACGGCGCCCGCGGCGTGCTGCTGTCCATCTCGGGCGGCTCCGACCTCGGTCTGTTCGAGATCAACGAGTCGGCCCAACTGGTCAGCGAGGCCGCCCACCCGGAGGCCAACATCATCTTCGGTGCGGTCATCGACGACGCGCTCGGCGACGAGGTGCGCGTCACCGTCATCGCGGCCGGCTTCGACGGCGGGCAGCCGCCGGCGATCGTCCGCGACCCGGTGGTCAAGTCCACCCCGGCCGCCGCGACCACCCCGTCCGCCGCCCCGGAGCGCCCGGCCGCCCGGCCGTCCTACGGGAGCATCGGTTCGGTGACCTCCCGCTCGGAGGGCGAGGCCCCGGCCGCCCCGCGCGCCGCGGAGGCCCCGGCCACCGCCACCGCCGCCCCGGTGCCCCCGCAGGTGCAGCCGGCCCGCCAGCCGTACGTGGAGAGCCCGGCGGAGGAGCTCGACGTCCCGGACTTCCTTAAGTGATCGATCACGCGGTACGCGCGGGTGCTCACTTCGCCTTCACCGACCGGTGGGGCGGGGTGAGCACTTCGCCGTACGGGGAGCTCAACCTCGGCGGCGCGGTGGGCGACGACCCGGCGGCCGTCCGCGAGAACCGGGCGATAGCCGCCCGGGAGCTCGGACTGGACCCGGCCGACGTGGTCTGGATGAACCAGGTGCACGGCGCGGACGTCGCCGTGGTGACGGAGCGCCAGTCACTCGGGGAGGCCCCGACGGTCGACGCGATGGTCACCGACCGGCCGCTCGCGCTCGCCGTGCTGACCGCCGACTGCACCCCGGTGCTGCTGGCCGACCCGGTGGCGGGGGTGGTGGGCGCGGCCCACGCCGGCCGCCCGGGCCTGGCGGCCGGGGTGGTGCCCGCGGTGGTGCGGGCGATGGTCGAACTGGGGGCCGAGCCGGGCCGGATCGCCGCCGCGACCGGCCCCGCGGTCTGCGGCCGCTGCTACGAGGTGCCGGCCGCGCTGCGGGCCGAGGTCGCCGCGGTGGTGCCCGCCGCGTTCGCCGAGACCTCCTGGGGGACGCCGGCACTGGACGTGCCGGAGGGGGTCGCGGCCCAGCTGGCCGCGGCCGGGGTCACGGGACCGGTGCGGTCACCGGTCTGCACCCTGGAGTCCGCCGATCACTACTCCTACCGCCGCGAGCAGCGCACCGGCCGGCTCGCGAGCTACGTCTGGTTGGGCCCTGATCACTGATGACGAACGACATCTACGGACCGTTCCCGGGGAGCGCGGACTTCCTGGACGCGCTGACGGAGGGCCAGCGGGCCCGGTACGAGGAGCTGGGGACCAACCTCGACGTGGTGGAGCGGCGGATCGCCGACGCCTGTGCGGCCGCCGGACGGCCGCGCGACGAGGTCACCCTGATCGTCGTGACCAAGACCTACCCCGCCGAGGACAGCGCGCTGCTGGCCGGCCTGGGGGTGACCGACGTCGCGGAGAACCGCGACCAGGACGCCGCACCCAAGGCAGTGCAGTGCAGAAACCTTCCTCTTGACTGGCACTTCGTCGGACAGCTGCAGACCAACAAGGTCCGCTCGGTCGTCGGCTACGCCAACCACGTGCACTCGGTGGACCGGCTGCGGCTCGTGGAGTCGCTCTCGGCCGCGGTGCTGAAGGCGGAGCGCCCCGAACTCGGCTGTCTGGTGCAGGTGGCCCTGGACAAGGAGCACGGCGAGGGCGGGCACCGGGCCGGGGTCGCCCCGGAGGACGTCGCGGAGCTCACCGACGCGATCGCCGACACGCCCGGGCTCCGGCTGGACGGTGTGATGACCGTCGCCCCGCTGGCCGGACCGCTGGCCGGGGACCCGGCCCGGGCCTTCGCGCGGCTGGCGGAAATCGCAACCGCCGTACGGACGGACCATCCTGCTGCCACCATGGTCTCCGCAGGGATGAGCGGTGACCTCGAGCAGGCGATTGCCGCCGGGGCGACACATGTGCGCGTCGGAACGGCGGTACTCGGAGTGAGGTCACCCCTCAGGTAACGTCACCGGGTAGTAGATCAGACTGCAGGACAAAATAGGACAGAATCTAGCAGCTCCCCGGAGCGCTAGCGAACCGTGGATCGCAGCTCCGCGGCCCCCACCCCACGAACTCTGAGCGGCCGTCGGCCTGACGCGCCGTCGTGGGTGGACCGCGGAATCCGCGGGCAGGGCCGTAACGGCCTGGCCGCCGGGACGGAGTCGGTCCGCACGGAGCGAGCGACCACCGGAAGGTGCGCGTTTCGCGAAGCAGCCACCGGGCGCCTGCGCGGTGGCCATGAGCGGAGGAGACAGGAGCATGGCCGGCGCAATGCGCAAGATGGCGGTCTACCTCGGCCTCGTGGAGGACGAGACGTACGACGGCCAGGGGTACGACCCCGACGACGACTACGACGCGGACCCCGAGCCGATTCGCACGGGACAGCGGACCGAGGACATTCCCCGGCCGGCCCCCGCGCCCGCCCCGGTCTCCTCGATCACCCCGCAGCCGGTGCCGGCGGCGGTCCCGATCCGGCAGGAGACCCCAAGGATGGCACCAGTGTCGTCCATCACACCCGAACGCCGCCACAACCTGGAGAAGAGCGCCCCGGTGATCATGCCCAAGGTAGTGAACGAACGAGAGCCCTACCGCATCACCACGCTGCACCCCCGGACCTACAACGAGGCCCGTACCATCGGGGAACAGTTCCGCGGCGGGACCCCTGTGATCATGAATCTCACCGAGATGGACGACACGGACGCCAAGCGGCTCGTAGACTTCGCCGCTGGACTCGTCTTCGGTCTGCACGGCAGTATCGAGCGCGTGACACAGAAGGTGTTCCTGCTGTCGCCTGCTAACGTCGATGTCACGGCGGAGGACAAGGCTCGGATCGCCGAGGGTGGGTTCTTCAACCAGAGCTGACCCGGCCACGACTTTACGTGTGGATCCGATCAACAGTGGGTTAGCGACAGGCGACGAGCGGCAGGCCCCAGGGCCGGACCGGGGAGAGGGAAAACGCGATGGACATCGTGTGGGCGGTGCTCTACTACGCCCTGACCGTCTTCCTGGTGTTCCTGCTTGCACGGCTGGTCATGGACTGGGTCTTCCAGTTCGCGCGTTCGTGGCGGCCGGGCAAGGCCATGGTCCTGGTCCTGGAGGCCACGTACACTGTCACGGATCCGCCGCTCAAGCTTCTTCGGCGGTTCATCCCGCCGTTGCGTTTCGGGGGCGTGGCGCTCGACCTGTCCTTCTTCGTACTGATGATCATTGTGTATGTCCTGATCTCGCTTGTGCGGCCCTAGTCGTAGGTGAGCGATGCGACAGGATGCCGGTGTGCCGACGATCACGTTGAGGTGAAGAGATGCCATTGACCCCCGAGGACGTTCGGAACAAGCAGTTCACGACCGTCCGCCTGCGCGAAGGCTATGACGAGGACGAGGTCGATGCCTTCCTCGACGAGGTCGAGGCGGAGCTGACCCGCCTGCTCCGCGAGAACGAGGACCTGCGCGCCAAGCTGGCGGCCGCCACCCGTGCCGCCGCCCAGAACCAGGCCAACATGCGGAAGGAGCCGCCGCAGGACAGCCGTCCCGGCGCCCCCGTCCCGGCCGCCATATCCGGCCCGCCGGTCCCCGGCCAGCAGGGCCCGGGCGGCCCGCAGCAGATGGGCGGCCCCGGTGGCCCCCAGCAGCAGCAGATGGGCGGCCCGCAGCAGCAGATGGGCAACCAGCCCCTCGGCCTGCCCTCCGGTGCCCCGCAGCTCCCCGCCGGCCCCCAGCAGATGGGCGGCCCGCAGCAGCAGATGAACCAGACCATGGGCGGCCAGCAGCAGCTGGTCCAGCCGATGGGCGGTCAGATGCTGCAGCCCATGGGCGGTCCCGGTGGCCCGCAGCAGATGGGCAACCCGATGGGCCAGGGCATGGGCCAGCAGCAGATGCAGCCGATGGGCGGCCCCATGGGCGGCCCGCCGCAGCAGATGGGCGGCCCGATGGGCGGCCCCATGCAGCAGCAGGGCCCCGGTGGCGACAGCGCCGCCCGCGTCCTGGCACTCGCTCAGCAGACCGCCGACCAGGCGATCTCCGAGGCCCGCTCCGAGGCCAACAAGATCGTCGGCGAGGCGCGCAGCCGGGCCGAGGGCCTGGAGCGCGACGCCCGTGCCAAGGCCGACGCCCTGGAGCGGGACGCGCAGGAGAAGCACCGCGTCGCGATGGGCTCCCTGGAGTCCGCCCGCGCCACGCTGGAGCGCAAGGTCGAGGACCTGCGGGCCTTCGAGCGCGAGTACCGCACGCGTCTGAAGTCGTACCTGGAGACCCAGCTGCGCCAGCTGGAGTCGCAGGCCGACGACTCGCTCGCCCCGCCGCGGATCCCCGCCACCGCGTCGCTGCCGCCGGCGGCCTCGTCGATGGCTCCGGCCGGTGCCGGTTCGATGGGCGGCGCGCCGTCCTTCGGCGGCAACCAGCCGTCCTTCGGTGGCAGCACGCCGTCGTTCGGCGGTCAGAGCTCCTTCGGCGGCAACGCCCCGGCGCCGAGCTTCGGTGTGCCGGCCCCCGGTGGCAACACCGGTGCGCCGCAGATGCAGCCGGCCGGGATGACCCAGCCGATGGCCGCGGTCCGTCCGCAGCCGCCGCAGCCGATGCAGCAGGCCCCGGCGCCGATGCGCGGCTTCCTCATCGACGAGGACGGCGACAACTGAGGTCCTAGCCCGACCTTCCGGAGCGCCCCCCGTCCGACCCCCAGGGTCGGGCGGGGGGCGCTCCCGTCGTTGGAGGGGGCGGCCGGACGGAAACGGCGGAGCCGCCGCCACCCCGGCGAGGGGTGACGGCGGCTCCGGGTGTCGGTCAGGCCTTGCGGAGCTGGAAGGCGAGGCCGAGGGAGTCGTCGGAGAAGGTCTCGGAGTCCCAGTCCGCCGCGCCCGCGGCGAAGTCGGTGGCGAGGACCTCCTCGGCGACCAGGGGGCCGTGCTCGGCGATGGCCTCGGCGGTCTCCTCGGCGGTCGCCCGCCAGCGCAGGACGATGCGGTCGGCGACGTCCAGGCCGGAGTTCTTCCGGGCCTCCTGGATCTGGCGGATGGCGTCGCGGGCGACGCCGAGCCGCTTGAGCTCCGGAGTGATCGCCAGGTCGAGCGCGACGGTGGCACCGGACTCGTTGGCGACGGCCCAGCCCTCGCGCGGGGTCTCGGTGATGATCACCTCGTCCGGGGAGAGCGTGACCGTCTCGCCGTCCAGCTCGACCGAGGTCTCGCCGTCGGCGCGCAGCTCGGCGGCCAGGCGGGCGGCGTCGGTGGCGGCGACCGCCTTGGCGACGTCCTGCACGCCCTTGCCGAAGCGCTTGCCCAGCGCACGGAAGTTGGCCTTGGCGCTGGTGTCGACCAGCGAGCCCCCCACCTCCGCCAGGGACTCCAGGGCGGAGACGTTGAGCTCCTCGGCGATCTGCGCGCGCAGGTCGGCGGGCAGCTCGTCCCAGCCCTGGGCGGCGACCAGCGCGCGGGACAGCGGCTGGCGGGTCTTGACGCCCGACTCGGCGCGGGTCGCCCGGCCGAGCTCGACCAGGCGGCGGACCAGCGCCATGTGGCGGGAGAGGTCGGCGTCGACGAGCGACTCGTCGGCCACCGGCCAGGCGGACAGGTGCACCGAGGCCGGGGCGTCCGGGACGACCGGGACGACCAGGTCCTGCCAGACCTGCTCGGTGATGAACGGCGTCAGCGGCGCCATCAGGCGGGTGACCGTCTCCAGCGCCTCGTGCAGGGTCGCGAGCGCGGCGGCGTCGCCCTGCCAGAAGCGGCGGCGGCCGCGGCGGACGTACCAGTTGGACAGGTCGTCGACGAAGCCGGAGAGCAGCTTGCCGGCGCGCTGGGTGTCGTACGCCTCGAAGGCCGCGTCGACCTCGCGGACCAGGGTGTTGAGCTCGGAGAGCACCCAGCGGTCCAGCTGCGGGCGGTCGGCCGGGGCCGGGTCGGCGGCGGAGGGGGACCAGCCGGCGGTGCGCGCGTACAGGGCCTGGAAGGCGACGGTGTTCCAGTAGGTGAGGAGGGTCTTGCGGACCACCTCCTGGATGGTGCCGTGGCCGACCCGGCGGGCCGACCAGGGCGAGCCGCCGGCCGCCATGAACCAGCGGACGGCGTCGGCGCCGTGCTGGTCCATCAGCGGGATCGGCTGCAGGATGTTGCCCAGGTGCTTGGACATCTTGCGGCCGTCCTCGGCCAGGATGTGGCCCAGGCAGACGACGTTCTCGTAGCTGTTCCTGTCGAACACCAGGGTGCCGACGGCCATCAGCGTGTAGAACCAGCCGCGGGTCTGGTCGATCGCCTCGGAGATGAACTGCGCCGGGTAGCGCTTCTCGAACAGCTCCTTGTTCTCGTACGGGTAGCCGTACTGGGCGAAGGGCATCGAGCCCGAGTCGTACCAGGCGTCGATGACCTCGGGCACCCGGGTGGAGCTGCCGCCGCACTCGCGGCAGCCGAAGGTCACGTCGTCGATGTACGGGCGGTGCGGGTCGAGGGCGCTCTGGTCGGTGCCGGTGAGCTCGGAGAGCTCGGCCAGCGAGCCGACGCAGGTGAGGTGGCCCTCCTCGCAGCGCCAGATCGGCAGCGGGGTGCCCCAGTAGCGGTTGCGGCTGAGCGCCCAGTCGATGTTGTTGTTCAGCCAGTCGCCGAAGCGGCCGTGCTTGACCGTCCCGGGGAACCAGTTGGTGGCCTCGTTCTCGCGGATCAGCGCGTCCTTGACGGCGGTGGTCCGGATGTACCAGGACGGCTGCGCGTAGTAGAGCAGCGCGGTGTGGCAGCGCCAGCAGTGCGGGTAGCTGTGCTCGTACGGCAGGTGGCGGAAGAGCAGGCCGCGCTCCTGGAGGTCCGCGACCAGGGCCTCGTCGGCCTTCTTGAAGAACTGGCCGCCGACCAGCGGGACCTCGGGGGCGAAGGTGCCGTCGGCCAGCACCGGGTTGACCACCGGCAGGCCGTACCTGCGGCAGGTCGCGAGGTCGTCCGCGCCGAAGGCGGGCGACTGGTGGACGATGCCGGTGCCGTCCTCGGTGGTGACGTAGTCGGCGTTGAGGACGTAGTGCGCGTCCTCGATCTCGACCAGGTCGAAGGGGCGGCGGTAGGCCCAGCGCTCCATCTCGGCACCGGTGAAGGACTCGCCGGTGGTCTCCCACCCCTCGCCGAGCGCCTTGGCGAGCAGCGGCTCGGCGACGACGAGCTGTTCCGTCCCGTCGGTGGCCACCACGTAGGTGACCTCCGGGTGGACGGCGGCGGCGGTGTTGGAGACCAGGGTCCACGGGGTGGTGGTCCACACCAGCAGGGCGGCCCGGCCGGCCAGCGGTCCGCCGGTCAGCGGGAAGCGGACGAAGACCGAGGGGTCGACCACGGTCTCGTAGCCCTGGGCCAGCTCGTGGTCGGACAGGCCGGTGCCGCAGCGCGGGCACCAGGGGGCGACCCGGTGGTCCTGGACCAGCAGGCCCTTGTCGAAGATCTGCTTGAGCGACCACCAGACGGACTGGACGTACGACGGGTCCATCGTGCGGTAGGCCTCGTCGAGGTCGACCCAGTACCCCATGCGGGTGGTCAGCTCGGCGAACGCGTCGGTGTGGCGGGTCACCGACTCGCGGCACTTGGCGTTGAACTCGGCGATGCCGTACGCCTCGATGTCCTGCTTGCCGGAGAAGCCGAGCTCCTTCTCGACGGCGAGCTCGACCGGGAGGCCGTGGCAGTCCCAGCCGGCCTTGCGGGCGACGTGGTAGCCCTTCATCGTCCGGTAGCGGGGGAAGACGTCCTTGAAGACGCGGGCCTCGATGTGGTGGGCGCCGGGCATGCCGTTCGCGGTCGGCGGGCCCTCGTAGAAGACCCACTCGGGGCGGCCCTCGGACTGCTCCAGGCTGCGCTGGAAGACCTTGTCGTCCTGCCAGAAGGACAGGATCCGGTGCTCGAGGGCAGGCAGGTCGACCTGTGCGGGGACGGGGTTATAGGTGCTCATCGCTGGCGTCTACCTCCGGCGGATGCGTGGGCTGGATCCTCCGGAGGGACGAGACGGCGTGCCGTCCCGCGGTACCACCCTCCTTGGCCGCGATGGTGACTGCGGCCCTCTTGTTTGGGCTTGCTGCCGGGTCTACCGGGCCGCCGGGGGGCGGCCGTTCTTCCGGCGGCTCCGGGGTGATCTTCCCGCCGCGCACACCCCCGGGCTCGCACCGTCCCCGGGTCGCTGGTGGCTGCGTACGTCGGTACTCGTCCCATCTGCGCCTTGCACGGCCAGTGTATCGGCCGGGCGAACCCGTTTGTCCAAACCGTTTCCCGGGGGCCCGTCCAGGGGGTGGGAAGGGGCGGTTAGGCGGGGGTGATCTGGGCACAAGTCTGGTCAGCGCGCGGGGCGTGGCGGCTGGGGCGGCTGCCTGGGTGGGATCATCGTGAGGCGTCGGTATGTCATGTTGTGACCGGTTTTGATCGGGATTATCGTTCCGGCACTGGAGGCCGCCGGGAACCGGCGGCTCGATTCGTTCGTAGATGGGGTCGAAGCCATGGCTGAGAAGGCAACCGGCGCGGGTACCGCCACCAAGCGGGCACGCAAGGCCGTGGCGGCCGATCCAGGGGAGGGGACCGTGACCACTACCGCACGGCAGAACAGCAGCACCGACACCGTCACCGTGACGCGCGGCGCGGAGTCCGTCGACCCGGCCACGCTGCCGATCCGGCCCGGCGAGGACCCGTGGACCACCGGCGAGGTGCACGAGCTGCACACCGAGCTCATCAGCGAACTGGACCGCCTGCGCAACGAGATCGACGCCGCCGAGGCCGCCATCTCCGGCCTGATGCGCGACTCCAACGACGGAGCCGGCGACGACCAGGTGGACGCCGGCACGAAGAACATCTCCCGGGAGAGCGAGCTCGCGCTGGCCAACAACGCCCGGGACAGCCTCGCCCAGACCGAGCGCGCCCTGGCCCGGCTGGAGGGCGTCGGCTTCGGCACCTGCGAGTCCTGCGGCAAGGCGATCGGCAAGGCCCGGATGCAGGCCTTCCCCCGGGCGACGCTCTGCGTGCAGTGCAAGGCCAAGCAGGAACGCCGCTGAACCGACCGACCGGCGCGACGCGGGGGGTCGGGCTTGCCGTACGCTCGACCCCGTAACGTCGCCCGACCCCTGCAGCGCATCCGGCCCGGATGCGCCGGGCCCGGCGACCAGGGCCCACCCTCCCCCGCTCCGGACGGGGGAGCTCCATCGGCAGCGGAGCGGATCATCAGTACGCAAGGTTCCCCCCAGACCCGGGACGACGCCGTCCCGACCCCCGCCGAAGCCGTGGAGGTGGCCGTGGCCGAGCCCACCGAGCCCACCGAGGCGCCCGCTCCGGTCGCGGCGGAGGCGCCGAAGGGCCCCCGGCGGATCGGCGTGCTGCTGGTCGTCGCCCTGCTCGCCTTCCTGATCGACTTCGGCAGCAAGCTGCTGGTGGTGGCCCGGCTGGAGAACCACTCGGCGATCAAGGTGATCGGCGACGTCGTCACCTTCCAGGTCATCCGCAACTCCGGCGCCGCCTTCGGCATGGGCCAGGCGCTGACCGTCGTCTTCACGATGATCGCCTCGGCCGTCATCGTGGTGATCTGGCGGATCGCCCGCCGGCTGTACAGCCTGCCCTGGGCGATCGCGCTCGGGCTGCTGCTCGGCGGCGCCCTGGGCAACCTCACCGACCGGCTGTTCCGCGCGCCGGGCGTCTTCCGCGGGCACGTCGTCGACTTCATCTCCGTCCAGCACTTCGCGGTGTTCAACCTCGCCGACTCGGCGATCGTCTGCGGCGGCATCCTCGTGGTGCTGCTCTCCTTCCGGGGCAGCAACCCGGACGGCACCGTCCACCAGCAGAGCGCCAAGGGCGAGTAGCGGGCCCTCCCGCCAGGGGCGGGCGGAGCTCGGCGGACGGGGGCGGCCCGGGTTTCCGGCATACTCGTACGGGTGAGTACCGCAGCGCAGATCCGCAGCCTCCCCGTACCCGACGGCCTGGAGGGCGAGCGCCTCGACGCCGCCCTCGCCCGGATGTTCGGCTTCTCCCGGACGAAGGCCGCCGAGCTGGCCGCCGACGGCAAGGTGACGCTCGACGGCGCCGTGGCCGGCAAGTCGGACCGGGTGACCGCCGGCTCCTGGCTGGAGGTCGAGATCCCCGCCCCCGCCGCCCCGGTGCAGATCGTCGCCGAGCCCGTCGAGGGCATGCGGATCGTCCACGACGACGAGGACATCGTGCTCGTCGACAAGCCGGTCGGCGTCGCCGCGCACCCCAGCCCCGGCTGGACCGGCACCACCGTCATCGGCGGTCTGGCCGCCGCCGGCTACCGGATCTCCACCTCCGGCGCGGCCGAGCGCCAGGGCATCGTGCACCGGCTCGACGTCGGCACCTCGGGCCTGATGGTCGTCGCCAAGTCCGAGCGCGCGTACACCGACCTCAAGCGGCAGTTCCACGACCGGATCACCGAGAAGCGCTACCACACGCTCGTCCAGGGGCACCCGGACCCGATGAGCGGCACCGTGGACGCGCCGATCGGGCGCCACCCCAGCTCCGACTGGAAGTGGGCCGTCACCCGCGACGGCAAGGCCTCCATCACCCACTACGACCTCATCGAGGCGTACCGCGCGGCCTCGCTGCTCGACATCAAGCTGGAGACCGGCCGCACCCACCAGATCCGGGTGCACATGTCCGCGCTGCGCCACCCCTGCGTCGGCGACCTGACCTACGGCGCCGACCCGACGCTCGCCAAGCGCCTCGGGCTGACCCGGCAGTGGCTGCACGCCGTCTCGCTCGGCTTCGAGCACCCGGCGGACGGGCAGTGGGTCGAGTTCAAGAGCGAGTACCCGGCCGACCTGCGGAAGGCGCTCGACATCATCTCGGCGGAGAGCTGACATGGCGGTGACCGTCCGGGTCGCCGAGGGCGAGGCGGACCTCGCGCTGGTGCACGGTGTGCGGCGCGCGGTGTTCATCGTCGAACAGGGGATCCCCGAGGACGAGGAGTGGGACGACCTCGACCCCACCTCGGAGCACCTGCTGGCCGTCGGCGCCGACGGCACCCCGCTGGGGACGGCGCGGCTGATCCACGGCGAGCAGGCCCTGAAGCTCACCGGCGGCGTCGAGGGGCGGGTGCTGCTCGGGCGGCTCGCCGTCGTCGCGGCGGCCCGGGGGACCGGGCTCGGCGCGGACCTGGTGCGGGCGATCGAGGCGGCCGCACTGGCCCGCGGCGCCCGTGAGGTGGAGCTGCACGCGCAGGTGCAGGCGCTCGGGTTCTACGAGCGGCTCGGGTACGCGGCGGAGGGGCCGGTGTACCAGGACGGCGGGATCCCGCACCGGACGATGACCCGGGTGCTGTAGCCGCCCCCCTCCGGAGGGCCGTCAGACGGTTCCCCGTGCCCGGTCAGGGCACGGGGAACGCGGCTTTCCGGGCGGTGCGGGGCGGAGTCGGAGGGCGGCCCCGGCGGGCGGGGCGGCCGGCTTTATCGGACGCCTACCGCTGCGGCGGATACGATCAGCCCCCATGGAGTTCGGTGGGGCGTGGCGCCGGTGGCGCGGCCGGGGTACGACGGTACGGCGCAGGCTGGTGGCCGGTGCGGTCGCCCTGGTGGCGGTGGTCGGGGCCGGTACGGCCGCGGTGGCGTCCGGCGGTGAGCAGGCGGTCCGACAGGAGGACCGGTTCCTGAGCATGCCCGAGACCCCCGGCAGCGACCGGCAGGTCCAGCTGGACACCTCCTTCTTCACCACCGGCAGCGGCCCCAGGCCGGCCGTGCTGCTCGCGCACGGCTTCGGCGGCTCCAAGGAGGGCGAGCGCGAGCGCGCCCAGCAGCTGGCCCGGCAGGGCTACGCGGTGCTGACCTGGTCGGCGCGCGGCTTCGGGCGCTCCGGCGGCAAGATCGGCCTCAACGCGCCCGACCGCGAGGTCGAGGACGTCAAGCACCTGGTGGACTGGCTGGCCCAGCGGCCCGAGGTGCAGCTCGACGCGCCCGGCGACCCGAGGGTCGGCATCACCGGAGCCTCCTACGGCGGCGGCGTCGCCCTGCTCGCCTCCGCCTACGACCACCGGATCGACGCCGTCGCCACCCAGATCACCTGGTGGAACCTGGCCGACGCGCTGTTCCCGCAGGGCGTCGAGGGATCCGGCGCGGTGGACGGCGTCTTCAAGAAGCTCTGGGCCGGGATCTTCTTCACCACCGGCGCGGCCGGCGACCTCGGACCCTCGGGCGGCGCCCCGCGCGGCGGCGGGACGGCGGCGCGGCCGGGCGGTGCCCCGCAGGCTGGCCCGTCCCAGGACGCCGAGGTCGGCTGCGGCCGGTTCCTGGACACCCTGTGCCAGATGTACGACCGGGTCGCCACCGCCGGGCACGCGGACCCGGAGGCCGTCGCCCTGCTGGAACGCTCCAGCCCGTCCTCGGTGGCCGGGCAGCTCAAGGCGCCCACGCTGGTCGTCCAGGGGCAGCAGGACTCGCTGTTCCCGCTCGACCAGGGCGACCGGATCGCCCGGGCGGTCGCCGCCAACGGCGCGCCCGTCTCGGTGGACTGGTTCGCGGGCGGGCACGACGGCGGCACCGACACCAGCGCCCGGGTCGACGACCGGGTGACCGCCTGGTTCGACCACTACCTGCGCGGCCGCGGCAACGACACCGGCCCGGCGTTCCGGGTCACCCGCACCGGTGGCGTCGACTCCACCGGCTTCCAGGCCGTGCTGCGCGGCGCCAGCGCCGACCGCTACCCCGGACTGGGCGGCACGGGCAGCCGGTCCGTCGAGCTCACCGGCGGTGGCGGCGACGGCGAGCGGACCTTCGCGAACCCGCCCGGCGGCGCCCCGCCCGGGATCTCCACCGTGCCCGGGATCGGCGCGCTCAGCCAGGCCGCCTCGCTCGGAGCCGGGCTGGCGCTCGACTTCCCCGGCCAGAACGCCGCCTTCGACTCCGCGCCGCTGGACCGCCCGCTGCACCTGACCGGGCAGCCCACCGTGCCGCTGCGGGTGCAGGCCGACCGGCCCGACGCGGTGCTCTTCGCCAAGCTGTACGACGTCGGACCGGACGGCAAGGCCGTGCTGCCCCAACAGCTGGCCGCCCCGTTGCGGGTCACCGGCGCCGACGCGGGCCGCACCGTCACCGTCGCGCTGCCCGCCGTCGACCACACCTTCCCGGCCGGGCACCGGCTGCGGCTGGTCGTCGCCGCCACCGACCTCGCGTACGCCTCGCCCGTCGAACCGGCCACCTACCGGGTCGCGCCCGCCGGGGCGCTCGCCGCGCCGACCGTCGAGCAGCTCGTCACCGAGGCCGCGCCGCTGCCCGCGCGCACCTGGGTGCTGCCGCTGGTCGGCGTCGCGGTGGCCCTCGCCCTGGTCCTGCTGCCCCGGCTGCGGCGCCGCCGGACGCCGGGCGCCGGGCCGGCGTACGACCCGGCGCTCGCCGCGGTGCCGCTGCAGATCAGCGGCCTCAGCAAGCGCTACAAGGGCTCCCAGGACCGCTACGCCGTCAAGGAGCTGGGCTTCCGCGTCGAGCAGGGGCAGGTGCTCGGCCTGCTCGGGCCCAACGGTGCCGGCAAGACCACCACGCTGCGCATGCTGATGGGCCTGATCCGGCCCGACGCGGGCGAGATCCGGATCTTCGGCCACCTGGTGCGCCCCGGCGCTCCGGTGCTCTCCCGGGTCGGCGCGTTCGTCGAGGGGGCCGGGTTCCTGCCGCACCTCACCGGCCGGGCCAACCTGCGGCTGTACTGGCAGGCCACCGGGCGGCCGGAGCAGGACGCCCACCTCGACGAGGCGCTGGCGATCGCCGGGCTCGGCGAGGCGCTCGACCGCGCCGTGCGGACCTACTCGCAGGGCATGCGGCAGCGGCTCGCGATCGCGCAGGCGATGCTCGGCATGCCGGACCTGCTGATCCTGGACGAGCCGACCAACGGGCTCGACCCGCCGCAGATCCGCGAGATGCGCGAGGTGATGATCCGGTACGCGGCGGCCGGGCGCACCGTCATCGTCTCCAGCCACCTGCTCGCCGAGGTCGAGCAGAGCTGCACCGACCTGGTCGTGATGGACCGCGGCCGACTGGTCACCACCGGTGCGGTCGGCGAGATCGTCGGCGCCGGCGAGCAGCTGCTGATCGGCGTGCCCGCCCCGTACGACCCGGAGTCGGTCGTCGAGAAGGTCGGCGCGCTGGCCGGGGTCGGTTCGGCGGAGGCCGTCGAGGGCGGGCTGCTGGTGCGCCTGGACGGGCTGGCGGCCAGCGAGCTGCTGGCCGAACTGGTGCGCCTGGGCGTGCCGGTGGAGAGTGCGGGGCCGCAGCGCCGGCTCGAGGACGCGTTCCTGTCGTTGATCGGAGGTGCGGCGTGAGCGACGTCGCGCAGGCGGAGCACACCGTGTCGGCGGACCACGCCGAGGGCTACCGGGCGGGCCGGACGCTGCCGCTGCGGGTGGAGGCCATGCGCCAGCTGCGGCGGCGCCGCACGCTGGTGATCGGCGCGGTGCTCGCGGCGATGCCGCTGGTCATCCTCGCCGCGTTCCAGATCGGCGGCACCCCGAGCCGCCCGGACCGGACCACCTTCATCGACCTGGCCACCGCCTCGGGCCCCAACTTCGCGGCCACCATGCTGTTCGTGGGCACCGGGTTCATGCTGGTCATCCCGGTCGCGCTGTTCTGCGGCGACACCGTCGCCTCGGAGGCCAGCTGGTCCTCGCTGCGCTACCTGCTGGCCGCGCCGGTGCCCCGGGCCAGGCTGCTGGCCCGCAAGTTCGCGGTCGGGCTGGCGTTCTCGGCGGTCGCGGTGGCCCTGCTGCCCCTGATCGGGCTGCTCGTCGGCACCGCCGCGTACGGCTGGGGGGACCTCAGGCTGCCCACCGGGGCGAGCCTGTCGGCCGGCGAGGCGCTGCCCCGGCTGGCCCTCGCGGCGGCCTTCGTCTTCCTCAGCGAGATCGTGATCGCGGCGCTGGCGTTCTGGCTGTCCACCGCGACGGACGCCCCGCTCGGGGCCGTCGGCGGGGCGGTGTTCGCCTCGATCATCACCGGGGTGCTGGACGCTGTCACGGCGCTCGGGGACCTGCGGGAGTGGCTGCCCGCGCACTGGCAGTACGCCTGGGCGGACGCGCTGCAGCCGCAGTTGGAGTGGGGCGGGATGGTGCAGGGGGTCTCGCTGTCGCTCTCGTACGCGGTGGTGCTGCTGGCGCTGGCGTTCCGGGGGTTCGCGCGCAAGGACGTGGTGTCCTAGGGAGGTGTCCCGGGGATCGTCGGACACGCCTCGGGGAGTGCCTCGTCGGGTCGGGGCCGTCCGGGCCCGCCGGGGTGCGGCGGGCCCGGGCCGGTGGGCGCGGGCCGACGGGGGCCGGTGGGGCGTCAGCCGACCGGGGCGTCGGCGCGTCGTGTCAGCCGACCGGGGCGTCGACGCGTTCGATCCGCTGGGTGCCGCTGCGGGTGCGGTAGGAACGGACCCAGCTGCTCGTGGCGTCCTTGCGGGTGCGGTCGGACAGGACGTAGTAGTCCATCTGGGCCCGCTCGGGCGTGACGTCCAGGACGCCGTAGCCGTGCGAGTCGAGGTCGACCCACTTGATGTGCGGGTTGGCCGTCCTGAGCGCGGTGGCCGCCGCCAGCGAGACGGTGTGCGGCGCGACCTTCAGGGTGTCGTCGATGTTGTCCGAGGTCGTCGAGGTGACCACGAACTCGGTGGCCACGCTGCCGGACAGCGGATACGTGGCGGCCTCGTTCGGGACGTCGGCGGCCCAGGCGGAGTGGATGTCGCCGGTCAGGAAGACGGTGTTGGTGATGCCGTTCGCCCGGAGGTGGCCGAGCAGCTCGCGGCGGTCGTGGGTGTAGCCGTCCCACTGGTCGGTGTTGACGGCCACGCCCTCGCCGGGCAGGCCGAGCAGCTTCGCCAGCGGGCGCAGCAGGTAGTCCGGGAGCGAGAGGAAGGCGACGGGGGAGATCATCACCTCGTTGCCGACCAGCCGCCAGGTGGTGTCGGACGCGGCGAGCCCGGCCTTCAGCCAGTCCATCTGGGCGCGGCCGGTGATCGTGCGGTCGGCCGCGTCGACGGCGCCGTCGCCCACCTTGACCTGCTGGGAGCGGAACGAGCGCTGGTCCAGCAGGTGCAGGTCGGCCAGCCGGCCGTAGCGCAGCCGGCGGTACGTCGTCCCGGCGACGGACGGGCGCACCGGCATCCACTCGAAGTAGGCCTGCTTGGCGGCGGCCATCCGGGCCGCCCAGTCGCCCTCGGTGCCCGGGGTGTGGTTCTCGGCGCCGCCGGACCAGGCGTCGTTGGCGAACTCGTGGTCGTCCCAGATCGCGATGACGGGGATCCTCGCGTGCAGGGAGCGGAGGTCCTCGTCGGTCTTGTACTGGCCGTGGCGGGTGCGGTAGTCGGCCAGGGTGACGATCTCGTGGGCGGGGGAGTGCGGGCGCACGACCGTGCCGCGGGCGCAGTACTCGCCCGTCCGGTACTCGTAGACGTAGTCGCCGAGGAAGAGCAGGGCGTCCAGGTCGCCGCGGGCGGCGAGGTGGCGGTAGGCGGAGAAGTAGCCGGCCTCCCAGTTGGAACAGGAGGCGACACCGAAGCGGACCCGGGCGGGGGTGGCGTCGGTGGCCGGGGTGGTGCGGGTGCGGCCGACGGGGGAGACGGTGGCGCCCGCGGTGAAGCGGTACCAGTAGGTGGTGTCGGGGGCCAGTCCGCGGACGTCGGCCTTGACGGTGTGGTCGGCGGCGGCGGTGGCGGTCACCGTGCCGCCGGCGGTGACGCGGGTGAAGGCCTGGTCGGCGGCCAGCTCCCAGCGGACCTCGGTGTCGGGGCCGAGGCCGGAGCCGGGGACGGCCTCGGGGGCGGGGGTCACCCTCGTCCAGAGCAGGACGCCGTCGGGGAGGGGGTCGCCGGAGGCTATGCCGTGCAGGAAGCGCGGGGCGGGGGCCGCGGGGTCTGACCCGGTGGCAGTGGCAGTGGCGGGGGCCGGGGCCGGGGCGGCCGGCGTGGCCCCGGCGGCCTCGGCGGGGGTCGTGAGGGCCAGCGGGAGGGCGGCACCGCCCGCGACCAGTGCCCCGGCCTTCAGCAGCCGGCGGCGGCCGGGGCGGGCGGGGGTCATGGCATCGACAAGATCGTTCACGGCCGAAGGCTACCGGTTGGTAAAGCGTTGGTAAATCGGCGACCTGACGGTCCGTCGCGGATCGGCCGGATCCGGCCCGGGGGCGGGGGCGGGCGGGCGTGGTTCGGACGCGGTCCGGGTGCGGTTCGGGCTAGGTCCGGGCGTGGTTCCGGCGCGGTCCGGATGCCGTTCGGGCCGGGAGGAGACCGGCCCGTCCATGGGAGATCATGGAGGAGTACCCGCCCCCAGCCGTCGAAGGACCCCGCCGTGGCCCAGATCGTCCTCTTCCACTCCGCCCTCGGGCTGCGTCCCGCCGTGCACGCCGCCGCCGACCGGCTGCGAGCGGCCGGGCACACCGTCCACACCCCGGACCTCTACGACGGGCGGACCTTCGACGACATCGAGGCCGGGATCGCCCACCAGGACGAGCTCGGCGGCAGCGAGGAACTGCTCCGGCGGGCCGTCGTCGCGGCGGCGCCGCACTCCGACGGCGGCCTGGTGTACGCCGGGTTCTCGCTCGGCGGCTCGCTCGCCCAGAACCTCGCCCTCGCCGACGAGAAGGCCCGCGGCCTGCTGCTCCTGCACGGCACCTCCGACCTGCGCGAGGACGCCGCCACCGAGATCCCGGTGCAGCTGCACGTCGCCGAGCCCGACCCGTTCGAGACCGAGGACTGGCTGAACGCCTGGTACCTGAACATGCGCCGGGCCGGGGCCGACGTCGAGGTGCACCGCTACCGGGGCGCCGGGCACCTGTTCACCGACCAGGACCTCGCCGACTACGACGCCGAGGCCGCCGAGCGGGCCTGGGCCGTCGCGCTGGACTTCCTCGCCGAGCTGGACGCCTGAGGGCCCGGCGGAGCCCGGATCTCCGGAGCAGGGAGGCGGAGCGGTGGCCGGTGAGCAGGGGACGCCACTGGCGCGCAAGCTCGGCATCCGGGCGGGCGACGAGCTGCTGCTCGCCGGTGCGCCGGACGGCTTCACCGTGCCCGAACTGCCCCCGGGCGTCAGCCTGGTGACGGAGGGGCCGTTCGACGTCTGCGTGTGGTTCCCGGCCGGGCGCGCCGCCTACCGGGCCGGGCTCGCCGACCTGCGGGCGCTGATGCGGCCGGCGGCCGGGCTGTGGGTGGCCTGGCCGAAGAAGTCCTCGGGGGTGGTGAGCGACCTCGACGGGGACGGGGTGCGGAAGGCCGCGCTGCCCACCGGGCTGGTGGACAACAAGGTGTGCGCGATCGACGCGGTGTGGTCGGGGCTGCGGTTGGTGATCCGGCGGGAGCTGCGGGGCTGAGGCGTTCCGCCGCTCGCCCGGGGTGGTGGAGGCCCTCCCCCGATCGGGGCAGCGGCTCCTCCCTCCTCCGGGCCCGGGCGGGAGCGTCAGGACGCGGTCGGCCGGTCCTGGGTGACGGCGGTCAGCAGCTGGGCGACCAGGGGGTTGCGGTCGGCGCCCCGCCAGGCCACCGCGACGCGGGTGCGGGCGCCGGCCGGGGAGATCCCGCGAAAGGCGACGCCCCGGAGGCGGATGCGCCGGATGCTCGCCGGTGCCAGCGAGACGCCGAGCCCGGCCCCGACGAGCGCGCAGACCGTCTGCCACTCCACCGCGTGCTGGACGATGCGCGGGGTGAATCCGGCCGCGGTGCACAGGCCGGTGATCCGGTCGTACAGCTGCGGGCCGACCTCCCGGGGCAGCAGGACGAACGGCGAGTCCGCCAGTTCCCCGACCGGCAGGGTGCGCCGGGCGGCCAGCGGGTGGGCCTTCGGCAGCACGGCGACGAAGGGCTCGCTGAGCACCGTCCGGAAGTCCAGCCCCGGCTCGGCGGCGGGCGGTTCGCGCAACAGGCCGACGTCGACGGCGCCCTCGCGCAGCGCGGCGAGCTGCGGTGCGGTGGTCATCTCGCGGATGTCCAGCTCCACGGCAGGGAAGCGTTGCCGGAAGGTGTGCAGCAGGCCGGGCAGGACGGTCAGGGCCAGCGAGGCGGAGAACCCGATCCGCAGCCGGCCGGCCTCGCCGGTGCCGACGGCGCGGGCCGCCGCCAGGCCGTCGGCCAGGCCGGTGAGGGCCGCCCTGGCCGCGGGCAGCAGCTCCCGGCCGGCCGGGGTGAGCGCCACCCGCCCCGGCTCGCGGGTGAACAGCGGATGGCCCACCTTCTCCTCCAGCCGCCGGATCTGCTGGCTCAGCGGCGGCTGGGCGACGCCGAGCCGGGGGGCCGCGCGGCCGAAGTGCAGCTCCTCGGCGAGGACGACGAAGGCGTGCAGCTGGGGGAGGGGGATCTCGGGGCGGTCCATACGCCCAGGGATATCAGGAGAAGGCCTCCGGAGTATTGGACGTATCGGTACCGCCCGCCTAGCGTGCGGCGCATGACAGAGCGACGCGCGATCCTCGGCGGTTCGACCTTCGAGGAACGGATCGGCTACGCCCGTGCGGTCGTGGACGGCGACCGGGTGCACGTGTCCGGGACGACCGGCTTCGACTACGCCACCATGACCATCTCCGACGACGTGGTGGAGCAGGCCGAGCAGTGCCTGCGCACCATCGGGGCCGCGCTGGCCGAGGCCGGCTGCGGCTTCGCCGACGTGGTGCGGGTGCGTTACCTACTGCCGGAGCGTGCGGACTTCGAGCCCTGCTGGCCCGTGCTGCGCCGCTGCTTCGGCGACGTCCGGCCGGCCGCCACCATGATGGTCTGCGGCCTCGCCGACCCGCGGATGCGGATCGAGATCGAGGTGGAGGCCCGGCGGCCGGGTGCCTGAGCGCAGGAAGTCGGACCGGCCGACTTCCTGCGCCTGGCCGACGTCCTGTGCCCGAGTGCTTCCCTGTGCCCGGGCGACTGAAGGGGACCAGGCGACTACTGGGGCCCGGCTGCCTACTGTGCAGCGGGTGCAGGTGCGGGTGCCGGTGCGGCGGACAGCCGCCACGCGGTGCGGCCCAGCACCAGGCAGAGCGGGGTGTAGAGCAGCAGGTTGAGCCAGTAGAAGGTGTCCCCCGGGTCGGCGCCCGCTCCCGTCGCCCACACCAGCCCGACCGCACCCCGGGCCAGCAGGCCGCCCGCCACCACCCCGGTCGCCAGGCGCGGCAGCACCGGGGGCAGCCGGCGGGCCAGAGCCGGCAGCCGTCCGCCGTGGGCCACCACCAGCGCCGCCCCGGACAGCAGCACCCCGGCGAGCGGGACCAGCACCTGCGGGGTGAAGGGCACCTGGAGGTTGAGCACCAGCTGGGAGAGCCGGGCGGTGTCGGAGGCCGGCCAGGTCCGGCCGGTGGCCCAGTACAGGTGGACCAGGCCGTCCACCGCCAGCACCGTCCCCACGGCGGCGGCCCCCGCTCCCGTCCGCACCGGATGTGCAGGGTTTTTGGGGCGGGGTGTTCCCTCAGGTCGCAGGATCCTTCGTGCCGCACGCTGCTTCATGTCGTCACCTCGCGGAGTGTCAGGCGGAGTGCCAGGACGTTCGGACACCCGGAGGAGCGCCCCGCCCGCCGGTCCGTTCCTGTGACGAGGAACACTGCGGCCGGACGGAAGACGCAGGGAACGTTCCGCCCGATCGGGCCCTCCTTCCTCGGACCCCTGTCGCCGACCGACGGAGAGCACGCCATGCAGGAGCCGCCACCCGGCCTCGCGGAGCTGGTCCGGGCCGCCCAGGCCGGCGACCAGATCGCCGCCGGCCGGCTGCTGGACCTGGTCACCCCGTACGTCCGCCGGCTCTGCGGCCCGATCGCGCTGGACGACGGCGCGGACGCGACGCAGGAGGCGCTCATCGTCGTCCTCCGCAAGCTGCGCCAACTCCGCGAGCCGGAGGCGCTGTTCGGCTGGGTGAGGGCCATCGCGGTGCGCGAGGCCGTCCGGCACGCCACTCGCTCGGCGCGCACCCGGCCCGCCGAGCTCGGCGACCTGCCTGCTCCCGGCGACCCCCAACTCGCCGCGGACGTCCGCGACGTGCTCTCCAGGCTCTCGCCCGAGCACCGCGCCGTGCTGCTGCTGCGCGACCTGGAGGGGCTGGACGAACGGCAGACCGCGGCGTTGCTGGCCGTCGCACCCGGGACGGTCAAGTCCCGGCTCTCCCGGGCCCGACTCAGCTTCCGAAAGGCGTGGCAGCAGTGACCGAGCACCCGACACCGCCGTGGCCCGTCGCCGAGTTCGACCCGGTGCGGCGCCTGCACGTGATCGCCGCCACCGCGCCCGGCGCGGCCCGGATCGGCGAGGCCGTCATCGACGCGCCCTTCGAGCGGGTCTGGGCGCTCGCCCGGGACCTGGAGCGCACGATGCCGCTGTGGATCCCGGACGTGCGCACCGTCCACCTCGGCGCCCCCGCGCCGGACGGCTCGCTGCGGGCGCGGATCCACGGCCACACCCGGCTGCGGGCCACCTTCGACATCGACCTGGCCCCCGGCTGGTGCCTGATGCAGAGCCGTCTGGTGCTCGGCGGCATGGCGGCCCGCCCCGAGAGCGAGGGCACCACCCGCTTCGCCTTCCTCGGCGGCCTGCGCTTCCGCGGCGCGCGGCTGCTCGCACCTGCGCTGCGGCCGTTCACGGGGGACCCGTTGGTGCGCTTCGCGGCGCTGGTGGGGGAGGGGTGAGGCCGGGCCGGGGGTGGGAAGTCGGCCCGGCCGACTTCCGGTGCTGCGGGAGGGAGGCCTCCGGGCAGACTGGGGGCATGACGGACTCTGGGGCGGGGCTCGACGGTGACGGGAACGGCGGGAACGGCGGGAGCGACGGGAACGGCGGGAACGGCGGGAGCGGCGGGAACGGCGGGAACGGCGGGAACGGCGGGAGCGACGGGAACGGCGGGAGCGGCGGGAACGGCGGGAACGGCGGGAACGGCGGGAGCGACGGGAACGGCGGGAGCGTGGAGGTCGTCGAGGGGTGCGAGGGCTGCGAGAACTGCGAGGACGACGAGCGCGACGACGGCTGGCTCGCGGAGCTGTTGGAGCGGACGGCGGAGGGACTCGGCCTCCGGCTGCCCGCGCCGGCCGGGGCGTGGAAGCGCATCGTGGAGTACGCCGACGCCGGGACGGGGCGGCGGGTGGTCGTGTACCCGCCCGAGGGGAAGCACCCCTACCAGGTGCGGCTCCAGGGCCACGGCGCGCCGCTGGCAGGGGGGTTGACCGCGGACGTGGCCGAGGTGGCCCGGGCGACGGCGGCGTGGGCGGGCGGCGCGGGGCTGGCGGAGACCAGGGCCGCCGCGCCGTTCGTCCGGTACCGGGACTGGGCCCTCGCCCACGAACGGGAGCGGCTCGACCCGGTCGAACTGGAGTGGCGGATCAAGCTCGACCGCGTCCACACGCCGCCCTACGACCGGCACCCCCGGGTCCACGCGCTGGTGGCCGCGGCGTACGCGCAGCCGGTGCTGCGGGGGCTGATGCCGGTCCACAGCCACTTCAACCTGTGGTTCTCCACCGCGGTCGAGCGGCCCTGGACGGACCGGACCGGGTACGTCCTCCTCCCGTACGAGGAGGGGGCGTACGGATCGGAGGAGGGGGCGTACGGGGTGCACACCGGCGGGGAGTTGATCGCCCGCACCGAGACCGCGGAGGAGGCCGTCGCCCTGGTGGTGGCCGCGCTGCCGGAGGGCCTCGGCCCGGCGCGCTGAGCGGGGTGCCGCCGGGAACGGCGCCGTCCCCGGCCCCTGCGGATGCCGCCGAGGCCGGGGACGGTGAGAACGCCGCGGCCCTAGCTCACGACCTGGACCTTGTCGGCCTGCATGCCCTTCTGGCCCTGGACGGCCTCGAAGGTGACCTTCTGGCCCTCCACCAGGGACTTGAAGCCGGCGCCCTCGATCGCCCGGAAATGGACGAACAGGTCGGGGCCGCTCTCCGGGGTGATGAAGCCGTACCCCTTCTCATCGTTGAACCACTTCACGGTGCCGTTCTGGCGTTCGGCCATGGCTGTCCCCATCACGATCTGTCGACTGTCGGTTCCTGCGAAAGCTGAGCCGATCATGGCACGCGTGAGCGCTGAGTGGTGGCGAATCGGCGGAGAGTCACCGGGGAGCTGCCGCCGCACCGGCCCGACCGGCGCGCGCACCCGGCACGGGAAGTCGGCCCGTCCGACCTCCCGTGCCGGCCGCGCCAGGTGCTCGGAGGTCGCGACCCCCGCGTCGGGGAGAGGTGGCCGCGTGCGAGCAACGTTTTGCCCTCCTCGCGGCGTCAAAAGGGAGAGGGGGTGCGAAGGGGGAGGGGCGCGGGAGGGAAGGGCGCCGCGCGGGGCGGGTGCCACCGGTGCAGAATTCCGAATTCCTCCCGATTGCCGAGTTCGTATGCGATGCGTCCTGCCGGGGTCGGATTCGGCGTCTGTAGCACGGCTGTGACAGTCGCCCGCGAAAAACCGTTCGACCGGAGAGGTTCGGGAGTTAGCATTTCGCAATGGAATCGAACGAATCCCCGATAGGGAATTCCCTCGACGGTGAGGACTCCCGCCCGCCCCGGAACGCTCCGCTCCGGCTGGCCCGTTTCGGTGCGACCTTCATCGGCGTGAGCGTCGTGTCCGGCGTGCTGCTGGCAGGCCTCGCCCTGCCCGCCGTCGGCGGCATCGGGCTGACCGCCAAGGGCACGGCGGAGGGATTCGAGGACATCCCCGACGACTTCAAGACCCCGCCGCTCACCCAGGCGACCCAGATCTTCGACGCCAAGGGCGGGCTGATCGCCAAGGTCTACGAGCGCGACCGCACCGTCATCACCGCCGACCAGATGTCGCCGTCCATGCGACAGGCCCAGGTCGACATCGAGGACGCCCGGTTCTACGAGCACGGCGCCGTCGACCTCAAGGGCGTGCTGCGCGCCATCAGCAAGAACGCCGAGAGCGGCACCGCCTCCCAGGGCGCCTCGACGCTGACCCAGCAGTACGTGAAGAACGTCAACGTCGAGAAGGCCGGCGACGACCAGGCCGCCGTCCTGGAGGCCCAGCGCAAGACCCTGGGCCGCAAGATCCAGGAGCTCAAGGTCGCGATCAAGCTGGAGGAGGAGCTGCCCAAGGACCAGATCCTCACCAACTACCTGAACATCACCTACTACGGGAACGGCGCCTACGGGGTCGAGGCCGCCTCCCAGCGCTACTTCGGCAAGAGCAACAAGGACCTCACCGTCGCCGAGGCCGCCACCCTCGCCGGGCTGGTGCAGAACCCCTCCCAGTACGACCCGAAACTGCACCCCGTGGCCGCGCAGAACCGCCGCAACGTCGTGCTCGACAAAATGGTCGAGAACAAGCACATCACCGCCGAGCAGGCCAAGGAGGCGAAGGCCGCCCCGCTCGGCCTGAACTTCAAGGACCCGCAGAACGGCTGCATCACCGCGAAGGCCGGCATGGGCTTCTTCTGCGACTACGTGCGCCACGTCGTCAAGCAGGACCCGGTGTTCGGGAAGAACGCCGCGGACCGCAAGAAGTTCTGGGACACCGGCGGCCTGAACATCTACACCACGCTGGACCCGGACAAGCAGGCCGCCGCCCAGAACGCCGTCAGCAGCAACGTGCGGGTCACCGACAGCGTCTCCGCCGCCGCCACCATGGTCGAGCCCGGGACCGGCAAGATCCTCGCCATGGCCCAGACCCGCCCCTACGGCCTGGCGAAGGACAAGAACCAGACCGTCGTCAACCTCAACGTCGACGCGGCGATGGGCGGTGGCAACGGCTTCCAGCCCGGCTCCACCTTCAAGCCGATCGTCGCCGCGGCGGCGCTGGAGGCAGGCCTGCCGCCGACCCAGGAGTACTCCGCGCCGAACAAGCTCGAGTACCCCACGATGAAGACCTGCGGCGGCACCTGGAAGAACGACTCCCGGCCCAAGGCGGTCGTCCCCAACGAATCCTCCGGCGAGAAGGGCCCCTACCAGCTGAAGATGGCGATGGCCCTCTCGGTCAACACCTACTTCGTGCAGATGGAGCAGGAGATCGGCCTCTGCGAGGTCAAGCAGATGGCCAACAAGCTCGGGATCACCACCAAGGCCAGCGGCAAGCCGCTGGAGGAGGTCCCGGCGATGGCCCTCGGCGTCGAGGAGATGAGCCCGCTGACGATGGCCAACGTCTACGCGACCTTCGCCGCCCAGGGCACGCACTGCGCCCCGATCGCCGTCACCAGGATCACCACCGTGGAGGGCAAGGACGTCCCCGCTCCGGCCGGCCAGTGCGAGAAGGCCTTCTCCGAGGACACGGCGCGGGCGCTGAACACCGTCCTGAACGGCGTGACCGAGAACGGCACCGGCAAGGACCTCGGCCTGGACGACGGCCGGCAGATCGCCGGGAAGACCGGCACCTCGGACAAGAAGCGGGCCGCCTGGTTCAGCGGCTACACCCCGCAGCTGGCCACCTCGGTCTGGCTCGGCGGCCCCGACGGCGGCGTCGAGATGCGCAACATCAGGATCAACGGGGACTACCACACCGAGGTGTTCGGAGCGGACGGCCCCGGGCCGATCTGGCGGGACGCCATGAACGGCGCCCTGCGGGGCACGCCCAAGCAGCGGCTGCCGCTGGCCGACATCCCCGACCCGGCGCCCAAGCCCGACCCGACCGGCACCCCGAGCGGAACGGGCTCACCGGCCGGCACCCCCACCGGCCCGCAGCACTGACCGCGGCCGCACCGCCCCCGTCGCCCCGCCGAGCTGCCGCTCGGCGGGGCGATGCGCAGCGCAGGAAGTCGGCCAGGCCGACTTCCTGCGCTGCGACGGTTCTGGCCGGTGGAGCGGTCACGGTCATCCACGTGCAGTCAGATGACTGATGTGCGGCCGCGATGCGGTGGAGGAGGGTGAGAGGGCTGATCGGCTGATGGAACGCCGAGGGCGCGGGACGTGCGGTGGCCGTGATGTCGGCGGCCGGCCGGTGCACGTCCGTCGAGGAACCGCGTCCACCGACGCGGATCCCCCTTGATCAAGGACAGATGACATGCATTTCGCACCTTCGCGGCACCCGGCGTCCGGCCGGAACCTGCGGACCAGGATCACCGCCCTGCTCGTGGCCTTCGTCGCCGGCGTGGTGACCCTGGTGTCGGGCGCCGGCGCCGCCCACGCCAACACCGGCGACTACCGCGTCGCCCACTGCTGGGTGACGATGACCGGTGAGTGGCAGAACCCCGGCCAGATGTCGAAGGACTGGGGCACCTTCCTCCAGAGCCTCCGGCAGGCCTCCGGGAGCCGTTGGAACGGCGAGACCTACATCACGCAGGGCTCCAACTCGGTCTCGCTGATCCGGGCGGACCTGAACGCCGTCAACGGCGGCGGCCGCCAGATGACGCTGCGGCTCTGGTTCACCCCGGACAACCTGTACCTGCGCGGCTTCACGACCACCCCGGTCGACGCCCGGCCCGGCGACGGCGACATCACCTACGCCTTCAACGACGAGGGATTCAACCTCGGCCGGACCATGGACGCCCTGCGGAACGGCCCCGACGGCGGCCTGATCCCGCCGGCGACGTACCGGAGCCTCTCCTACGACGGCAGCTACCCGCAGATGGAACGGCCGCAGCGCCAGGGCGGCCCGGGCGTGAGCCGGGACGACACCGGCATGAGCTACAGCTCGCTGATGAACTCCGTCTTCCAGCTGGCCTACCTCGCGCGCGGCACCGAGCAGAACGGCGGGAACCAGTTCCAGGCCACCGCCCGGTCGCTCCTGCGCATGATCCAGGTGACGTCCGAGGCCGCCCGGCTCCGCGACGTGCAGGGCATCGTCATCCAGATGATGGCGAACCACGGTATGGCGTACACCATGCCCGCGCGGCAGCAGGAGCTGGAGAACGGCTGGAGCAGGCTCTCCCGCTACGCGGCCGCGGGCCAGAACGGCGCCGGCATCGACCTCGGCCCGCACGTGCCCCACGTGGAGAACGTCGCCCGGGCGCTGGCCTATCTGGCGCTGGCACTCGCGCCGACGGTGAAGGGCCGGTAGTCGGGCGGCAGCTCCGTATCCCTGCGCAGGAAGTCGGCCCGGCCGACTTCCTGCGCAGGGGCTTTTGCTTAGGCGTGGTGGTGGTATTCGCCGTTCTTGATGGCGCGGACGAGGGTGGCGAGGGTGGTGGGGGTGGTGCGGAGGATGGTGTGGGCGTCGTCGGATTCGCGGAGTTCGATGGCCTCGCCGACCGCACGGACCTCCACGCAGTCACCACCGGATCCGCTGAAGCTGGACTTCTGCCACTCGGTGTCGGTCATGTTGGGCCTTTCAAAGGTTTCGTGCGATCTTGCGGATCAGGTCGCGAGAAGCGCTCTCGCCGAGAGCTGTGGACTCGGTGCGCTTGAAGATGGACCGGTAGCTGGTCAATTCGCTGGCGGCATCGAGGTGTATGGGGCCTTGGGAGGATTCAACTTCAACGGTGTCAAGCTCTGGCACGCTGCCAAAGGCGTAGGTCAGGTTCTCGACCGCTCCGGGGAAGGTGTCGATGTCGAACGGCACGACTCGAATGGTCATCCAGGGCTGCTCGGAGTCCTCGATTAGCGAATCGAGCTGCTCGCGGAGAATCGCGGTGCCGCCGAACCGAGTCCACAGGACGGACTCGTAGATGAAGCAGGTGATCGGCTTCTGCTCGCGGCGCAGGTCGGCCTTGCGCTGCATCCTGAAGGTGGTTCGAGCCTCCAGTTCATGCCGAGGAAGCGGAGGGATCAGGCGCCCGAAGACTGATGAGGCATAGCTAATGGTCTGGCAGGGGCCTGGCATGTGGGTGACTACCCACAACATGAGGCTCTGGGCGCTCTTCTCCAATTCGGCGACCTCAAGGAATCCGTCCGGGATAGTGCCGCGGTACTCCTCCCACCAGCCCTTGGAGCGGTCCTGGACGGCAGCTTCGAGGGCGTCCATCAGGGACTGGTTCATGCACTTGCAGGCCGCGGCGAAGGAGCGGAGGCGTTCGGGGCTGATGCCGACCTTGGCCGCCTCCATCTGGCTGACCTGGGTCCTGTCGATACCGAGAGCTCTGCTCAGGGTGGAGACCGACAGGCCGGCAGCCTCGCGCATCTTCCGAAGCTCGGTGCCGATGCGGCGTTGACGGAGCGTTGGGTTGAGTCGGGGCGGCATTGGTTCCTTCCTTGCCGATGTGGCCCAAGTCTGCCGCGCAGGCTGGCACGGGGTCCACTTGAGGATGAACCCATCCAGATTTGGGATCACATGTGATGTCGCTGCGGTATGGTCAGTGGCACGTCGATCCGATGGATCGTCAAGTCGGCTTCTGGACAAGCCGATTACTCCTTCGCGCCTCGGGAGAAGTCCCATGCGCCACCTCAACACGCCCTCGCTCGCCATCGCCCGGCAGTCGCTGCGCGACGCGATGTCCCGCTCGGGCTGGCCCTCCTCCGTCATCGCGGACGCTGAACTGGCCCTCACGGAACTCCTCGTGAACGCCTGGCGGCACGGTGGGACGCCCGCGCCGGTCGTGCTCATCCTTGCGATCGACCGCACCCTCCGGGTCTCCGTCTCGGACGAGAGCCCGCTTCCTCCCCTGCCGCAGGCGCCCGCCCTCCTCGGCGAATCCGGCCGGGGGCTCCAACTGGTCGAGGGCCTCACCCACCGCTGGGGCGTCGACCCCCAGCAGCGCGGCAAGTCGGTCTGGTTCGAGCTGGACGCCGCCGCGTGAACGGCCGCCGACCGATGCTCCCCACCGACCCCCGGATCCGTCACTACACCGACGACCACGTCCGCGCCCTGCTCGCCGAACTCCACGAGCGCGGCCGGAAGGTCGGCCTCCTATGGCCTTCCTCCTCCACCGACCGGACCCTCGACGGCCGTGTCCTCGTCCGCTTCGGTACCGCCCCCGTCTCCACCCTCCTCAACCTCCTCACCCTCCTCCTCGACGCCGAACGCGACGCGGGCACGACGTGCGGTTCCTGATCGGCGCCGCCTTCGCCGTCCTGCTCGCCCTCGCCTTCGCCACCGTCGCCCTCGGTGTCGTCACCGCGCTGCGGGCACACCCACCCGACGAGGACCGCCCCCGCCCCTGAGGCAGGATGGGCGCGTGAGGAGACACGCATACGCCCCGGCGAACACCCTGCCGGGGCTCCTGCAGCGCGGCCGCGGCCTCGGCGCGCTGATGGCAGCCGAGGACCCGTCCTCGGCCGCGGACCTGGTCCACGGCTGCATCCGCTGGGAGTGGCGCTGGGACACCACCGTCGACGAACGCCACCGCTACCTGGCCCGCCTCGTCCGCGACCTCGACCTGCCGCTCCAGCCCGTCGTCGACCTCCTCTCCGCCGACGAGGACGCCTGCGAGCGCGCCACCCGCGTCCTGGAGCTGCTGGCGCTCTCCGGCTCGGCCGAGGCCCGCGAGGCCCTGCGCTCCCACGTCGCCGACGGTGAGCACTGGCTGGCCGTCCTCGAATCGGTCGCCGACCGCTGGCCCGCCGAGTGGTGGGACGACCTGGCGGACACCGCCCGCGCCCGGCTGGCCCGGGGCGGGGAGCCGACGCCCTGGGCGAAGGTCTGGGCCCACTGGGGCATCGAGGTGCCCGCCGCAGCGCGCGGGCCCGAGCGGCCCGACCCGCTGACCGGGCTGTCCGGTGCCGCCCTGCTGGAGCTGCTGGCCGACCCGGCCGAGCCCGACGCGAGGAAGACCGACGCGCTGGCAGTGCTCCACGGGCGCGACCCGGAGCCCGCACTCGTCCCCCTGGTACCCGCCCTCGGGACCGCCGACGGCGAGTTCCCGCTGCCGCTGCTGCCAGCAGTGGTCCGGGACCTCGGCCCCCGGGCCATGCCGGCCGCCCGCGACTGGGCCGTCTCCGGCACGCCCTGGCTGTCGCGGCTCGGCCACGAGGTCCTCGCCCGCCATGGCGAGGAGCAGGACGCCCCGGCCCTGGTCGCCGACCTGGAGCGGGACTGGGTGGAGCGGACCTGGTGCGGCCCGATGCACACGGCCCGGGGCCTGGCCCGGCTCGGCCCGGCCGCCGCGGACGCGGTGTCCCTGCTGCGCCGGTTCTGGCTGCAGACGCCGCACTCCTACGAGCGCCCCGCCTACCTGGCCGCGCTGGCCGCGATCAGCCCGGCCGGGACGGCCGAGGCGTACACCGAGTCGCTCTGGGACTGCGAGCGTGACGCCCGTCTCCTGGGCGTCGCCCACGCCCCCGACCGCCCGCACGTGCGGGAGCGGCTGGCCGCCCTGCGGGACGACCCGATGGAGGCGACCGAGGTCGCGAACGCGGCCGGGGCGCGACTCGCCGGGCTGACCTCCGAAGCCTCCGACCGGGAGTAGCGGGCCGCTCGGCGGGGGCTAGAGTAGACGGGTGAACGTGTGAGTGATGGTCCGGACCCCGTGAGGTGGTTCGGACCACATCTGTTTCCAGGGCATCCCCTGTGACCTGCGCGTTCGCCGGCCCACCAGACCAGCACGAGCCTCCGGAGGCCCCGCCTTGAGCGACCAGCCGTTCGCGCATCTGCACGTCCACACCGAGTACTCGATGCTGGACGGTGCCGCCCGGCTGAAGCAGATGTTCAAGGAGGTCGAGCGGCTGGGTCAGACCCACGTCGCGATGACCGACCACGGGAACATGTACGGCGCCGCCGAGTTCCACCGGCAGGCCACCGACGCCGGCATCACCCCCGTCATCGGGATCGAGGCGTACGTGGCGCCCGAGGCCCGCTCCAACACCAAGCGCATTCTGTGGGGCCAGCCGCACCAGAAGCGGGACGACGTCTCCGCGTCCGGCGCGTACACCCACAAGACCATCTGGGCCCGGAACAAGGAGGGCCTGCACAACCTCTTCAAGCTGACCTCGCGCTCCTACGCCGAGGGCTGGCTGGTCAAGTGGCCCCGGATGGACAAGGAGCTGATCTCCGAGCTGTCCGGCGGCCTGATGGCCACCACCGGCTGCCCGTCCGGCGAGGTGCAGACCCGGCTGCGCCTCGGGCAGTTCGACGAGGCGGTGAAGTCCGCGGCCGACTACCAGGACATCTTCGGCAAGGAGAACTACTTCCTGGAGCTGATGGACCACGGCCTGGACATCGAGAAGCGGGTCCGCGACGGGCTGCTGGAGATCAGCAAGAAGCTGAACATCCCGCCGGTCGTCACCAACGACTCGCACTACACCACCGAGGCCGACGCGGGCGCGCACGACCTGCTGCTCTGCGTGCAGACCGGCAAGAACCTCTCGGACCCGGACCGCTTCCGCTTCGACGGCACCGGCTACTACATCAAGTCGGCCGCCGAGATGTACGCCCTCGACTCCTCGGACGCCTGGCAGGAGGGCTGCCGCAACAGCCAGCTCCTCGTCGCCTCCCGGGTCGACACCGAGGGCATGTTCAAGTTCAAGAACCTCATGCCGCGCTTCCCGATCCCAGAGGGCTTCGAGTCCGAGGCGGACTTCTTCAAGTCCAAGGTCTGGGAGGGCATGGACTGGCGCTTCCCGGACGGGTACGACGAGGAGCACAAGAAGCTCGCCGAGTACGAGATGGACACCATCATCCAGATGGGGTTCCCGGCGTACTTCCTCGTGGTCGCCGACTTCATCATGTGGGCGAAGAGCCAGGGCATCGCGGTGGGCCCCGGCCGTGGTTCGGCGGCCGGCTCGCTGGTCGCGTACGCCATGGGCATCACCGACCTCGACCCCATCCCGCACGGCCTGATCTTCGAGCGCTTCCTCAACCCCGAGCGCATCTCCATGCCCGACGTCGACATCGACTTCGACGAGCGCCGGCGCGGTGACGTGATCCGGTACGTGACGGAGAAGTGGGGTTCCGACAAGGTCGCCATGATCGTCACGTACGGCACCATCAAGGCGAAGGCCGCCATCAAGGACTCCTCGCGCGTCCTGGGCTACCCGTACGCGATGGGCGACCGGATCACCAAGGCGATGCCGCCGGACGTCATGGGCAAGGGCATCCCGCTGTCCGGCATCACCGACCCCTCGCACCCGCGCTACGGCGAGGCCGGCGAGATCCGCGGGTTGTACGAGACCGACCCGGACGTCAAGAAGGTCATCGACACCGCGCGCGGCATCGAGGGCCTGATCCGCCAGCCCGGCGTGCACGCGGCCGGCGTCATCATGTCCGCCGAGCCGCTGACCGACCACATCCCGGTCTGGACCCGGCACACCGACGGCGTCACCATCACGCAGTTCGACTACCCCACCTGCGAGGGCCTCGGCCTTCTGAAGATGGACTTCCTCGGCCTGCGCAACCTGACGATCATGGACGACGCCGTCAAGGCGATCGAGAAGAACAAGGGTGAGAAGATCGAGCTGCTCAAGCTGCCGCTCGACGACAAGCCGACCTACGAACTCCTCGCCCGCGGCGACACGCTCGGCGTCTTCCAGCTCGACGGCGGGCCCATGCGCTCCCTGCTGCGCCTGATGAAGCCCGACAACTTCGAGGACATCTCCGCCGTCCTCGCGCTGTACCGACCCGGCCCGATGGGCGTCAACTCGCACACCAACTACGCGCTGCGCAAGAACGGCCAGCAGGAGATCACCCCGATCCACCCGGAGCTGGAGAAGCCCCTGGAGGAGGTGCTGCGGCCCACCTACGGCCTGATCGTCTACCAGGAGCAGGTGCAGAAGGCCGCGCAGATCCTCGCCGGCTACTCGCTCGGCCAGGCCGACCTGCTGCGCCGCGCCATGGGCAAGAAGAAGAAGGAGATCCTGGAGGCCGAGTTCGTCCCGTTCCAGAAGGGCTGCCGCGAGCGCGGCTACTCGGACGCGGCGATCCAGGCCGTGTGGGACGTCCTGGTGCCCTTCTCCGGCTACGCGTTCAACAAAGCGCACACCGCCGGGTACGGGCTGGTCTCGTACTGGACGGCCTACCTCAAGGCCAACTACCCGGCCGAGTACATGTCCGGCCTGCTGACCTCCGTCAAGGACGACAAGGACAAGTCCGCGGTCTACCTGAACGAGTGCCGCAAGATGGGCATCCAGGTGCTGCCGCCGGACGTCAACGAGTCGGACTCGGACTTCACCCCGCACGGCAGCGACACCGTCCGGTTCGGCCTCACCGCCATCCGCAACGTCGGCGGCCCGGTGGTCGAGTCGATGATCCGCACCCGGAAGGCGAAGGGGAAGTTCAGCTCCTTCCCGGACTTCCTGGAGAAGGTGGAGTCGGTGGTCTGCAACAAGCGGACCGTCGAATCGCTGATCAAGGCGGGCTCGTTCGACTCGCTCGGGCACACCCGCAAGGGCCTCAGCGCGCAGTTCGAGCCGATGATCGACAACGTCGTCGGCGTCAAGCGCAAGGAGGCCGAGGGCCAGTTCGACCTGTTCGGCGGCGACGCCACCTCCGACGAGCCGAGCTTCGGCCTGGACGTGGTCTTCTCGGAGGACGAGTGGGAGAAGTCCTTCCTGCTCACCCAGGAGCGGGAGATGCTCGGCCTGTACGTCTCCTCGCACCCGCTGCACGGCATCGAGCACGTGCTCGCCGACAAGGCGGACTGCGCCGTCGCCGACCTCGCGGAGCGGCCGGACGGGACGATCATCACCATCGGCGGCATCATCTCCGGCCTGCAGCGGAAGATGACCAAGCAGGGCAACGCCTGGGCGATCGCCACCGTCGAGGACCTGGCGGGCTCGATCGACTGCATGTTCTTCCCCGCCAGCTACCAGCTGGTCTCCTCCCAACTCGTCGAGGACGCCGTGGTGTTCGTCCGCGGCAAGCTGGACAAGCGGGAGGACGTGCCGCGGCTGATGGGCATGGAGCTGTCCGTCCCCGACCTGTCGAACGCGCACGCCGACGCGCCGATCATCATCAACATCCCGAGCGGGAAGATCACCCCGCCGCTGGTCGCCCGGCTCGGCGAGGTGCTGGGGAGCCACCGGGGCACCACCGAGGTGCGGGTGCGGCTGGAGAGCCGCACCAAGACCACCGTGCTGCGCCTGGACCGGCACCGGGTGAAGTCCGACCCGGCGCTGTTCGGCGACCTCAAGCAGCTGCTCGGCCCGAGCTGCCTGGTCGTCTAGGGCCGGCTCCCGGATCTCCGCCGGGCCCGGGGTGCCCACGGGTGCCCCGGGCCCGTTCCGCGCGTGGGACGGGCCCGGCTCAGGACCAGCCGCCCAGGCCCGCCGGGACGGCCGCGTGCAGGGCCGAGACGAAGGCCGAGATCGCCGGGTGGGAGCCGGCGCCCGCCCGGAAGGCGGCGCGGGTGCGCCGGTACATCGGCAGCCGGGTGAGGACCACCCCGGGCGGGGGCTGCGTGGTGCCCAGGTGCGGCACCAGGGCGACGCCCTGGCCGGCCGCCACCAGGGCCAGGACCGTCGCGAAGTCGTCGATCCGGTGCCGGATCCTGGGCGCGAACCCGGCGGACTCGCAGGCCCGCACCGCCATGCTGTGGCAGAGCGTGCCCGGCGGGGACACGATCCAGGGCGCGCCGCGCTGCTCGGCGACCGTGCCGGGGGCCCGGGCCGCCAGGTACATCGGCTCGGTGAACACCGGGCGGGTCACCGCCAGGCCCGGCTCCGGATCGGCCGGGACGAGGTCGTACTCGTGGACCAGGGCGACGTCCAGCTCTCCGGCGCGCAGCGCCGCCCCGACGGCCGCCGGATCCACCTCGGTGACCATCGGCTCCAGGCCGGGGTGCCAGCCGGCCAGTTCGGCGAGGACACCGGGGATGACCGCCCGGGCCGCCGACGGGTAGGTGCCGATCCGCAGCGGCCCGGCCAACCCCTGCCGGGCGTGCGCGAGTTCGGCACCGGCCTGCTCCAGCAGGGCGAGCACCGCCTCGGCGTGCCGGACGAGGTTGCGCCCCGCCGGGGTGAGGGTGACCCGCCGCCCGGTGCGCTCCAGCAGGGGGACGCCCGCCTCCCGTTCCAGCACGGACAGCTGCTGGGACACCGCCGACGGGCTGAAGGACAGCGCCTCGGCGACGGCGGCGATGGTGCCGAGGTGGGCGAGTTCGCGCAGCAGGCGCAGGCGTCGGACGTCGAGCATCGGCTCAGCTTACGAGAAGCATCACGAACGTGAACTGGACCTGGGCGATCGGCCGGCCGCAGGATCGTGACCATGGAACTCACCGGCATCCACGTCCCCCTGATCACGCCCTTCGCCGCGGACGGCTCGGTCGCGCTGGACGCGCTGGCCGCACTCGCGGACGAGCTGCTGACCGCCGGCGCGGCCGGCCTCGTCGCCCTCGGCACCACCGGCGAGCCCGCCGCGCTGACCGAGGAGGAGCGCTGGGCGGTGGTCGACGTGGCCGCGGCCGCCTGCGCCGCGTACGGGGCGACGCTGACCGTCGGCGCGCACGGAGGCGACACCCGCGCCACCGCCGAGGCGGTGGCCGCCATCCGCGAGCGGGTGCCGCAGGCGGCGGCCGCGCTGGTCACCGTCCCCGGCTTCGTGCGGGCCGGCGAGGCCGGCACCGTCGCGCACTTCCGCGCGCTGGCCGCGGGCAGCCCGCTGCCGCTGGTCGTCTACCACATCCCGTACCGCACCGGGCAGCAGCTGTCCGGCGCGGCCCTGCTGGAGATCGCGGCGATCGACGGGGTGGTCGGGGTCAAGTACGCGACCGGCGGGCTGGACGAGGCGGCCGTGCAGCTGCTCGCCGCCGCCCCGGACGGCTTCGCCGTGCTGACGGGGGAGGACGCCTTCCTCTCGCCGCTGCTGGCGCTCGGCGCGGCGGGCGGCATCCTCGCCTCGGCCCACCTGGCCACCGCCCGGTTCGTCGAGCTGGCGGCCGCCTGGCGGGCCGGGGACGCCGCCCGGGCCCGGGAGCTCGGGCACCGGCTCACCGGGCTGGCGCTGGCGGCCTTCGCCGCACCCAACCCGGCGGTGACCAAGGGCGTGCTGCACGCCCAGGGCCGGATCCCCACCCCGGACGTCCGGCTGCCGCTGCTGCCGGCCGGGCGGGCGGAGGTGGACGCGGCGCTGGCGCTGGTCAGTGGTCTGGACCAATGATCGGTCTGACAGTCCCCTCTCACACCGTGGAATACCAGGTGGCCCCACCCGCATGACAAGGCATGATGGGCGGAGTGCGGCTGTGAACAGCACCATCCAGAGGAGTAGTCGGAATGAAGATCGGCATTGTCGGAGCCACCGGCCAGGTCGGCGGCGTGGTCCGCGAGATCCTTGCGGAGCGCGCGGGGCGCCCGGGCGGAATCGGCCCGGTGGAGCAGCTGCGGCTGTTCGCCTCGGCCCGCTCGGCCGGACGCACCCTGCCGTGGCAGGGCACCGAGGTCACCGTCGAGGACGCCGCCACGGCCGACTACACCGGCCTGGACATCGTGATCTTCTCCGCCGGCGGCGCCACCTCCAAGGCCCTCGCCCCCAAGGTCGCCGCCTCCGGCGCCGTCGTCATCGACAACTCCTCCGCCTGGCGCCGCGACCCCGACGTCCCGCTGGTCGTCTCCGAGGTCAACCCGCAGGCCGTCGCCGACCGCCCCAAGGGCATCATCGCCAACCCGAACTGCACCACCATGGCGGCCATGCCCGTGCTGCGCCCGCTGCACGAGGAGGCCGGCCTCGCCGCGCTCGTCGTCTCCACCTACCAGGCCGTCTCCGGCAGCGGCGTGGCCGGCGTCGCCGAGCTGCAGGACCAGGCCGCCAAGGTCGTCGACGGCGCCGCCGCCCTCGCCCACGACGGCAGCGCGGTCGAGTTCCCCGAGCCCAAGGTCTACCGGCGCCCGATCGCCTTCAACGTGGTGCCGCTGGCCGGCTCCATCGTCGAGGACGGCTCCAACGAGACCGACGAGGAGCAGAAGCTCCGCCACGAGAGCCGCAAGATCCTCGGCATCCCGGACCTCAAGGTCGCCGGCACCTGCGTGCGCGTCCCCGTCTTCTCCGGCCACTCGCTGCAGATCAACGCCCGCTTCGAGCGCCCGATCAGCCCCGAGCGCGCCGTCGAGCTGCTCACCGGCGCCCCCGGCGTCGAGCTCTCCGAGATCCCCACCCCGCTCCAGGCCGCCGGCAAGGACCCGAGCTACGTCGGCCGCATCCGGGCCGACGAGACCGTCGACCACGGCCTCTCGCTGTTCCTGTCCAACGACAACTTGCGCAAGGGCGCGGCCCTCAACGCCGTCCAGATCGCCGAGCTGGTCGCCGCCGAGCTCAAGGCCTGACCCCGCCGCCGAAACCCGGGCGCCGGGCCCGGGTGCCGGGCCCGCACCGGGCCGCGCACCGGCCGGCGTGCCGGGCCCGGCCCCGCCCCGCGGAGTGACCTCGGGCGGGCCCCGTCGTTGAACGGGGCCCGCCCTCGCGTTTCCGTCGGCGGCTGTTGCGGTACCGCGACAGCCTCCGAGGTTCGGCGCGCCGACCGGGGGGAAAAGGTGACCCAACGATCGGGCGGCCATCGGGGGCCCCTCACCCCGCGCCCGCACCCCGGGCGGACCGCGCCCACCCGGCCTGACCCCGAGGGCGAGCGGAAAGAGGTGTGCGATGGACCGCTGTGTCGTCCTGGTGGACGCGGGATACCTGCTGGGTGCCGCGGCCAGCCTGCTCGCCGGCGACCCCTCCCGCTCCCGGGTCACCGTCGACCACACCGCGCTGATCACCGCGCTGCGCGAACGTGCCGAAGCCGAGACCGGGCTGCCGCTGCTGCGGATCTACTGGTTCGACGCCGCCCCCGACCGCCGCCCGATGCCCGAACACCGCCGGCTGCGCGTCCTGCCCCGGGTCACCGTCCGGCTCGGCGCCCTCACCCGGGCCGAGGGCCGCTGGGTGCAGAAGGGCGTCGACGCCGCCATGCACGCCGAACTCTCCGAACTCGCCCGCAACCGGGCCTGCGCCGACGTCGTGCTGATCACCGGCGACGGCGACCTGCTGCCCGGCATGATGTCCGCCAAGGAACACGGCGTGGTCGTCCACCTGTGGGCCCTGCAGGCCGCCGACGGCGACTTCAACCAGTCCGAGGACCTGGTCGGCGAGGCCGACGAACGGCGCGTCCTCGACCGGGAGTGGATCGAGGGCTCCTTCAGCCTCCGCGAGAGTGCCACCGTCTTCCCCGCGCCCGGCGCCCGGCAGGAGATCGCCAAGATCCTCGCCGCCCCGCCCGCCGCCGCGCCCCTGCCGGCCCCGCTGCCCGCCGGGGTGCCCGCAGCGGTGGCCCCCGCCGCCCCGGCCTCCGCCCCCGCCGGCCCGGCCGGCACCCCCGCGGGAGCCCCGGCCGCCGACGGGCGGCCCCAGCCCCCCGCGGCGCTCAAGGTCGTCCCCACCCCCAAGGACCTCGCCGGGCGCGTCGCCGCCACCCCCGGCGCCCACGCCGTCAACGGGCACGGCCCGCTCGGGCACCCGGCCGCCCACGGCCCGGCCAACGGGCACGCGCCCGCGGCGGCCAACGGGCACGCGCACGGGCCGACCGGGCCCGTCCTGCGCTGGTCCTCCGACCGCGGCTGGGTCGACCGGCCCACCCCGGAACCCGCCGTCACCGCCGGCGACAGCCTCCCCACCCTCGCCCAGCTCACCACCTCCGAACAGCGCTGGGCCGACCGCGAGGAGGACATCACCACCATCGGGGGCGACGCCCACGAAGTCGGCCAGGTCTTCGCCCGCCGCTGGAGCGACCGCCTCGGCGACGTCGAACGGCTCACCGTCCTGTGGCCCGACTACCCGCGCATCCCGCACCGGGTGGACGGCGAACTGCTCCGCTACGCCGCCCGCTTCGGCCTGCTCGCGCACAAGGACGACCAGATCGACGAACACGACCGCTACGCCATCCGGGCCGGGTTCTGGAAGGAGCTCGCCGCCCGGGTCCCCGGCGGATCGATGGTCGTGGACGACTAGGGAGCCCCGGCAGGTCCGTCCGGCGGGCCCTCCTGCGCGTACCCGCCGGGTCCGGGGAGGTTCCCGCGGCAGCCGGACCCGGCTCCCGGGGCCCTTCCGGGGCCGTGGTGATCCGGCCCCCTTGTCCGGTTCGCCCGTGTGAGCGCGTAGAGTCTCCGGTCGTGAACGAGACGGCCGGGCGAGCACCCCACGACACCCCGCCGTGCGTCGCCGTGCGCGACCTGGTCAGGACCTACCGAACCGGCCGCGGCGACGCCGCCACCGAGATCCGGGCCAACGACGGGATCAGCCTCACCGTCCGGCAGGGCGAGATCTTCGGACTGCTCGGGCCCAACGGCGCCGGCAAGTCCACCCTCGTCCGGCAGCTCACCGGACTGCTGCGCCCCGACTCCGGCAGCATCGAACTCCTCGGCCACGACGTCGTCCGCCACCCCGAACGGGCCGCCCGGCTGCTCGGCTACCTCGGCCAGGAGTCCAGCGCCCTCGACGAGCTGACCGTCGCCCTCGCCGCCGAGACCACCGGGCGCCTGCGCGGCCTCACCCGGAGCCGGGCCCGCGCCGAGGCCGCCGACGTGCTCACCGAACTCGGCCTCGAACCGATCGCCCGGCGCCCGCTCGCCAAGCTCTCCGGCGGCCAGCGCCGGCTCGCCTGCTTCGCCGCCGCCCTCGTCGGCGACCGGCCGCTGCTCGTCCTCGACGAACCCACCACCGGTATGGACCCCGTCGCCCGGCGGGCCGTCTGGACCGCCGTCGACCGGCGCCGCCGCGAACGCGGTGCGACCGTGCTGCTCGTCACCCACAACGTCATCGAGGCGGAGACCGTGCTCGACCGGGTCGCCGTCGTCGACGACGGACGGATCATCGCCTGCGACACCCCCGGCGGCCTCAAGGCCCTCGTCGACGGGCACGTCCGGCTCGACCTGGTCTGGCGGGACGAGGCGCCGCTCGCCGTCCCCGCCGTCGCCGAACTCGCCGGCCGGGCCGAACGCGCGGGCCGCCGCTGGACCATCCGCACCACCCCCGAACAGGCCCGCGAACTGGTCGCCGCCGTCACCACCGGCCCGGCCTTCGCCGCCCTCGACGACTTCACCCTCGCCACCCCGAGCCTCGAGGACGCCTACCTCGAGCTCGGCGGCCGCCACGGAGGACTGGCCAAGTGACCCTGCTCTCCGTGCCGCCCCAGGCCGCCGCCCCCGCCGCGGACGGCACCCCCGCCCCGCTCGCCCCGGCGGCCCGCCTGCTGCCCGCCCTCGCCGCCGTCTACCGGGCCCAGCTCGCCCGGGCCAAGGTCGCGCGGATCCCGCTGCTGTTCGTCGCCACCTTCCAGTCCGTCGGCATCCTGGTGATGATGCGCGGCGTGGTGGACGCCGGGCAGACCTCCGAGGCGCGGTCCGTGGTGGCCGGCTCCAGCGTGCTCGTCGTCGCCTTCGTCGCGCTCAACCTGCTCGCCCAGTACTTCGGCCGGCTGCGGGCCACCGGCGGCCTCGACCACTACGCCACCCTGCCGGTGCCCGCCGCCTCCGTGGTCCTCGGCGCGGCCGCCGCCTACGCCTCCTTCACGCTGCCCGGGACCGTCGCCACCGCCGTCGTCGGCGCGGTGATGTTCGGGCTGCCGCTCGGGCAGATCTGGGTGCTGCTCGCCGTCGTCCCGCTCGCCGGGGCCGCCCTGTCCGGGCTCGGCGCCGCCTGCGGGCTGCTCGCGCCCCGGCAGGAGATCGCCACCATGCTCGGGCAGCTGGGCATGTCGGCGGCGCTGCTGCTCGGCGTGCTGCCCGTCGACCACCTGCCGCAGCCGGTGCTGTGGCTGCGCGACCTGCTGCCGTCCACGTACGGCGTCGAGGCCTTCGCCCGGACCTTCACCCCCGACCCCGACTGGGCGCTGGTCGCGGGCGACCTGGCGGTCTGCGCGGGCGTCGGCGTGGTCTCCCTGGCGGTCGCCACCTGGGCCTACCGGCGCGCCGTCGCCCGCTGAACACCGCCGGGCACCGGCCGCCCCGCCCGGCCCTCCCCGGCCCCGGGGGAGCGGTGCAGGGCCCGCCGGAGCAGCCGTCGTGAAACGATGGGGCCCGTGACCGTACCGAACACACCTCCGGATCCCACCCGCGCCGACGTGGACGCGGTGCCGGGCGCCACCCCCGACCCGTTCGCGCCGCCGGCCCCGGACGCCGGGACCCAGGAGCCCCCGGCCGGCCCGGCCGCGGAGCCCCCCGCGGGGCCCCGGCTCATGGAACGGCTGCTGCCGGAACTGCGGATCGGCGCGGGCACCGTGCTCGTCTGCATCCTGGTCGGGCTGGTCATGGCCGGCGTGTGGGCCTGGCTGGCGCCCAAGGTGCCGCTGGTCGTGGACGGTGACCGGATCCTCTACGCCGACCCCGAGGGCGAGCAGCGGGCCGGCGCCGACGCCGTCTTCGTGCTCGCCGGGCTCGGCGCCGGCATCCTCACCGCGCTCGGGGCCTTCCTCGTCACCCGGCGGCGCGGCGGCGGCATCGGGGTCACCCTCGGGCTCGTGATCGGCGGGCTGCTCGGCTCCGTCGGCGCCTGGCGGCTGGGGCGGTGGCTCGGGCCCAGCGACAACCTGATCGGCGAGGCCCGCCGGGTCGGCAACGGCGGACACTTCGACGCGGGCATCGACCTGGGGGCGATGGGGGCGCTGCTGGCCTGGCCGATGGCGGCCATGGTGGTGCTGCTGGCGCTCTCGGCGGCCTTCGGGAAGCGGGAGGAGGACCCGCCGCCGTACTGGGCCGGGCCGGCCCCGCACGGACAGCAGCCGGAGCCGTACCCCGGGCAGCCGCAGGGACAGCCGTACGGGCAGTCCTACGGGCAGCCGCAGGGGCCGGCGGGCGGGTTCCCGGGCGGAGGCACCTCGGGGCCCGAGGACCGGGCCTAGGGTCTGTCCTGACGCCGGGCCGCGGCGGCCCGGTGGGGGGTTCCCGCCGGGCTCAGCGGGCGATCGCGGCGGTGGCGGCCCCCGTCAGTGCCACCAGGTCGGCGGGGGCGAGCTCGACCTCCAGACCGCGGCGGCCCGCCGAGACGTAGACGGTCGGGTGGGTGAGGGCGCTGTCGTCGACCACGGTGCGCAGCGGGCGGCGCTGGCCCAGCGGGGAGATGCCGCCGCGGACGTAGCCGCTGCTGCGCTCGGCGGCCGCCGGATCGGCCATCGCGGCGCGCTTGCCGCCGACGGCGGCGGCCAGGGCCTTGAGGTCGAGCTGCCCGGCCACCGGGACCACGCCGACGGTGAGCACGCCGTCCACGTCGGCGACCAGGGTCTTGAAGACCCGCTCGGCGGTCACGCCCAGCGCCTCGGCGGCCTCGCCGCCGTAGGAGGCTGCGGCCGGGTCGTGCTCGTAGGCGTGCACGGTGAACGGGACCGCGGCGCCCTCCAGGGCCACGGTCGCGGGCGTTCCCTGCCCGCCCTTCTTCGCTTTCCTCGCCATCACGGGATCCCTGGCTCGTCGGGGCTGTGCTCGTCGGTGCTGTGCGTGTCCGGGTCGTGCGCGATCCGGGTGGGGCTCGTCGGGGCTGTGCTAGTTGGGGCTGAAGGACTGGCGGGTGAGGTCGACCGCGGGCAGCGACGGCAGCCAGCTGAGCACCGAGGTCTCCCGGCGCAGCAGGTCGAGTTCGGCGCGCAGCCGCTGGGCGGTGTCCGGGCAGGCCAGCAGCTGCTGCTTGACCGGGGTCTCGAACACCGAGGCCGCGGCGACCAGGTAGGACAGCACCTGCGGGTCGTCGGGGAGCTCCTGGCGGCCGACGGTGCTCGCCTCGCGGGCGCCGGCGAGGCGCTTCTGGTAGACCCGGAAGGCCCGCTCCACCTCGGCCGCGAGCGCGCCGGAGCCCTCGCCTGGGGCCTCCTCGACCAGCTCGGCCTCGCCGGTCAGGTACGGGCCGGAGACGTCCACCGAGCGGAGCCGGAACCGGGTCGTGCCGGTGACCAGCAGCTCGTACCGGCCGTCCGGCTGCTCCTGGACGGAGGCGACGTCGGCGACGCAGCCGACGGGGAAGACCGCCTCCAGCGGATCCCCGGTGACGGTGCCCAGGCCGTCCAGCGGCCCCGCCGGGCCGTCCCCCGGGCGGACCGGGGCGACCTCCCGGCCGTCCTTGATGGCGAGCACGCCGAAGCGGCGCGGAGTGTCGGCCGGGAGTTCGAGCAGGTCGGCGACGAGACGGCGGTAGCGCTCCTCGAAGACGTTCAGGGGCAGCACGAGGCCCGGGTAGAGCACGTTGTTCAGCGGGAAGAGCGGCAGCCGTTCTGTCACGGCGGACAGCGTAGTTCCCCGCACGCCCCCGGCGCCCCGCGGTCGGCCCCGCCGGAGCGTCCGCCACCCCCGCCGGAGCACCCGCTATCCCCGTTGGAGCATCCGCGAGGCTCCGGCGACGACCGTGGTGGCCAGCAACCAGCCCACGATGACCAGCCCCGCCGAGACGTACTGGCTGAGGCCGCCCGGGTTCCAGCCCTGCTGGCCGAGGTCGACGACGGGGACCAGCTGGCTCAGCGTGTACAGCACCGGGTTCCAGTGCGGGCTCTCGTCGGCCTTCAGCGGGGCCAACCGGTGGGTGGCGAACCAGACGCTGCCGAGCGCCCAGGCGAGCAGCAGCCACAGGCCCGCCCGGCCGGGCCGGTAGCCGTAGCCGACGCCGACGTCCTGGACCAGGCCCCAGATCCGGGCCGGCAGCGGCAGGGTCCGGCGGCGGCGGCGCTGCTTGGCGTAGAGCACCTCGCGGGCGTCGTCGTCGGCGCCGTCGCGGCGCAGCGCGGCGGCGAGCTGCTCGTAGGACTCCGGCTGGAACTCGGTGGTGGACCCCTCCAGCCAGGCGATCCGCTGCTGGACGGTGAAGGGCGCGGCCGGGCGCAGGTTCTCGTAGACGAAACCGTTGAGGCCGAGGTGCCGGCCGAGCGGCCAGGCGTCCGGGGCGTCGACCAGGTTGCCGACCCGGGCCCGGGAGAGCGAGACGGTGCCGGTGGGCCGCATCCGGCAGGTGAACCGCAACTCGGGGGTGTGGATGCGGCGCAGCGACAGCTCGTCGTCACCCTCCAGGTGGAATTCCCCGGAGATCAGGCAGGCGCCGTCGAAGCGGGCGTCGGAGAGCCGGACCTGGCCGTGGGCGCGGAACGGCAGGCCCGGCGCGTCGGGCGGCGGCGTCTGCCCGTAGCCGGAGCCGTAGTAGCTGCGGGAGCCGAACCAGCCGCCGTCGAGGGAGCTGGTCAGGTAGCAGGTGTGGCCGACGGTGATGCGGACGGCGTTGAGGCAGATGCGGTTGTCCGGGACGGCGTGCAGCTGGGCGCCGCGCAGCGAGAGTCGGCCCCCGATCCGGGCGGTGCGCAGGCTCAGCTCGCCGTGGACCTCGATCCGGTCGGCCTCGAAGTCCTGGTGGACGGTCATGCCGTCGGCGGAGAGCGCGCGGCCGAAGCGGTCGCAGCCGAGCCGCGTCTGGTTGAGCAGCAGATCGGTGCCGATCCTGGCGTCCGTCAGCCGGACGCCCTCGCGTATTCGGCACCGGGCCAGGTGGAGGTCCCCGGTGGTGGCCAGCCGGGAGGCCTCCATCCGCGGGGCCAGGCAGTCGACGAAGCGCAGGGTGCTGGCCTCCGCCTCGGAGATCAGGATCTTCTGCTCGAAGCGGCACTCGCGCAGCTCGACGTACTGGCGGATGGCGCCGCCCGCCAGGTTGAGCGCCCCGGTCACCCGCACGCCCGTCATCCGCAGCGAGGACACCCGGCCCGGCGCGGCGGCCGGGCCGGCCAGCAGCAGGTGGGCGAGGACCTCGGCCCGGACGGTGCGCCCGGCGCCCCAGACGGCGTCGCCGAAGGGGTCGTCGGTGGCGTGGGCCCCGCACCGCCGGTCGTACACGTCACCCTGGCGGAAGGCCTCCCAGAGCTCCTGCTCGGTGTCGGTCCAGCCCTCCGGAGCGTGCTCCGCCATGGTTTCCCCCGTCCCCCCGGTCGTCTCGCCTTTCGTATCACGGACTGAAATACGGGACCAGCGATTCCGGCCACTCCTTACACTGGGTGGCGTGATCTCTCGAATCGACCTCCGCGGCTCGCTGGACGACCCGCGTGACCTGCTGCCCCGTGCCGAGTTCGACGTCGCGGCCGCCCTGGAGAAGGTGCGACCGATCGCCGAGGACGTACGCCATCGCGGGGTCGCGGCCGTCATCGAGATCACCGAACGCTTCGACGGCGTCCGGCTGGAGTCCACCCGCGTCCCCGCCGGGCAGCTGGCCGAGGCCCTGGAGACGCTGGACCCGAAGGTGCGGGCCGCCCTGGAGGAGTCCATCCGCCGGGCCCGCACGGTGCACGCCGACCAGCGCCGCACCGGGCACACCACGCAGGTGGTGCCCGGCGGCACCGTCACCCAGCGGTGGGTGCCGGTGGAGCGGGTCGGCCTGTACGTGCCGGGCGGCCTGGCGGTCTACCCGTCCTCCGTGGTGATGAACGTCGTCCCGGCCCAGGAGGCCGGCGTGCGCGCCATCGCCGTCACCTCCCCGCCGCAGCGCGAGTTCGGCGGCCGGGTGCACCCGACGATCCTGGCGGCCTGCGCGCTGCTCGGCGTGGACGAGGTCTACGCGGTCGGCGGCGCCCAGGCCGTGGCGATGTTCGCGCTGGGCACCGAGGAGTGCGCCCCCGTCACGATGGTCACCGGCCCCGGCAACATCTACGTGGCCGCCGCCAAGCGCCTCTTCGCCGGCCGGATCGGCATCGACTCGGAGGCCGGCCCGACCGAGATCGCCGTCCTCGCCGACGACAGCGCGCTGGCCTCCGACGTGGCCGCCGACCTGATCAGCCAGGCCGAGCACGGCCCGACCTCCGGCTCGGTGCTGGTCACCGACTCGGCGGCGCTGGCCGACGCGGTCGAGGCCGAGCTGGCCGAGCAGGTCGCCCGGACCAAGCACGCCGAGCGGGTCGCCGAGGCGCTCGGCGGCAAGCAGTCCGGCATCATCCTGGTCGACGACCTGGACCAGGGCCTCGCCGTCGTCAACGCCTACGCGGCCGAGCACCTGGAGATCCAGACCCGGGACCCGCACGCGGTCGCCGACCGGGTCGTCAACGCCGGCGCCGTCTTCATCGGCCGCTGGACCCCGGTCTCGCTGGGCGACTACGCGGCCGGCTCCAACCACGTGCTGCCCACCGGCGGCTGCGCCTGCCACTCGGCCGGCCTGTCCGTCCAGACCTTCCTGCGCGGCGTCCAGGTCGTCGAGTACGACCGGGACGCGCTCGCGGACGTCGCCGCGCACGTCGTCAACCTCGCCGACGCCGAGGACCTGCCCGGTCACGGCGACGCCATCAAGGCCCGCTTCGATTGGACGGTGCCCGGCTCGTGACCGCCATTGACGACCTCCCCATCCGCGACGAACTGCGCGGACAGTCCCCGTACGGCGCACCGCAGCTCGACGTGCCCGTCCAGCTGAACACCAACGAGAACCCGTACCGGCTGCCCGAGGAGCTGGTCGCCCGGATCGCCGAGCGCGTCGCCGAGGCCGCCCGCGACCTCAACCGCTACCCCGACCGGGACGCGGTCGAACTGCGCGAAGGGCTCGCCGCCTACCTCGGCCGCACCACCGGGTTCACCGTCGCCCGCGAGCAGGTCTGGGCCGCCAACGGCTCCAACGAGGTGCTCCAGCAGCTGCTGCAGACCTTCGGCGGCCCCGGCCGCAGCGCGCTCGGCTTCGAGCCCTCCTACTCGATGCACGCGCTGATCTCCCGGGGCACCGGCACCGCCTGGACCTCCGGCCCGCGCAACGACGACTTCACCATCGACGTGGACGCCGCCGTCGCCGCGATCGCCGAGCACCGGCCCAACGTGGTCTTCGTCTGCTCGCCGAACAACCCGACCGGCACCGCCGTCGCCGCCGACACCGTGCTGCGGCTCTACGAGGCCGCGCAGGCCGCCCGGCCCAGCCTGGTCGTCGTCGACGAGGCGTACGTCGAGTTCTCGCACCGGGCCTCGCTGCTGCCGCTGATCGAGGGCCGCCCCAACCTGGTCGTCACCCGCACCATGTCCAAGGCCTTCGGTGCGGCCGGGCTGCGCCTGGGCTACCTGGCCGCCGACGCCGCGGTGGTGGACGCCGTCCAGCTGGTCCGGCTGCCCTACCACCTGTCGGCCGTCACCCAGGCCACCGCGCTGGCCTGCCTGGAGCACACCGACACCCTGCTCGGCTACGTCGGCCGGCTCAAGGCCGAACGCGACCGGCTGGTGGACGCGCTGCGCGGCCTCGGCCTGGAGGTCACCGACTCGGACGCCAACTTCGTCCAGTTCGGCCGCTTCGCCGACACCCACGCGGTCTGGCAGGCCATCCTCGACCAGGGCGTCCTGGTCCGCGACAACGGCGTCCCCGGGTGGCTGCGCGTCACCGCCGGCACCCCGGCTGAGAACGACGCCTTCCTGGAGGCCGTCGCCAAGGCCGTCCAGTCTCCCGCCCCCACCCTTGATCGTGCGCGCTCCGCGCGCGCAGCCAGTCAGGAGCTGTAACCCCGAATGTCCCGCATCGGACGCGTTGAGCGCACCACGAAGGAGACCTCGGTCCTCGTCGAGATCGATCTCGACGGCACCGGAAGGACCGACATCTCGACGGGCGTCGGGTTCTACGACCACATGCTCGACCAGCTCGGCCGCCACGGTCTGTTCGACCTCACCGTCAAGACCGACGGCGACCTGCACATCGACACCCACCACACCATCGAGGACACCGCCCTCGCGCTCGGTGCCGCCTTCAAGCAGGCCCTCGGCGACAAGGTCGGCATCTACCGCTTCGGCAACTGCACGGTGCCGCTGGACGAGTCGCTCGCCCAGGTCACCGTCGACCTCTCCGGCCGGCCCTACCTGGTGCACACCGAGCCCGAGAACATGGCGCCGATGATCGGCAGCTACGACACCACGATGACCCGCCACATCCTGGAGTCCTTCGTCGCCCAGGCGCAGATAGCCCTGCACGTCCACGTCCCGTACGGGCGCAACGCCCACCACATCGTGGAGTGCCAGTTCAAGGCCCTGGCCCGGGCCCTGCGCTACGCCTCCGAGCGCGACGTGCGCGCGGCCGGCATCCTCCCGTCCACCAAGGGGGCCCTGTGAGCAAGACCGCCGTCGCCCTCCTGTTCGTCGGCCTCTTCCTGGCCGGCGGCGTGATCTCGTTCTGGAAGCAGAAGCTGCCCAAGGGCGTCATCCTGGTGCTCGCGCTCGGCTCGGTGATGTGCCTGGCCGCCGGCGCCATGCGCCTGTAGGCACGCCGCCCTCCGGACACGCAGAGAGACTGGACACCTGAACATGGGCAAGAACGTCGTCGTCCTCGACTACGGATCGGGCAACCTCCGCTCGGCGCAGCGCGCGCTCGAACGGACCGGAGCGGACGTCACCGTCACCTCCGACTACGACGCCGCGATGAACGCGGACGGCCTGCTCGTCCCCGGCGTCGGCGCCTTCGAGGCCTGCATGCGCGGCCTGAAGTCCGTCCGCGGCGACTGGATCGTCGGGCGCCGCCTCGCCGGGGGCCGCCCCGTCATGGGCATCTGCGTCGGCATGCAGATCCTCTTCGAGCGGGGCGTCGAACACGGCGTCGAGACCGCCGGCTGCGACGAGTGGCCCGGCACCGTCGAGCCGCTGGACGCCCCCGTCGTCCCGCACATGGGCTGGAACACCGTGGACGCGCCCGCCGGCAGCCGGATGTTCGCCGGCCTGGACCCGCAGACCCGCTTCTACTTCGTCCACTCCTACGGGGTGCGGCACTGGGAGCTGGAGATCCACAGCGAGCGGATCAACGCCCCGCTCGTCACCTGGGCCACGCACGGACAGCCGTTCGTCGCGGCCGTCGAGAACGGCCCGCTCTGGGCCACCCAGTTCCATCCCGAGAAGTCCGGCGACGCCGGCGCCGCCCTCCTGACCAACTGGGTCGACACCCTCTGACGACCCTCTGACGACAGAAGAGTCCTGACAATGAGCCTCGAACTGCTTCCCGCCGTCGACGTCCGCGACGGCCAGGCCGTCCGCCTGGTCAAGGGCGCCTCCGGCACCGAGACCTCCTTCGGCGAGCCGCTGGCCGCCGCCCTCGCCTGGCAGAACGCCGGCGCCGAGTGGCTGCACCTGGTGGACCTCGACGCCGCCTTCGGCACCGGCACCAACTACGCGCTGCTCAAGGAGGTCACCGGCCGCCTCGACATCAAGGTCGAGCTGTCCGGCGGCATCCGCGACGACGAGTCGCTCGCCAACGCGCTCGCCACCGGCTGCACCCGCGTCAACCTCGGCACCGCCGCCCTGGAGGCCCCCGAGTGGGTCGCCAAGGCCATCGCCGAGCACGGCGACAAGATCGCCGTCGGCCTGGACGTCGTCGGCACCACCCTGCGCGGCCGCGGCTGGACCCGCGACGGCGGCGAGCTCTTCGACGTCCTCGCCCGGCTCGACCAGGAGGGCTGCGCCCGCTACGTCGTCACCGACGTCAACCGGGACGGCACCCTGACCGGCCCCAACCTGCAGCTGCTGCGCGACGTCTGCGCCGCCACCGACCGCCCGGTCGTCGCCTCCGGCGGCGTCTCCTCCCTGGACGACCTGCGGGCCATCGCCGGCCTGGTCGGCGAGGGTGTCGAGGGCGCCATCGTGGGCAAGGCACTCTACGAGCAGAAGTTCACCCTCGAAGAGGCCCTGGAGGCGGTTTCAGGATGACGGAACGTCGGATCGTACGCGGCAAGGTCGCCGGATGCTCCCCCTGGGAGGACGCCTTCGGCTACTCGCGGGCCGTCGCCGCCGGGGACCACGTGCACGTGGCCGGCACCACCGCCTGGGTGGACGGCCGGATCGAGCACGAGGGCGACCCGTACCGGCAGACCCTCGCCGCGTTCGGCGTCGGGCTGCGGGCCCTCGCCGCGTACGGTCTGACGGCGGACGACGTGGTCCGCACCCGGATGTACATCACCCACGTCCGCGACGCCGACGAGGTGGGCCGCGCCCACCGCGAACTCTTCGACGCCGCCCGCCCGGTGGCCACCATGGTGGTGGTCGAGGGCCTGATCGACTCCCGGATGATGGTCGAGGTCGAGCTCGACGCCCACCGCACCGGGCTGGCAAAGACCCTGGAAGGCAAACAGCCGTGACCCTCGCCGTACGTGTCATCCCCTGCCTGGACGTCGACGCCGGGCGGGTGGTCAAGGGCGTCAACTTCCAGAACCTGCGCGACGCCGGTGACCCGGTGGAGATGGCCAAGCTCTACGACGCCGAGGGCGCCGACGAGTTGACCTTCCTCGACATCACCGCCTCCTCCGGGGATCGGGAGACCACCTACGACGTGGTCCGCCGCACCGCCGAGCAGGTCTTCATCCCGCTCACCGTCGGCGGCGGCATCCGCGCCGTCGAGGACGTCGACAAGCTGCTGCGGGCCGGCGCGGACAAGGTCGGCGTCAACACCGCCGCCATCGCCCGTCCGGAGCTCGTCCGCGAGATCGCCCGGCGCTTCGGCCGGCAGGTCCTGGTGCTCTCCGTCGACGCCCGGCGCTGCCCGCCCGGCACCGAGACCGCCTCCGGCTACGAGGTCACCACCCACGGCGGCCGCCGCGGCACCGGCCTCGACGCCGTCGAATGGGCCGGCCGCGCCGCCGAGCTCGGCGCCGGCGAGATCCTGCTGAACTCCATGGACGCCGACGGCACCAAGGACGGCTACGACCTGGAGATGATCCGGGCCGTCCGCAAGGCCGTCTCGGTGCCCGTGATCGCCTCCGGCGGCGCCGGCCGGCTCGCCGACTTCGCGCCGGCCGTCGAGGCGGGCGCCGACGCGGTGCTCGCCGCCAGCGTCTTCCACTTCGGCGACCTGCGGATCGGCGAGGTCAAGGACGCGCTGCGCGAGGCCGGGCACCCGGTGCGCTGAGGCAGGCCCGAGGGCCCGTCGTGCCGGTGTGGTGCCGGTGCGGCGGGCCCTCGGTGTGTGCGGTCGTCGGCGGGCGTCGGGGTGGGGGTGGGGCTCCGGGGTCCTGCCGGGATCCGGGACTGTCGGGACTCTGGACTGCCGGGGGCCAGGACTGCCGGCGTCCAGGACTGTCGGGGTTCAGGACTGTCGGGGTTCAGGACTGCCGGGGCTCACCCTTGATCAGCGCGAACGGGGCGCCGTTCGGATCCGCCAGCCAGGCGAGACGGCCCACGTTCGGCACGTCCTCGGCCGGCATCATCACCGATCCGCCGGCCGCCGTCGCCCTCGCGATCACCGCGTCCACGTCGTCCGCGGCGAAGTACGGCGTCCACGCGGACGGCTGCTCCGCGGACATGACCGGCGCGATGCCGCCGAAGCTGGTGGCCTGCTGGTCGCCGTCGGCCGTGGAGAGCACCCGGTAGTTCATGCCCGGCGACGGCTCGAAGTTCTCCACCCGCCAGCCGAAGAGCGCCCGGTAGAAGCCGAAGCCGGCCTCCGGGTCGGCGCTGTGCAGCTCCGACCAGACCAGCGTGGCGTCCTCCGACACCACGTCCAGGCCGCGGACGTCACCCGGCTGCCAGACCGCGAACTCGGCGCCCTGCGGGTCCGTCAGCTGCGCCATCCGACCGGCCGTCATCACGTCCATCGCCGGCACCCGCACCGTGCCGCCGGCCTGCTCGACGGCCTTCACGGTGGCGTCCGCGTCCGGGGTGTGGAAGTACGTCGTCCACGCGGACCTGGCGCCCTGGTCCTGCAGTGGGCCGACCGCCGCGACCGTCCTGCCGTTCAGCTGGAGGAACCCGTAACCGCCCGTCTCCGGACCGGCGGACTCGAACGTCCAGCCGAACACCTTGCCGTAGAACTCGGCGGTGGCCGCCACGTCCGGGCTGCCGAGGTCGATCCAGCAGGGTGCGCCGGCGGGAAAGTCGGTGGTGAGCATGAGGTGGTGCCCCTTCGACGGAGAAGTGACCGGAACGGCCCCCCGAGGACGCGCACACGCCCCCTTCCCGGCCACCTGCGAGTCTGCACCCGACCACTGACATCCGCAGCCGGGACACGGCTGACCTCGCGGATTCGGCGGCTCGGGCTGGGCGGGGCCCCGGCGGGCGGCTACAGCCAGCCCCGCTGCGCCGCCTTCAGCCCGGCCTCGAAGCGGCTGGCGGCGTCGAGCCGCTCCATCAGGGCGGACATCTGGCGGCGCACGGTGCGCACCGAGATGCCGAGCCGCTTGCCGGCGCCCTCGTCCGTCAGACCCGTCCCGAGCAGCCGGAGCAGGTCGCGTTCGGCCGGGGTGAGGCCGGTGTCGTGATGGGTGGGCTGGTCGGCGCCGAGTGGCACGGCCGTGGACCAGGCCTGCTCGAACAGGGCGACCAGCGAGGCGACCAGCCCGGGCTCGCTGGTGCAGAGCGCCCCCAGCCTCGTCCGGGTCGGGTCGATCGGGACGACGGCGGTGTGCCGGTCGAAGACCAGCAGCCGCGGCGGCAGCAGGGGAGCCGTCCGCACCTGGCCGCCCAGCCCGGTCAGCCACTGGGCGTACGCGTGGGTGGCCTGGTCGTTGCGGACGCTGTCCTGGTACAGCGTCCGCATGGCGACCCCGCGCTCCAGCGCGTCCCGGTCGAGCGGACGGGCGGCGTCCATGCTGGCCTGGGACTGCGCCCCGCCCGAGATGGCGGCGAGGAACTCCTCCCGCAGGCCGCGCGCCAGCGTCTCGAGCTTGGCCTGGATCGCGTCCATCCCGACCAGCCGCTCGGTCGCCTCCGAGGTGGTGTTGGGCATCAGGTCGGCGTAGGCGGCGACGGCCCGGGCCACGGCGGCCTTGCTGGCGGCCAACTCCTGCTGGCGGCGGGCGAGGTCGTCCTCCTGGCGGCGGATGACGGCCTCCAGGCCGACCGCCGGGCTGACCGGGCGCAGCGCGCCGTCGACCTCCTGGGAGGGGCGCAGCAGCGTCAGGTCCGCGAGCCGGTCGAGGGCCTCCCGCGCGGCTGTCTCCGAGAGCCGCAGGCGGCGGCAGAGGTCGGCGACCCCGCACCCGGGCTCGACCAGCAGGGCCGCGTAGACGGCCTCCGCCGCCGGGTCCAGTCCCAGCACTTCGAGCACGATTCCCCCCGGATTCGCCGATGCGCGCGGCCAGGTCGTGTCAAGGCCGTCTGCGTGATTCTCACAGTTCACTCATGCGTGTGCAAGGAGATCTGACGGTGCATCGGTGGGGCGGCAGGGGCTGCTGGGCCGGGGCCGCCGGACCGGGGCCGCCGGTCGTGGCGCGATGCTGCCAGGCCTGATGCTGTCGCGGGAAAGGCCTTCCGGCGCGCCGGTCGGGCCTGCAGGATATGGATCACCGAGCCGCAGGGGCGCCGAGCCCCGGGCCGGGCGGGACGACGGGGGCCAGAGCCGTCCGTCCCGACGAACCGACCGACCAGCAACCAGGGGGTTGTTCTCCATGCGGATCTCCGCTCGCGTTCCCGGCGTCCTCGCGACCGCGGCAGTCGTGGCCACGCTCGCCCTGCCGGCCGTCACCGCCGTCGCCGCCGCACCGGACACCGTGGCGGGCGTGTCCGCAGCCGGCGTGTCCGCGGCGGGCGACCCCGGTACGGGCGACCCCGGCACGGGTGGGGCGGGCGCGGGCGGCCAGGGCAAGCCCGGCCTGGGCGACCCGGGCAGCATCAGCTGGGACAACAAGAAGTGACTGCCGCCGCCGGCGACGGCCGCTCGAACCCGACCCGATGCACATCGTCCGCCTGACGCTCACCAGCCCCGACCGGCGACCGGCCAGCGACGCCGACGCCCACGTCCTGAAGGACGTGCTCTGGGCCCACGCCGATCCCGGCGCCGGCCTGGAGCACGTCCAGTCGAGAGCCCGTCAGGACTCCATCGACCTCGTCGTCTTCACCAGCGGCGGAAGTGGCGACCATGCCCCCGCCCACTCGCTGGCCCTCTGTTCCGCCGCGCTCTCGCGCTCCCCGGCCTTCCGGGCCTGGCGCGTCACCGTCGCCGGCTGACGGCCGTCCGCATCCTGCCGGAGCCGCTCCGGCGTTCCTTCCTGCCGGTGTCCCGCCGGCGTCCCTTCGTGCCGGGGCCTCTCCGGCGCTCCTTCCCGCCGGACTCACCCCGGCGTTCCTTCTTCCGGTGATCCGGGCGCCTGCGCGCCGCGCCGGTCCTCCGCATGCCACTTCCAGGAGCATCCATGCCCCGCAAGGCCTATCTCCGCACGTCCGCCGTCGCCCTCGGGCTGGCCGGCTCGCTCTCCCTCGGCCTGGTCGTCCAGGGCGGCACCGCGTTCGCCGCCGATCCCGCCGCCACCGCCGTCGCGGGCGGCGAGTACGGTGGCGCGGGCCAGCCGGTCGGGGCCGCCCAGGCGCCCGCCGCCGGGGCCTCGTCGGCGGCCGCGTCCGTCCTGGCCCCGGCCGTCACCCGCAGTGAGGCCATCCGGCGCGCCAAGACCTGGGTCGGCATCGGCCTCGACTACAGCTGGACCGGCTCGCACAACGGGTACCGCACCGACTGCTCCGGCTACGTCTCGATGGCCTGGAAGCTCGACGACTCGCTGACCACCGACACCTTCGGCCCGCGCGGCGTCACCGAGCAGATCGGCAAGGGCGATCTCAAGGCCGGCGACGCGCTGCTCAACGACAACAGCGGCGCCAACGGCCACGTCGTGCTGTTCGAGAAGTGGACCGACTCCAGCCACTACATGGGCTACGAGTTCACCGGCAGCGGCGTCCACTACCGCGAGATCCCCTACCCCTACTACCCCGGCTACGGCACCTACGTGCCGGTCCGCAACAAGTCCATCCGCGAGGACGGGCCCTCCGACCCGGGGATGACCAACCTGACGGCGGGTGACTTCAACGGGAACGGCAAGAAGGACCTGGTGGCCGTCGAGGTGTCCACCGGCAAGCTGTTCTCCTACCCCGGGACGGGGACGGGGACGTTGGGGAGCCGGGTGATGATCGGTTCCGGTGGCTGGAACGGGATGAGCAACCTGGCGGTGGGCGACCTGAACCGGGACGGTCGGGACGACATCGTGGCGACGGAGAAGTCGACGGGCAAGCTGTGGCTGTACCCGGGCACGGGCAGCGGTGTGGGTGACCGGGTGGAGATCGGGTCCGGTGGCTGGAACGGGATGAACAACACCGCGGTGGGTGACTTCAACGGTGACGGCAAGGACGACGTCGTGGCCAGTGAGAACTCGACGGGGAAGCTGTGGCTGTACCCGGGGACGGGCAGCGGTGTGGGTGACCGGGTGGAGATCGGGTCCGGTGGCTGGAACGGGATGAACAAGATCGTCAGCCCGGGGGACATGAACCGGGACGGCAAGGACGACCTGGTCGCCACCGAGACGTCGACGGGCAAGCTGTGGCTGTACCCGGGCACGGGGCGTGGCCTGGGGGACCGGGTGGAGATCGGCACGGGCGGTTGGAACGGGATCTCCGACTACGCGGGTGCGGACTTCACCGGTGACGGCATCGGTGACCTCGCGGCCGTGGACTCCGACCCGGGCGAGACCGGGAAGCTCTACCTGTACAAGGGCACCGGCAGCGGCCTGAGCTCCCGCACCGAGATCGGCTCCGGCGGCTGGTAGGCCGCGGCACCGTCCCGAACCCACTTGCTCTGCACCACCTCCAGGGGGAGAACACCCATGTCCGCACAGACCCGTACGCCCGCACGGTCCCGCGTGCGCAGGAGCACCGCCGTCCTCGCGCTGAGCCTCGCACCCCTCGTCGTCGCCGCAACCGCCGGAACCGCCGGCGCCGCCTCCGTCAGCACCTGGGACAAGGTGGCGGCCTGCGAGAGCAGCGGCAACTGGTCCATCAACACCGGGAACGGCTACTACGGCGGCCTGCAGATCAACGAGGCCAACTGGCGGCACTACGGCGGCACCCAGTACGCGGCCTACCCGCACCAGGCGACCAAGAAGGAACAGATCCTGATCGCCGAGAGGATCCTCGCCGACCAGGGGGCCGGCGCGTGGACCTGCAGCCCCGGCACCGGGCTCTCCACCGACCACGCGGACCCGTACCCGGCGGGGCCGTCCGACCCGGGGATGACCAACCTGACGGCGGGTGACTTCAACGGCGACGGCAAGAAGGACCTGGTGGCCGTCGAGGTGTCCACCGGAAAGCTGTTCTCCTACCCGGGCACCGGCACGGGGGCGCTGGGGAGCCGGGTGATGATCGGCTCCGGCGGCTGGAACGGCATGAGCAACCTGGCCGTGGGCGACCTCAACGGCGACGGCGGGGACGACATCGTCGCCACCGAGAAGTCCACCGGCAAGCTCTGGCTGTACCCGGGCAACGGCCACGGCGTCGAAGGCCGGATCGAGCTCGGCAGCGGTGGCTGGAACGGCATGAACAACACCGCCGTGGGCGACTTCACCGGCGACGGCGTGGCCGACGTCGTGGCGAGCGAGAACTCCACCGGGAAGCTGTGGCTGTACCCCGGCCTCGGCGGCGCCCTCGGCAAGCGGGTGGAGATCGGGTCCGGCGGCTGGAACGGGATGAACAAGATCGTCAGCCCGGGGGACATGAACAGGGACGGCAAGGACGACATCGTCGCCACCGAGAAGTCCACCGGCAAGCTCTGGCTGTACCCGGGCACGGGGCGTGGCCTGGGGGACCGGGTGGAGATCGGCACGGGCGGTTGGAACGGGATCTCCGACTACGCGGGTGCGGACTT